>JBBKVS010000190.1:0-3308 GCA_037968555.1 Lysobacterales bacterium | reverse complement strand
TATCCTTCTGCAGCCTTAACCACCCATTCCTTGATTTCATCTGTTATATGCGGAATCACCTGCACCGTGGCACCCAGATAATCGCCGCGGCGTTCTTTCATGATGACGTTGTTGTAGATACGCCCTGTGGTGCAGTTGTTCAACTGGCTCATGCGGGTGTGGATAAAGCGCTCGTAATGGCCCAGATCCAGGTCGGTTTCTGCACCATCCTGGGTGACAAAAACCTCGCCATGCTGGAACGGGCTCATGGTGCCAGGATCCACGTTCAGATAGGGATCCAGCTTGACCATGGTGACCTTGAGGCCACGCGATTCGAGAATGGCTGCGAGCGAGGCTGCTGACAGCCCCTTGCCCAATGAAGAGACTACGCCGCCGGTAACAAAAACAAGAGATGCCATTTCCAGAACCTTATCAGTATTCAATCGATGGTGGGGTGCCGAAGTTCTGGAAGGACATTTTAGTCCAAGCTCCGCCCGGTTGCTAAACTTTTACACATTTAATTTCGCATACCCAGCGGAAAGCCGCGCCATTGCTGGATTTACGCCAGTTAATATTTTTCTGGCCAGCAATCTGCCTTGAAATTCCGGGACAAACCGGCGAACATCGCGCAAGCTTGGCAGTAGCCAGCCAGGGCACAACAACGGAATCCAATGAGCAATCAATACCAGGCCAGTGACATCGAGGTCCTGACCGGACTCGATCCGGTCAAACGTCGGCCAGGCATGTACACCGACACTACACGGCCCAATCACCTGGCCATGGAAGTGATAGACAACAGTGTAGACGAAGCTCTGGCCGGCCATGCACGGCAGATCGCCGTCACCGCTTATGACGACGGCTCGGTAGAGGTCAGCGACGATGGCCGTGGCATGCCGGTGGACATACATCCCGAACAGAAAATTCCCGGCGTTGAACTGATACTGACGCGTTTGCATGCTGGCGGTAAATTCTCCGACAAGAATTACCAATTTGCCGGCGGATTGCACGGCGTGGGCGTGTCGGTGGTCAATGCCCTGTCCAGCAAACTGGAAATCTGGGTCAAACGCGACGGCAGCGAACACTATATGAGCTTTGCTGATGGCGACAAAGTCAGCGAACTGGAAGTCATCGGTTCCGTGGGACAGCGCAATACCGGCACACGCATCCGTTTCTGGCCGAATGCCAAATACTTTGACTCCAACAACTTTTCAATACCCAGGCTGCACCATCTGCTGCGCGCCAAGGCGGTACTTTGCCCCGGATTGATGGTCAGTCTGAAAATTGACAAGACCGGCGAAAAGGAAGAGTGGTGCTACCAGGACGGCCTGGCCGATTACCTGAGCAGCGAACTGACAGATTACGACTGCTTGCCGGAAGAACCTTTCACCGGCCGCATGAAAGGCGTGGACTCCGAAGCCAGCTGGGCTATCTGCTGGCTGCCCCAGGGCGGGCTTTTACAGGAAAGCTATGTCAACCTGATTCCCACCGTGCAGGGCGGCACCCACGTGAACGGCCTGCGCACCGGTGTGGTGGAGGCCCTGCGTGAGTTCTGTGAATTGCATAGCCTGCTGCCGCGTGGATTACGCCTGGCCCCGGAAGATGTCTGGGACAAGGTTGCTTACATACTCTCAGTTAAACTCAGTGATCCACAGTTCAGCGGCCAGACCAAGGAACGCCTGTCTTCCCGGGCTTGTGCTGCATTCGTCTCCGGCATTATCAAGGATGCCTTCAGTCTGTGGCTGAACCAGCACGTCAGCGATGGCATGGCCATTGCCCAACTGGCTATCGACAATGCCCAGAGGCGGCTGAAGTCGGCCAAGAAAGTGGTGCGCAAAAAAATTACCCAGGGGCCTGCCCTGCCCGGCAAGCTGGCCGACTGCAGCTCACAGGACCTGGCCCACACCGAGCTGTTCCTGGTGGAAGGTGATTCAGCCGGTGGCTCGGCCAAACAGGCTCGCAACCGTGAATACCAGGCCATACTGCCCTTGCGTGGCAAGATCCTCAATACCTGGGAAGTGGAATCCGATTCGGTGCTGAGCAACCAGGAAGTACACGATATTTCTGTGGCCATAGGCGTGGACCCGGGCTCCAACCACATATCTGAATTGCGCTATGGCAAGGTCATCATCCTGGCGGATGCAGATTCAGATGGACTGCACATTGCCACCCTGCTGGCCGCCTTGTTCCTCAAGCATTTCACGGCACTGGTGGAAACCGGTCATATTTTTGTGGCCATGCCGCCGCTATACCGCATCGACGTAGGTAAGGAAACCTATTACGCACTGGATGATGAAGAACGCAAAGGCATACACGAGCGCATCGCAGCGGAAAACAAGAAAGGAAAAATAACCGAGACGCGCTTCAAAGGCCTGGGTGAAATGAATCCATTGCAACTGCGTGAAAGTACGGTAGATCCCGATACGCGCAGACTGGTACAACTTACGGTAGAAAACCACACTGCCACCAACCTCGTCATGGATATGTTGCTGGGCAAAAAGCGCGCAGCGGATCGCAAGATTTGGCTGGAAGACAAGGGCGACCTGGCCACTATTTAATTGATTGCCCTGAATAATTCATCCATGAATTATCAGAGCGCGCCTATCAAAAAGTGTCCCAATAATTATGACATTTGGTGATAGGCTTCATTTTCAATGATTTTCAATCATCGAAAATGTTGGCATATCCTTGTGCCAAACTAACTCTGATAAATAACGATTTGTTGAAGCACCTACCGCAAGAGGAAAGTAACAACATGAGCGATAGCGAACACATTGAAAGCACCATTCGTGAATTTTTTGCTGCCACAACAACAGAGGCGGCGGCGGCATTGTCTTTGTCGGAACAGGTTGAAATGCATGGACCCATGTTGCCAGAGCCCTTGCACGGTGAAGTGGCTGTGTTCGAACACCTGAAGGAGCTGGCACCTTTCATTAAACACACTGAAGTACTGGAAATCGTGATTGATCGAAATTCCGCTGCCGCACGGACGCTCACGCATAGCATCCATGGCGTAGAGCTGGAAGGCGCTTATTTCTTCCGCATTTACCAGGGCCAGATCAGCCGCATCCGCAGCCTGTTTGATACTCGGGTGCTGTTGGCCGGCGGCAGTTGATGCCAGCCTGAACTTTCACCCTGATTTTTTTCCTCCCTGATTTCATTCGGTATTGAATATGGCTATGAACTTCAAACAATTTGCCAGCACCACCTGGGCCGACGTGCTGGAGCGCAAACAAATCATGGACTACGGCATACGGCCTTTGTGGGAAGGCATGCCGCGCATAGCGGGCCCAGCCTATCCGGTAGCCTGTGCGCCCGGCGACAACCTGATG
>JBBKVS010000189.1:0-5506 GCA_037968555.1 Lysobacterales bacterium | reverse complement strand
CAAACACCGCAAGTGACTGATTTTATTTAACCCTGAAACTACCAAGGCATGCTTTTAATCTTTTGGTCGTAGGTTCGACAAATTCTTCGGGAAAGAATTTGAATGCAGACGCGCAGCGTCAAGCCCGAAGGGTGAGCCCCAGGACGGGGCGAGTAATCCTACACGGCCCACCATTTTTCCCTCTCACACTACTGTGTCATTCGTTGATTTCCAAAAAGGGTCCTCCCCCTTTATGACCCCTTTATATGTCAAGATTTAGATGTCTGACCAAATAAACAGGGTTCTGCTATCCGTCAGATTCCGGAACAAAAACGAGAGCTAGATTACCAGCCGACAAATTCCGCAATCGGCCAAAAGCGGACGCCACCAAGTTGTGTTTCCAGGTCAGGCTTACAGCTTCTCGCCGACGCCCCCGATATGCCCCTGATTCGTGCTCATATCACTTATGCCCTGTCCTCCGGGGTGTAGCACCGAAATCAGCAGGTGCGTCTGGCCGTGGTCCATTGGGCAACTGACTGATCATGCGCAAGTAACTTGCTTGACGCAGGGGAGGCACAGCGCGACGATGCTGTGCTGCGCCCCGAATGTGGGGTCTACTTGGCGTTGGGTGTCCAATGAATTGTCGGGACGCAGAACGTCTTCGCCATCGGGACAGGAGAAGTTCCCATGATTGAGTCCAATCCTTTCGAAACGTTGCGACAGATAGCAGGTGGTTACTGTTTGTCGCGGGGCCTACACGTCGTCGCCAATCTTGCAGTCGCCGACAAGCTGGACGATACCCCTCTAACAGCCTCCGAGCTGGCAGTGTCGGTTGGCGCCCACCCTGAAGCACTGGGCCGCGTCCTGCGGCTTCTTTCCGCGCACGGGGTGTTCGAATCTTGCGATGGCAAGTTCCGCCACTCGCCGGCGTCTCGGATGTTGCGCACCGACCATCCAACGTCCATGCGCGATTACGTGCGGATGTTCGGCTTGCCACCCTTCTGGGCGACATTCGGGGAGCTGGAGCAGTCCGTACGCACTGGCCTTCCGTCGGGGGACAAGGTCATCTCCGGCGGCCTCTGGGCTTACTTCGCACAGCACCCGGAAGCGAACGCCGTATTCAACTTGACCATGGTGACCAAGGCGCACACCCAAATCGCCGGCGTTCTTGCCGCCTATGACTTCTCGGAGTTCAAGCTGATTGGCGACATCGGCGGAGGGCGCGGCCACCTGTTGAGTGCCGTGCTCGAGCGTGTGCCGAGTGCAAAGGGTGTGCTGTTCGATTTGCCGCACGTGGTCAAAGATGAGGCTGGAGCGACGTCGCCGCGGCTTACCCGGCAGGCCGGAGATTTTTTCAAAGACAAGCTGCCGGTCTGCGACGCTTACCTGGTGATGGAAGTCATCCACGACTGGAGCGACGCCGAGTCCATTTCAATCCTGAAAGCGATCCGGCGGGCGGCGCCGTCGCATGCCAAGCTCCTGCTGATTGAAGAAATAGTCCCCGACGATCCTGGCCCAGCCTGGTCGAAGATGCTGGACATCCATATGCTCGCTCTGATCGGCGGAAAACAACGGACGCGACGGGAATACGAGGCGCTGTTTGATGCGTCAGGTTTCTCATTCAAACGTGAGATTGACACGGGTGCAGGTATCTCAATCCTGGAGGCCGCCTGACAACCGGTTGCAGCGGACAGTCCCCTTTAACCCACAGCAAGAAGGCGACAATCTCTTCGGCTGGGTCGGAAGCAGCGATGTGTGTCTTCTTAGTTTATATGGCCGGTTGCGGCCAGAAAGCAGAACTTCGCAAGGTCAAAATTACATCGTCCCTGACTTAGGCTTTCGGCCAATAGCAGTCATTCGGGGTGGCGGTTCACGGCTGGGTGTTGATGACCAATCATGTGCACCTGCTCCGAAACTAAAACCCTACGCTCCTTTTCACTCTGTCCCTTTACTCTGACCCCATTACTTAATTTAGTTCGGCTGCGGGGCAGCGTCTGCGGCTGGGTGTTTCAATCCCGGAAACTGCCCGCATTGCCAGTTTATCTGCAAGTATGCTAGCTTAGCGGTGGGGTCGGGTCAGACCTTTCAATGCAACGTCAGGGATTTAGACACTCAGGGCTGCTGCGCCACTGTGGTTCAGTGGTGCGGTTTTTGTGGCTTTGATCACGCAGACGGAGCGTCAAAAAGCATTTTGAAAAAACTCTCGAGGGTACGTTCACCCCTGATTTTCTGTTTGCTGATCGTTTCAGCATCAGCACTTGCACAGCCCTCCGAAGCATCACCATTTGATGGGATGTCGGCTATTGATATTGCCGTTGCAGCGGCATTACGAAAGCAGGAACGAGACGCGCAAGTCCCTTCTTCTTTAGCTGAAGCACCTGGTGCGACACCTTCCTCCATCACTTTCTTCCAATGCGACATCGTGGAGCTTAAAGGCCGATTCATGCACGAAGGTTGGTACCCGATTCCGGGTAACCCTTTACCCGGTACCGCTGCCACTCAGGTTGTACTCCTCGGACCATGGCAGACCGCAGAGTTTCGCCTGATTGATGAGGCAGACGACTTGCTGCAGGAACTGGGGCTCGCTCTTGACGAGGAAGCACCCGATGGCATAATTTTTTTGGGAACGTTTGACGTTCCGGATCAGCCTTTCAAAATGGCCGTCTCGGGAGTGGATGACCAGGATGTCGCCTATGATGTCACCTGCCCCAAGCTGTTCCAGCCACAGACGCTTGAGGTTCGCTTTGATGCGTTGTTTGGGCTGGAGAAGCCGGGACTGATTCCTCTCAAGCTAAGCATCACCAATCATGGGCCTTCCGGCAGCTTTTTGCTGACGGTTGAAGACGATATGGGTGTGGGTGCTAGCGTCGATGATGAGCAAGTAGCGCTGGATCAGGATGAGACGATTATCACCACCGTTCATCTTAATGTTCCAAGTATTTCAGTGGGTGTGCTGGACATTACTGTGACCGTAACCGCAACCGGTGAAAGTGAACCCGAACGCAGCAATTTCGGAACTACCGTGGTGCGGGTGCAGAAGTTCAACCTGATTCACGATGATGGCTTTGAGGCTCCGCAGTCGGCAGCCGAAGAGTCGCAATAATGACCTTGGGCAACCGGAAATTGTTCAAGGCACTTCTGGTCTTCTTGGCGATGCATTCGGCTGAAGAAATCAGTGCTTTCACGATTGCACCAACCATTCATCAAAAAGTAACCATCGAAGCACTTTCCGAGAGCAACTTTAACTACCTGCTGCCAAACGGCTCATTGCTGAAATTCAGCAATGAATCACTCAGCTGGATCGCCGTGAGCAATGCGGATATCGATATTTTGAGCCTTAAAGACGAACGATTTGCAGAAGACTACCATTTCGATGATGAGCGCTTTGCACTGGGCCAGGACCTATTAGTAAAAACACGAAACCTGATCATTCTGCAACTTAACGATAGTGCGTTCAGCAAATCAGACCCCTCTGACCTTCTGAGACAAACTGAACTGAGTCTGTCATCGAGAGAGCTGTTGGGTAATGCCCTGCACACGCTCCAGGATTATTACTCTCACAGCAATTGGGTTGAACAACAACTGTTGCTTCCCGGAAATCCGAAGATGAATCCGGCTTTGGGCGTGAAAGGTAAACAACTGGAAACCCCAGCTAATGCAGTTTGCTCCGATGGAGCACCCGGTAAAGCCCCGCATACCAGCGGCGACTATCTGGCCACCGGGATTTTTGATTGTGCTCATATCTGCAGCGCGCGTGAAGGAAAATGTGCCCACGGTAATGTTCTGAGTCCAGAACCAATCTCATCAGTGCCCCCTCTGCCTCCGCTCAGTGAGCTGATGATCGCGTGCCCCTGGGATTGGGCGCTGGTCGAACCCCAATGCGGCATCAACAAGGATCGAGGATTCAGGGACGGACATGCGCCGGCATATGAGCTCGCAAAACAACACACCAGCCTTTTCGTGGCCGAAATATTCAATGAAGCGTTAAATAAAGCAGGACCCAACAAGAATTTTGTTGCATTGGGCATCTGCCAGTTCATGGGTGTACCTAATCCGATAGCTACCTGCCTAACCTCCCACACCATCACAGTGCAAAAGCTGAACAAGGCCAATGGCCAACCCACACTGGAAGGCCTGGTCGAATCGTCGGGCAACACGATTACGCCGGCGATCAACTGCGGCTCTGTGTGTGAGGGCACCGCAATAGCAGGAACCACGGTCGTTTTGACTGCCCGCTACGTGTTCGGCTGGACGTTTGTGCGCTGGGCGGAGGGCGGCGCCTGTGCAGGCAGCACGGATCCGCGATGCAGTTTTGTAGTCGATAGCAACGAAACCGCAAGGGCAGAGTTCCGTAACAACGACTTTGGATTCGAGGTTGCTGAAACTTCCATACCTTGGGATCCGTCGACGAATCCGCGCTTCCGTTGCATCCATTTCGAAGGGGAGTACCTGATTACTGGGTACTACGCATCATTTGACCGGTGCTACTCGAATATGGACGCAGTTATCAGGTGCGTAGGTGCCGGCTGCAGTGCTTCACGTTTTAAGGTAGCGTTGATCAAGATGTTCTGGAGCGCCACCGTCGTGGGTGGTGGTGCAGACTGTAATTCCTACCAAGACTTTCTTGGTGCTGGATCGGGACAAATCTACCCAATATCGGGGGGTTGGTCTGATCTGGGCCAAGGCTGGACCAGGCCAGTGTCGGGTATGCGCTACCTCAGCCCGCTTTTCGACGGCTCTCCTGTTCATCAGAATTTCCGCTGGATCGGTGCAGATCCGGGGGTTCCTTGCATTGGGAGCACTACCGCTACGATGGAGTTGGAGTTCAACGTGTATGACGTGGACACTGGAAATTACACGGTGATCCCTTTTGTAATGACCGTGCCATGAGCGATTGACGCTCTCGTGATTCGAATGCTCTTGATAAGTTGTTTGTGGAGGCAGTCAACTCGGAGGCTTTCAAGTGTTCGAGCCACTCACGGCCCACCAGAACTACAAAGAATAAAAGGGGCCGGTTACCATTTCAGGAAAGAGTACCCGGCCCCTATTTCTGATAAGTGACTGGTGTGCTTCATAGTGAAGCAGCACATGTATTAAGAACTCAGGCGCCGGATATCCGCTTCAAAAGTAGCCCTTCACATGAGCACAACTGCTCCAGCGCAACATGGTCTGAATACAAATCAATCCCGAAAAGTAGCGATTTCATCCAGCGGCCGCTTGCTGATAACCGGCACTTTGGCATCATCGGCGGGATAGCCGGTCACGATCAGCATGAAGGCCCGCTCGTGTTTGGGCCGCTTCAGGCCAGCTACGCCCATTGTCCTTCCGCGGCCAGCCACGTCCTGCCTCCGCGGACGGCTCAGCTCTGCGTTGAGCGGCCGCTTTCCCAGTCTGGCTACTTCCGCTTTGGGTCGGAAGCAGACATCGGACTGGAAACGCAAGCCACGGGAATGGGTGCCGCTTTCGGCCAGGAGCCGCCCACCGACAGGTACAAGTGACTCGTTCGAAATTACCTGCCTGTCGACTC
>JBBKVS010000188.1:0-16192 GCA_037968555.1 Lysobacterales bacterium | reverse complement strand
ACACGGTGCACCTCAAACGTAACAGGCCCGGATCTAACGGGAGCACGCCATCTTGCCGATCGGTAGTCACAATCGGAAATTTTGATGGTGTGCACAGGGGGCACCAGGCCTTGGTGATGCGTGCGCGGGCGAATGTATCAGCCGGCGAGCAATTGGTGGTCGTGACCTTTGAACCATTGCCACAAGCCTTTTTCAGGCCAGACCAAGCGCCTGCACGCTTGAGCACAGTGCATCAAAAATTGGCCATGCTGCAATCAATTGGTACGGATTTGTGCTGGATGATGCGATTTACCCAGGCCTTGGCACAAATGGAGCCGGCGGAATTTGTCCGCCAGGTGTTGGTCAATGAGCTGGCAGCCCGACATGTTGTAGTCGGTCAGGATTTTCGTTTTGGAAATAAAAGGGCCGGCAACCTGGACTTGCTGGTCTCTTTGGGTAATGAATCCGGTTTTAGCGTGGAAGCACTGGAGCCGGTATTGGCTGACGAAGAACGGATATCCAGCACGGCTATCAGGCAGGCATTGTCTGTTGGCGATTTTGACCACGCACGCAGGATGCTGGGTCGTCCGTATCGCATGGAAGGGCACGTAGTTCGGGGTCAGCAGTTGGGCCGTACGCTTGGATATCCCACAGCAAACTTGAGAGTTCGTGCGCAGCCAAGTCCAATAAATGGCATCTTTGCCGTTTATGCCCGTGTTTGCGACGCGTCGGGTGATGGCCCCTGGCAGGAAGCAGTCGCGAGCCTGGGAAGTCGCCCTACGGTGGGCGGAGAAGATTTGTTGTTGGAAGTGCACCTGTTTGATTTTGCCGCAGACCTATACGGGCGGCGATTACAGGTAGAATTTGTGGCAAAGTTGCGGGATGAGTCGCATTTTGCTGATATCGATACTTTGTTGCTTCAGATGAAGCGTGATGAACAACAGGCCAGGCAGTTACTGGCCAAACAGAAAGGCACAATGCCTGGGTAACGGGAAGAGCCGACAGGCACTTGGAAAATTATGGAATACAAAGACACAATCAACCTGCCGCAAACTGAGTTTGCCATGAAGGCCAACCTGGCAAATCGCGAGCCGGCCATGCTGGAAGCCTGGGAAAACGCTGGCATGTATCAGCGCATCCAGCAATCTACCTCTGAGCGTCCATTGTGGTTGTTGCACGATGGTCCACCCTATGCCAATGGCGACCTGCATATGGGCCATGCAGTGAACAAAATCCTCAAGGATATCGTGGTCAAATCGCGTTTGATGGCCGGTTTTCGTTCACCCTATGTGCCGGGTTGGGATTGCCATGGCTTGCCTATAGAACTGCAGGTAGAAAAGAAGTTTGGCAAAGTAGGGCAGAAACTGGATGCAGCTGCTTTCCGTGCCCAATGTCGCGAATATGCAGGCAAACAGGTGGAGTTGCAAAAGATTGGCTTTCGCCGCATGGGTGTTATCGGTGATTGGGATCAGCCTTACGAAACCCGAGCTTTCAGTTATGAAGCCACTATGATTCGCGCGCTGGCTGCCATTATCGAAAAAGGTCATTTGATGCAGGGTGCCAAGCCGGTGCACTGGTGCTTTGATTGCGGGTCGGCGCTGGCCGAGGCTGAAATCGAATACCAGGACAAGGTATCACCCGCCATCGATGTGCTGTTTCGTGCGGTAGATCGTGAAGCCTTTTTAGCCGTATTCGCGGCAAGCGACCCCGGTGGCGAATTGGGCGTGCCCATCTGGACCACCACGCCCTGGACCTTGCCGGCCAACCACGCGGTGGCATTGCATGCCGAACTGGATTATGTGTTGCTGACTGCACAATGGCAGCAGCAAACCATCAGCATTGTGATTGCTGCCGATCTGCAGGATGCCGTGGTGGCGCGTCTGGCGCTGGATCAGGTGAAGGTACTGGGCCAGGTCAAAGGCCAGGCTTTGGAGCACGTGCTCGTGCATCATCCATTTTACAAGCGTCAGGTGCCTGTCGTCCTGGGTGAACATGTCACGATTGAAGCAGGTACCGGTGCTGTGCATACAGCTCCCGGACATGGTGTAGAAGATTTCCTGGTTGGTCAGTTGTACAACTTACCCATCAGCAATCCGGTGGGGCCAGATGGCGTGTACCTGGACGACACCGAATTGTTTGCCGGTCAGTGGGTCTGGAAAGCCAACGAAACGATTACCGAATTGCTGCAGACGAATGGTGTACTGCTGTTCAATGAAGCTTTTGAGCACAGCTATCCACACTGCTGGAGGCACAAGACACCCACAGCATTCCGGGTCACTCCACAATGGTTTATCAGCATGGACCAAGCCAATTTACGCGCCAGTGCGATGGCTGCGATAGGCAATGTTCGCTGGGTGCCAGGCTGGGGAGAGGAACGTATCCGGGGCATGGTGCAGAATCGCCCGGATTGGTGCATTTCCAGGCAGCGCACCTGGGGTGTGCCCATCACCTTGTTTGTCAACATTGCCAGTGGCGAACTGCATCCGCAAACACAGCAACTGATGCATCAGGTTGCACAGCTGGTTGAACAGGAGGGCGTGGATTGCTGGTTTGCTGATGATATCTACACTCGACTGGGCGTGGACTCCAGCCAGTGGCATAAAGTCAGCGATATTCTCGACGTGTGGTTTGATTCAGGCGTTTCGCATCGCTGTGTACTGGATGAACGACCCGAACTGGAACGACCTGCTGACTTGTATCTGGAAGGCTCAGATCAGCACCGTGGCTGGTTCCAGAGTTCATTGCTCACATCGGTTGCAATGCATGATTCAGCACCCTACAAACAAGTGCTGACCCATGGCTTTGTGGTTGATGCGGATGGTCGCAAAATGTCCAAGTCACTGGGTAACGTCATGCTGCCGGGTAAAGTGATGAACTCATTGGGTGCGGATGTGCTGCGTTTGTGGGTGGCAGCTGCGGACTATCGTGGCGAAATGAGCGTATCAGACGAAATTCTCAAACGAGTTTCCGATGCCTATCGTCGTATCCGCAATACTGCACGTTTTCTGCTCGGCAATTTGCATGGTTTTGACCCCTCGCAGGCATTGGCCGCGGAAGATTTGTTGCCGTTGGACCGCTGGGCCGTAGACCGGGCTTTGCAGTTGCAGAATGAAGTGCAGCAAGCTTACGAAGATTATCAATTCCTGCAGATTTACCAAAAAGTGCATCATTTCTGCGCTTTCGACATGGGCGCTTTTTACCTGGATATCATCAAGGACAGGCTCTATACCACGGCAGCTGACAGCGTACCGAGGCGCTCAGCGCAAACTGCCATGTACCATGTGCTGGAAGCCATGTTGCGCTGGATTACTCCCGTATTGAGCTTCACGGCTGAAGAAATCCATGCCCATATGCCAGGCGACCGCAGCGAGAGTGTTTTGCTGGCGACCTGGTGGCAGGGCTTATTTGAGCTGGACCAACCAGCGGAAGAAAGAGCTCGCTGGGAACAGATCCTGGAGTTGCGTGAAGCGGTGAGTAAATCCATTGAGCAGGTGCGGCGCTCAGGAGCGGCCGGATCATCCCTGGCAGTCGAGGTCGATCTTTGGCTGAGTGGTGACTACAAGGAGGCCTTGGATTGGCTGGGGGATGAGTTGCGTTTTGTACTGATCACCTCAGATGCCCGAGTGCATGACATCGAGTCTGTGCCGGACGATGCAGAACAGGTCAGATTGGACGGTGGAGACATCGCCTTGAGGGTTACACCTTCTGAGCATGCCAAATGTGTGCGTTGCTGGCATTACCGGGCCGATGTGGGTGCTGATCCGGAGCATCCGGAAGCCTGCCTGCGTTGTGTCGAAAACGTAAGTGGTGCAGGCGAGCACCGGCGGGTGGCTTGAATGACTTCAGATCAGGACCAAACCGGGATGCCGGTTGAAAAGCAGGTTCCGGAGCGCAAACCGCCGGCGCCTTATTCCTGGTTGTGGTTGTTCGTGTCTGCCGCAGTGGTTTGGGCCGATATGGAAACCAAGGCCTGGGCAACAGAGGTCCTGACCTTGTACCGGCCGCAGGAGGTGCTGTCTTGGCTGAACATGACTCTGGCGCATAATTACGGGGCTGCCTTCAGTTTCCTCAGTGATGCAGGTGGCTGGCAGCGCTGGTTCTTCACCATCATGGCTTCCATAGTCAGCCTGATTTTGATTGTCTGGGTGCTGCGTCTGCCGCGCCGGGAATGGTTAACCGGTTTAGCCCTGGCATTGGTGATTGGTGGTGCCATAGGCAATCTGGCTGATCGAGTCCAGCTAGGCTACGTAGTCGATTTTATTGATGTGTTTTACAAGGGTTGGCATTGGCCTGCATTCAATGTCGCCGATTCTGCCATCACTTGCGGCCTGATCCTGCTGGTGCTGGATGCCCTGTTGCAGTCTTTAGCTTCAAGGAAATCCGCAGCATGAACATACTGCTGGCCAATCCAAGGGGTTTCTGTGCCGGAGTTGACCGGGCCATCGAAATTGTCGAGCGCGCGCTGGAGCTGTTCGGGGCACCGATTTATGTCCGTCACGAGGTGGTTCACAACCGCTTTGTGGTCGACCGGCTACGGCAGGCAGGTGCTGTATTTGTCGACGAGCTGGATGAAATTCCCGACAACGCTACTGTGATTTTCAGTGCCCATGGTGTTTCAAAGGCTGTACGCAACGCCGGAAAAGATCGTGGGCTTAAAGTTTTTGATGCTACCTGTCCCTTGGTGACCAAAGTTCACATGGAGGTGGCGCGTCATTGTAAAGCCGGTAGGGATGTGGTCCTGATTGGCCATGCGGGGCACCCTGAGGTTGAAGGAACGTTGGGTCAGTGGCTGAAGCATCCGCCCAGTGATAACCGGATTTACCTGGTAGAAACACCGGAAGATGTCGCGCAGCTGCAGCCGACCCATCCTGCGGACATAGCATTTGTAACCCAGACCACGCTTTCAGTAGACGATACCCTGGCCGTGATCCACGCATTGCAAAAGCGCTTTCCTGAAATACACAGCCCCCGACATGATGATATTTGCTACGCCACCCAGAATCGCCAGGATGCAGTGAAAGAGCTGAGCGGACAGGTTGGCCTGTTGCTGGTCGTGGGCTCCATAAACAGTTCCAATTCGAATCGATTACGTGAATTGGCGGAGAAACGGGGAGTTCCTGCTTACTTGATTGACGGTGCAGAAGATATCCGCGATGAGTGGCTGAGTGGAGTGGAGACCGTAGGTGTTACGGCAGGTGCTTCGGCCCCGGAGAGTCTGGTTAAGGACGTGATAGCACGTTTGAAAAATAAAGGTGGCAAGCAAGTTCAGGAATTAACGGGTATCAATGAAAGTATGGAGTTTGCTTTGCCCCGCGAGCTGCGCATCCGCTTGGTCAGCCATTCATGAAAGGCTGAATTTTTGGCTACATTGGTGTGTAAACCCACAAGACCTGAACTATCGACCCTCCCAACATTTCCGCTGCAGCTCTTCGGCTCCACTGATACTTCGCCAGCCTGATTGGTCCAGCAATAACTCTTTGCAGGCATCCTGCTGCTGTGGCCCCAATGGGCTAGCAATGACCGTGAACACCGTGGTGCTTGCGGCTTCGGCTGGATCCATACGATAACTGTAGTTGCCTGTCGAATCAGTGGGGATGCAACTGCGGGTGTCGTAATGAAATACCGTCGCATACAGGTTCTGCTGGCAGCTGGCCGCCGCAAACAGCGCTTCAATGGCGCTGGCTCGGCGACTTCTCTGAACGTATTGCTGGTAGCTGGGTACCGCCATGGCGACCAGCACTGTGATCAGCAGCAAAACTATCATCAACTCCAGCAAACTGAAGCCACGAGCCAATTTTCGCGACCCAAATGGCCTGCTACCGTTGCTGGTTAATTGCGATGAATTCATCAGCGTTTTTCCCGAAAAGCCATACGGCCGCAGTCATACCACGGCCTGAAAGTGCGGCAGTTGATCCCGGCATCCTCGCTGTTTGATGAGCTGGCTAACCAGGGTCTGGCTATGATGGATTCCATTACATGTGTGTTGCCGCTTGCCACGCCGGTACCCCAGCCCAGTATCCGGTAGTAAGCGACTCCGTTGATGGCTGGCGCTTCGGGTGGCTGGGAGGTGCTGTCTGTGATCTGGTATTCGACCTCCTCAACAACGAATCTCGGCGACTGTCGGCCTGGCAGGACCCAACCCGAACGGCTTTCGCTCATTTTTCCTGAATCCAGTGTCGTATCGAAACCCTGGCCCCACTGCAGCCACCAATCATCTGCCAGGAATTCCGGGTATTTGGGTAGGGATCCGGGCGCATGGATATAGCTGCGGACAGTTTCTGCATAGCAATCTGCTCTACAACTTTCTTCGCGGGAATCAAGGGCTAGCCCAAATAGAAATGCTTCTCCGGCAGCGACAGCAGTGATGGCAGACAGGCGAGCCAGTTCACCGTCTGAATGATTACTCGCCATCAACCGTTGTTGCAGCATGCTGTTCGCAGCCAGCACTGCCAACAGGCTCAAGCCCGCCAGCATAGCCAGACTGAGCAGCAGTACCATTCCCTTTGTGGCTGGCCAGTTGAAGCTCCAGTTGAAGCTTTTGGCTGTCGCTGTCCCTCCAGTTGCTAATCTGGTGAGTGATTTCATGGCCACAGGTGATTCAGCGGGATGGTGTAATTGACCACGCGGCGCAAGCGGCCATCAGCCGGTGCGGTGTAACTGAAATCCAGTATTTGAAAAACCCGGGATTGTTGAGTGGTGACACTCTCCCGAGTGCTGCTCAACATACCCAGACGAACGGCACGTACCTGCTGTGGGTTGCTCCATTGACCCGCCCGGATCCAGGCATCGACTTGCCCATCTCCATCTGTATCGGTGGCGTACAAAGCCTGGAAAACTTCCACTTGAGAAATCGCACCCTGGCGATTGACCTGCGTGGCCATTTCAGCAGGGTTGCGTCCATAACGGCAGCTGACAATCAGATTGCCACTGCTCATCTCGATGATGGACTCCTTCAAGTAGAAGCGGGGCTGGCCGGAGCTGTCCTTGTCTGGATTCGGTGTTCCAAAGCAATTCTGCTCAGACCAGTTCCGTGACACCAGTCTGTCGCTGTTGGGGCTACTGCTGTCCACCGAGTCTGCCATCAATCCAATCGGCGTTGTTTCATGCAACCAGGGTTGGGGATGGTAGGCACTGGCTGCAATATGGGTGCTCAACAAATCAGCGAAATAGCGCGCATTCTCCTGCAGTTCGGCAAGGCTTTCCTGCAGCCTGAAACTACTGCGAGTCGCTATGGCCATCTGTACCAGAATCAAGCTCAACAGCGAGCTGAGCGCCATCGCAATGAGCAACTCCATCAGGCTCATGCCCTTGCCATGCGGTATCTTGTTGAACCGGGTCATGGCAATCAGGGCTGCGGCAAAGGCAGAACCAGGCGCTGGGTCTGCTGGCTATGTTGGCTCGAGGATTGTTCCTGCCAGACAATCTTTACCAGAGGCTCGCCAATACCATCGCAAGCCAGATCGGAATAGTCACCGTCCATGGGTGAAGAGTCCTTGCAAACCACCCCATGAGCCTGGGCAATCCCTGCTTCCAGATCCTGTTGCCATTGTTGTAAGTGACTGGCAGCCCATTCATCACTGGAACAGGACGAACCCTGATTGCAATTCCTGGTAAATCCAGCAGGAAGAATAAAATGACCCAGTACGGCAGGATTGGCATGAATCAGTTGGGCCAGCTCAGCTGCCTGCAGGGTGGCCATGCTTCTCTCTTGCGCCTGTACCGTGCCTTGAACCGATGCCAGCAACAACAGGGCAATGCCACCTGCGCCCACTGCCAATACCAGCATGGCAATCATCACTTCAATTAGAGAAAAGCCACTTTGACTTTGGGTTGAAATCAACGATTGGCGCATCCTGTTCCCCTGAGTTTCTGCCCTTCCGGGTTTAATTTTCAGAACTTAGTTTGACGGGAATCGTGAGGACAGAAAATGGTAAAAATGCCTGAATTCCTGTAGGAAAAACTGCCGAATCAGCTCCAGTCTGTGTTGTGTCAAATAGTGCTTTTGCATATACTTGCGCCCCTTCCAAGTGCCGGATTAGCTCAGGTGGTAGAGCGGCGCATTCGTAATGCGTAGGTCAGGTGTTCGAGTCACCTATCCGGCACCATTCAGTTTTTTCCATCAGCCCGAAGGCCTGAAATTGCTTGCACAAACGGCCTGGCCGTTTGTGCATCAACCCTGAGTGACTGATTCTGACAGCAGAGCCAATATTCCGGACTAGTTTACTTCGTCAATATTAGTGCTGTTGTAGGTGCTGCTGCCGAAAAGGCCGTTGACGTCAATTTAAGTAAAATTTAATAAGTTCTTACTATCAGCGGCTATTTAGGCTACACTGCGCACAATCTAGTTTAATAACCCCATTCATGGTGCCTGCGATTCCTTCCGATTCTTGAATCTGCGTTTTAAAAAAAGCAGCCCAACAGGAACCGGATATCTAAAGAATGCAAAATTTGCGCAAACCCATTTTTTCAATAAGTCTCTCACGCTTATCTCATTTGAGTTACTGAGAGCGGGCAGCATTTTTATTTCTATATCGCGAACACCAAAAAAGAATTTCTGCCATTTGGCAGGATGTTTAGTTAGACCCATTATTAATATTTGAGGATATAAGTTCATGAGTACAGGTACAGTTAAGTGGTTCGATGCAGGTAAAGGTTATGGTTTCATCACCCCTGATGACGGCGGTAAAGATCTGTTCGTTCACCACTCAGAAATCCAGAGTTCAGGCTACAAAACTTTGAATGACGGCCAGAAGGTTGAATTCGAATTGGGCCAGGGCCAGAAAGGTCCTTGCGCTACGAAAGTTCTGCCGCTCTGATTTAGCACTGCAGTACCTGGCATGATAACAGTCTGGGAGGCCGGTTTGACTGGCGCCCCGGGCGGTTTTGTTCAGTAACTGCATTCGCTGCAAAGCCGCTCGTAAGTAGCAACAGCAAGCGAAAGGAGCATGGTTACTCAGTAGCCATGCTCTTTTTTTTGCCTGCATTTAAGGCTTGGTTTTGTGTTTTGCAGCACTGAAGAGTATTGCAAATAAACGGGAGCAAGCGGATTTGCGCCCCAGGGTCTCGTATGGGTGGAAGCCCAGTCTTGCGGGCTAATGTACAGACAATTTCCTGATCCAGTTCACCAGCACCGTCATTTGCTTGCCTTCGCGCCACAGGTAGTTTTCACCGCTGTAACCCCACCAGTCCCAGCAAGCCAGTGGGTTGGCCATGCTGACTTTGGCCTGGGGAAATGCCAGTACGATATTGTTTGATTCTGCCCATTGCAGATAGCCACTTTGTTCAATAAAAGCAGTCTGGACTTGACTGGCGGATTGGGCACAACCGTGCAGCACCATGTGCAATTTACAGGCGGCTCCCGCCTCACTACATGCAGGTGGTATGAACAACCAGGCGTCTTCGTCCAGCAGGGCATCGTTCGCACCCTGCAGTTTTACCGGTGTCAGAGTTGTGCTGACTTCAACGGCGGGTGGCGTAAGTTCGCCATAAAGTGCTTGCAGCAATTCTCCGGCTGCGTCATAGCCGCAATCACCGACGAATGGGCTCTTGACCTGGTCACAGGCTGTACCCTTACCATCGGCGGGAAAAGTATGGGAGGCGGGTATATCGCTAATGACAGTAATTTGTTCGGCCGGAATCAACGCCTGGTAAGTACTGACCAGGGCGTCATTAATGCTTGCAGGCACTGCATTATCCAGGCTGCCATGAAATATCCACACCGGATCATCTGTCAGATTTTCCAGCGCAGCCAGCCGTCCGTCTAACGCTGCCGCCATGATGGTTTCATGCAAGGCGGTCAATGAAATTTCAGTTCCCGGTTTGGCCAGGCAGCGTCCGAGCGCGTTGACTACAGAACCCTCAGCACAGCCGAAAGGTCCGCCAGCCAGCAAGGCGACTCCGGAAAACAGGTCTGAATAAGCCAGGTGCAACTGGTGGGCCATTTGTGCGCCGGAAGACATGCCCGACACCGTGATACGGCTAGTCTCAATATCCAGCGGTGGAGTTTCGCCGGCCCAAAGTGTTCCGGTGATAAGTAGCAATAATGACAACAGGCTGCAACGCATCAAATTTTTCTCCTGGAAAAGGTGAAACCTCGAATATTTTTCTTTCTTTTACTTGGCCTGGACAGGCAAGCAAACTCAATAGGTCTGCTGCTGATTTTCCAGTTCACTGATTCAGCTTCTCGGGTTGAATCAACAGGTGTTTTTGGATTTTCCCTGCTGCAGTGCGTGGAAAGTCAGGGACTTCGATAATATGGCGTGGGAGTTTGTAAGCAGCCAGTCGCTGCCGCAGAAAGCGGTTCAATTCGTCCAGTGTCGGCAGTTTACGTCCGGGGCGCAGTAACAAGTAAGCACAACCTGTCTCACCCCAATGGGCATCGTCGACACCGATCACGGCGGATTCGAGTATATCCGGATGACTGGCGATGTGACTTTCAACTTCAGCGGCGTAGACATTTTCGCCGCCGGAGATGTACATATCCTTCAGCCTGCCGACGATGTAGTAGTAACCATCTTCATCCTGCCGGCCCAGGTCGCCACTGCGCAGCCACTCGCCGTCAGGCTTGGCCTCATTGGTGGCTTCGCGCCGCTGATAATAGCCAGGTGTTATTCCGGCACCGGAAAACCAGACTTCTCCAGCTTCGCCCGGTGCAACATCTTCGCCATCGGGGCCCACCAATCGCACGCGGCACATTAACTGGGGTTTGCCCACTGATCCCACTTTTTGCATGGCATGGGCGGCATCCATCAGAAATGCAGTGGGGCCGGTTTCGGTCATGCCCATGCCGTTCAGAATCAATGCGCCGCGTGCCTGAAAACGCTGCAACAATTCGTTGCTTATGGCAGCACCTCCGCAAGCCCAGCAACGAACCCGGGACAGATCCAGGTCCGGGAAGCGTGGGTGCAGGCTGATAGCCTGGTAGATCGCAGGCACTGCAAAAAAGGTATCCAGTCGGCCCCGGGCAATCAGTTCAATGGTTCTATCCAGGTCAAATCCCGGTGTGAACAGAACCCGGGAACCCATCATCAGGGAGGGCAGGGCAGTGAGATTGATGCCGCCGCTGTGGAACATGGGCAGGAAACACAGGGTGGTGTCGTCGCTGCGCAAACCCATACCCTGGGAGATATTCAGATAGTTGGCCAAAGCCATGCCAAAGGTCTGGATAACTGCCTTGGGCTGGCCGGTGGTGCCGGAGGTGTACAGCAAATACCAGGTCTCATCCGTTGGCCAAACCAGTCGGCCTGACAAGCTGCTGAGTTTGTCTCGTCTTGCAACGAAAGCAGCCTCTCCGTCGCCATCCAGATTACAGACCTCCAGGCTTGGTTTGGTCAGTTGCTGTGCGACCAGGGCATCTTCCTGGCCATGCAGCAAAAACCGGGCGCCACAGTCGTTGATCAAAGCCTGCAGTTCATTCGCTGGCATGCGCCAGTTCAGCGGCACCATGATGGCCTGCAAACGTGCACATGCAAACAGTAATTCAAAGAATTCAATTCGATTGCGGCAGAGTACCGCGAGTCGGTCGCCGGCCTTCAGACCCAACTGGTTCAGCAAGGCAGCGGTTTGGCCAGTGCGTTGATTCAGCTCGCCGTAAGACAGCTTCAATTCGGAGTTGAGATCCTCGGCGGCAACGCGCTGCGGTGCAATATCTGCCCGTTGCTGGAGGAAATCGAAAACCGGAAAACTCATGGCTGGCGGGGTTTGCTCGAAAGTCCGTAGGTCAGCAGATCTGCTACATCATCGGCCACGCTGCCGGGTACCGAACCTTCATCCCATTCGGAAAAGCGCATGCCCAGGAATACGTCCATACCCATGATGGCCCAGGCCCAGACTTCAAAATCGCCGTGGCGTATCTCACCTTTGCCCGCCGCACTTTCCAATGCCTCACGATAGGCGCGGGCAAATACGGTGTAATGCTCTACAAAGGCGTCGTTGGCAACAAATTCGGCCTCCGAAATAATGCGATACAGGCCTTTATGTTCGCGCACGAACTCCAGATAGGCCTTGATACCTTCTCGTTCAGCACTCAGGCGATCAGGAGAATTGGCCACTCTTTCCGCTACCCAGCTGCGAACTTTACGGCTCATATGCGCTACCAAAGCGCGGTAGATCTCTTCTTTGCTTTCGAAATAAACGTAAAAAGTGCCTAGAGCAACACCTGCACTGCGCGTGATGTCGCTGATTGCGACTGCGTGAAACCCCCTTGCGCCAAATTCGGCCTCTGCCGCACGCAACAGTTTTTCACGGGTTTTCTGGCCCCGGGCTGTTTTTGGTAATTTATCTGAAGTTGAATGTTGATTCATGTTTCATAATCTTGCATACTAGCGCGCACTTGACAAGCCCAGGCTGACCAAACCGAACCGCAATGCACACAATGGAACTGAAAAATGGATTTCGACTGGCCTACCGTGACCAGGGTCAAGGACCTGTCATGTTACTCGTTCATGGATGGGGCGTCAGCGGTGAATTGTTCCGGGATCAACTTGAAAACCTGTCCGATCGGTTTCGGGTGATAGCGCCCGATTTGCCTGGCCATGGATCATCCGGTCATTTCTCCGATGAAGCTTCATTCTCAGACCTGGCCGATAGCATCGTCGAGCTGATCCAGGAATTGGGACTGGATTCCATTTGCCTGGTGGGCTGGTCACTCGGAGCGCTGGTCGTCTGGGACTTGATGGATCGCTATCCTGAGTTACCCATCTCCAGCATGGCCACCATCGACATGGTGCCACGACTGCTCAACGGTGATGACTGGATCTATGGATTACGCGATGGCAGTGATTACCACGCCTTTGATCGCGATATTGAAATCATGTTGGACAACTGGCCCGCATATGCAGAGCTGTTGGCAACACGCTTGGTCGAACCCATGACGGAGCAGACGTTGCCTGATTTGCTGCCATGGATCCGCAGGATCGTTTTGGCAAATGACCCGCGCAGTATGGCCACTATCTGGAAACGCATGGTGGAACAGGATCTGCGTCACGTACTTCCGGAAATCACCCAGCCAGTGCTGGTGATCGCCGGCGCTAAAAGCAAACTTTATGGAATTCCTGCAGGAGAGTGGGTAGCAGGGCAAATGTACGCTGCTCGCCTGGAAGTTTTTGCAGATTCAGGACATGCACCACAACTGGATGAACCGCTGCGTTTCAACCAGTTGCTGGAAGAGTTTATTTCAACCTGTATCACTCACACGACCGGTCACACCGGCAATCAAAAAGCATGACGGAGGATTAATGAACACGTCAAACACAAAGCACAGTCACCAGCGGCGCTGGTTGAAGCTCAGTCGCGCCATTTCAATTGCCTTAACCACTTTTGGCTTACCGCTGCTAGCGCAAGCGCAATCCAGCCCCGGTGAATCTGTTAGAGAAAACACCGTACTTGAAGAAGTGGTTGTCACCTCGCAACGGCGTGAAGCCAAGCTCATGGATGTTCCATTGGCAGTAACAGCCCTGACGGGTGCTGAGCTGGAGCAGATGGGTGCCCTGGATTTGATTTACCTGGCCCAGACCACTCCCAATATGACCCTGGAAGTATCGCGCGGCACCAACACCACACTAACGGCATTTATTCGTGGTGTAGGGCAGCAGGATCCTGTGGCCGGTTTCGAATCCGGCGTGGGCATCTACGTGGATGATGTCTACTTCAATCGCCCCCAGGCAGGTGTGTTGGACCTGTATGACGTTGAGCGCATCGAAGTGCTGCGTGGCCCGCAGGGAACCCTGTACGGTCGCAATACCATCGGTGGTGCCATCAAGTATGTAACCCGGCGCCTGAGTACGGAGCCAGAGTTAAAGCTGCGCGGCCGTGCTGGTAACTACAATATGCTGGACGCAACCATCACGGGGTCCGTACCCCTGAGTGACACTTTCCGTATTGGTGGCTCTTTCGCCACCTTCAACCGTGACGGCTTTGGTGACAACCTGACCCAACCTGGTGTTGAGAATTACAACAAGAAAGCCTATGGCGTACGGCTCAGTGCGGAATGGGAACCGACCGACAACCTGTTTTTCAAGCTTTCCGGTGATTGGTTGCAGGACGATTCTGATCCGCGTCAGGGTCACCGACTGACCGTCGGTAAATTGACAGGTGCACCCATCCTGGGCAATGTTTTTGATACCCGGGCAGGCCTGAAGTCGCCCGAGCAGGATGTCCAGTCCGACGGTGTTTCATTGCTGACTGAGTGGAGTGCATCAAGCCTGGTAACTTTCCGTGGAATATTTGCATCCCGCGCTGACGAAAGCTGGTCCCCCATTGATTTCGACAGCCTGGCTTCGGCGGATCTGGACGTGCCGGTAATTTATGAAAACGAACAGGATTCAGCTGAACTGCAGGCCGTATTTACAGCGGACAACTGGAATGGCGTGGTCGGTGTCTACTACCTGGACGCCAATGCGTCCAACATATTTGACGTGATCCTGGCTAACACCGGCGCGGTGATCGGGTTGCCTGGTTTGAATAGCCATACTGCAGGCAACGTTGACACCAAAACCTGGTCTGCATTTGCTGATTTCACTTTCAACTTCACCGACCAGTGGAGTGGTTCAATCGGCGGTCGTTACACCGAGGATGAGCGTAAGGCACAGGTACTGCGCCAGACCAAGATTGGCGGCGCATCTCCCATATTCGGTGGTAGTGGAATTCCAATTTCGACTACTTCGAATTTTAATGGCAGTGAGACATTTGAAAAATTCACATCCAGAGCTTCCATACAATGGCAACCCGTAGATAACCATAATTTGTACCTGAGCTACAGCGAAGGCTTCAAGGGCGGTGGTTTTGATCCGCGTGGCCTGACTACCGCTGCTCCCGATACCAATGGCGACGGCGTCAAAAGCCCGGAAGAAATTTTCGAGTTCATGAAATTTGAACCGGAAGAGGTCAATTCCTGGGAACTGGGTTGGAAGTCCACCTTGATGGGTGGTCGCATGACTTCACGACTGGCCATCTTTATGGGTGATTACACCGATGTGCAGATACCCGGTTCAGTTGCTGTGGATACCAATGGTGATGGTATCAGCGACCAGTTCATTGGCGTAACCACCAATGCCGCAGATGCCGACATCAATGGTGCGGAGTGGGAAGGGCAGGTGATTGTGGCCGAAGACCTGGGTGTTTCAGGCTCATTGCTGAACTTTTCATGGGCTCTGGGTTACATCGATGCTGAATTCAATACCTTCATTAATGCATTTGGTAAGGATGTTGCCAACCTGCGCGTGTTCCAGAACACGCCGGAATGGACAGCCAGTGGCACTGCCAATTACAGCATGCCGGTGAATTGGTTCGGCAGCGACGGCGACCTGGCATTGATCACCACCCTGTCTTATCGGGATGATTCCAGCCAGTTCGAAGTACCCAACGCATTCCTGGATCAGCCGTCTTATACCCTGTGGGATGTCAGTGCAGTGTGGGCGGATAACAGTGGCCGTTGGCAAGTAGGCCTGCATGGCAAAAACCTGACCGATGAAGAGTATAAGGTGGCTGGTTACTTGTTCCCGACCCTGGGGCTGGAAGGAACCGTCACCGCGTTCTATGGCAATCCCCGCCAATACTGGCTGGATGTGCAATACCGCTTCTTTTGATCGCTGCAGCTGCGGCTGACACGTGTATTATCGGGTAATGAAACGACGCAGCCGCATTGGCTGCGTCTTTTTTCCAGCCAGCAAAACGACGGAACATAAGCAAGCCCCATGAATGAACCCAACAAAGCAACAGAAAAACTGCTGAACCCGGAACGTAGTTATGTGCTGTTCATGTTGGTGCTGGTGTACACCTTTAATTTCATCGACCGACAAATCGTCGGCATCCTGGCTGTCCCCATCAAGGCTGATCTGGGTCTGAGTGATTCTGAACTGGGCCTGATGGGTGGGCTGGCGTTCGCCTTGTTTTACACAGGGTTGGGCATTCCAGTGGCCATGCTGGCGGACCGGGTCAGCCGTACCTGGATCATGACCATTGCCCTGGGTTTGTGGAGTCTGATGACTGCAGCCTGCGGTCTGGCAACCAATTTCTGGCAGTTGTTCGCAGCCCGGTTGGGTGTGGGTGTAGGTGAAGCGGGCGGTGTGGCCCCGGCATATTCACTGGTAGCCGATTACTTTCCGCCCAGCCAACGTTCACGTGCCATGAGCATCTATTCTTTAGGCATTCCTATTGGCAGTGCGCTTGGTATTTTTCTCGGTGGTTATATCGCCAGCAAAATTGATTGGCGAGT
>JBBKVS010000187.1:0-13696 GCA_037968555.1 Lysobacterales bacterium | reverse complement strand
GTCCGGCTTGCTGGCGCTGTTCATTATCGGCATCAGCTCAGGCTCGCTGCTGTGCGAGCGATTGTCGGGCAAACAGGTGGAGATTGGTCTGGTTCCTTTCGGTGCGATTGGCCTCACCGCGTTTGGCATAGACCTGTATTTTGCGACTCCTGCTGCTGCAACCGTTCCGGTTGGCACGCTGGCTTTTTTCGCTGATAGCAGCAACTGGCGCATCCTGCTAGACCTGCTGCTGATCGGGGTATTTGGTGGTTTTTACACGGTTCCCCTGTACGCCCTGGTGCAGCAGCGCTCCGCCCCTGAACAACGCTCGCGGGTGATCGCCGGGCTGAACATCCTGAACGCCCTGTTTATGGTGATATCCGCCGTCATGGCCATGTTACTGCTGGGCCGAGCCGGCTTGACCATACCCGAGTTATTCCTGATTACCGCCATATTGAATGCGGTGGTGGCCATCTATATTTTCAGCCTGGTACCGGAATTCCTCATGCGCTTCCTGGTGTGGATATTGATCCACACGATTTACCGTGTGCGCATGAACGGTGAAGACCACATCCCTGAAGAAGGCGCTGTGATCATTGCAGCCAATCACGTCAGCTTTGTCGATCCGCTGATACTGGGTGGCATGATCCGTCGACCGGTACGCTTTGTCATGCATCACAGCATTTTCAGGATACCCATACTTAATTTCATTTTCCGCACCGGCAAAGCCATACCCATCGCTTCACGGGATGATGACCCCGCCATACTCGACGCGGCTTACCTGCAGATTAAAGGTGTATTGCACGAAGGTGAGGTGCTGGGCATATTTCCCGAAGGCGGTATTACCCGCGATGGTGAAATCCAGCCTTTCAAATCGGGGGTATGTAAGATCATTGCCGGTCAGCCCACTGCGGTTGTACCGATTGCCCTGTGTAATTTATGGGGTTCGATGTTCAGCCGGCGTGATTCATTCTGGAAACGTCGGCCTTATAAACTCTGGTCAAGAATCGAAGTGCGCATCGGTGAACCGATTCCACCGAATGAAGTGACAGCGGAACGATTGCAACAGGAAGTTGAAAAACTGCGTGGCGCGGAGCGTTAATCCCGAAACTGCGTTCACGCCGGACGTAATTGACCACAACTCCAGCATTGCCCGAAAGGCCCATCCACTTCAGAGCCACAATTTGCACATTGCCAATCCGGCTGTGCCGGTTGATTTTCAAAAGGCAGCAGCAGCTTTTTTGCCCTTACTTCTTCAGCAGCGTCCAATATGAACAATTGCGGGCACACCTCTATAAACGGCACTTCGCCCATTACCGATGATGCAAATTCATTGCGGATAAAGGTTTCTATGCCTTCGGCATTGAGCAAGGACGCCGCTTGCCCCACCTGGCTGAAATTAAAATTTTCGTAGACTTTGATCACGATGTCGCCAATTTGGATTGATGGAACTGATCAGCGCGCAAACAGCTGACTGAGATCGGCAAAGGCCTTGATTTCCAGGTTATTGCCAGCGGGATCACGGAAAAACATGGTGGCTTGTTCGCCTGCCTGGCCGCGAAATCGCACTGTGGGCTGCATGACAAATTCGATATTGGCCTGTTGCAGGCGATCGCGCAGAGCTTCCCAGGCCGGCAAATCCAGCACAATGCCGAAATGCGGCACTGGCACCCCATGTCCATCAACCAGGTTGGTGACCGCTGTGCGATTTTCAGCAGGTCGTTGGTCCAGGTGGCAGACCAACTGGTGGCCGAAAAAATTAAAATCTACCCACTCGGGCGAACTGCGGCCTTCCGGACAAGCCAGCAGGCCGCCATAAAACGCTCGTGCGGCCGCCAGATCATTAACTGGAAAGGCCAGGTGGAAAGGACGTAATCCTGCTGCGCTCAATGAACTTCCCTCGTGGCCATCAGGCCATTGTTGTGCTCAATCCGATTCAACTGCATCGGCTTCCACAAACTGCAGTGAAGCCGAATTGATGCAATAGCGTAAACCAGTGGGCGGTGGGCCATCGGGGAAAATATGCCCCAGATGCGCATCGCATTGTGGGCACAGTAACTCTACCCGGCTCATGCCGTGATTGTGGTCTGGTCGGTGCACAATACCGGCCTCTTCCAGCTCGGAGCTAAAGCTAGGCCAGCCGCAACCTGCATTGAACTTACTACCGGAATCAAACAGGGTGTGGCCACAGCAAACGCAATCATAGTGGCCATCGTCCCAATGCTCTTCGTATTCGCCACTGAAAGGACGTTCGGTACCCGCCTGGCGCGTCACGCGATATTGTTCTTCGCTCAGCTCCTGCCGCCATTCCTCATCACTGCGTTGAATCTTTGCTTGGTCTGACATGTCTACTCCTTTTGCACGGTCATTATCTCACACCACTTGAACAAACCTGGCCATACGACCGTTATGCCGCGACAATTGCACCCAGCCTTTGCTCATTTATAAGGCCTGGAAAATTGCGCCGATGGATAATGTGAACAAATGACAGACCGGATCAGCGCCAGTTATCTGGCAATTACCATGGCTTTACTGTTGCTTGCAGGTGGTCTGTTGATAACCGCTGGCTGCAGCACACTGTCGTATTATGGCCAGGCGGTTTCAGGCCACCTGTCACTGATGCACCGTCGCCAGAACATTGCCACCTTACTGGACAACCCAAAAACCGATCCAGCCTTGGCAGTGCAATTAAATTTGGCACAAAAAATTCTTGGTTTTGCTGAATCCCATCTGCAACTGGATGCTGCGGGCAGTTATCGACAGGTTGTGCTTACTGGCCAGCCGGCCGTGAGCTGGAATGTGGTTGCCGCCGAAGAGTTCTCGGTGCAGGCAAAACTGTGGTGCTTTCCGGTTGCCGGTTGTGTGCCCTACCGCGGCTACTTCAAACAGCAAAAAGCCAGTGAATTTGCTCAGAAAATGCAGGCGGAAGGCTATGACGTTGACCTGTCACCAGTTGCGGCTTATTCAACCCTGGGCTGGTTTGATGATCCGCTGCTCGATACCATGCTGAATTATTCCGCCAGCCAGTTGGCTGCCGTGATGATTCATGAGTTGGCCCATCAGAAGCTGTACGTCGCCGGTGATACCCCGTTCAATGAAGCCTTTGCTGAATTCGTCGAATCCATGGGCGTCAAGCAATGGTTGCAACAAACAGGGCAACAGCAGGAACTGCTGGACTGGTCAGAACGACGATTGGCCGAGCCCCAATTTACTGCATTACTGGCGGACACAAAGGCTACGCTCAGCACACTGTATACCTCAGGCCAGGACATAGAATCCATGCGGGAACAAAAGCAAACCATTTTTGAGGATCTGCAACAAGAATATGCCCTATTGGTCGCCGAGCAGTGGCAAGGCCGGAACTATTTCGGTGGTTGGCTGGAAGGTGATCTGAACAATGCCAGGCTGGCGTTGGCCGAATCCTATGCCGGTGGTGCTTGTGCTTTTGCCTCTCTCTATCATCAGGCGGATGAAAACCTGGCCGGATTCTATGCCCTGGCAAAGCAACAATCCCGGTTGGACCCGGAACAGCGCACGGCCTGGTTACAAACTCCATGTAACTGGTTTGCGTCCGCCCACGATCTGTGACACCTTAGCCGGCTTACAGCCCCGGCCGCAAAGATCCCAAGCGTGAATTCCCTCCGAACCCGACTCAAAGTCATACTGCTGGCAGTCTACCTGTCAATTTGTGGCAACACTGTGCTGGCCGCGGAGAGTGCAGATCAGGGCAGTGGCATGGCCGCTTTAGCCTGTCCACAACCCGCCATAAGGCAAATGCTGGGTAAGGCACCAAAGCGTGACAATGCCCCCATGGTCATCTATGCCAGGAGCCTCGACGCCGGTCAGTTGGAGCAAGGTGTGGCAGAGGGTGAAGTTGAGTTGTTTCGCGCCGACCAGTATCTGAAAACTGAGCAATTGTTTTACCAGCCGGAAACTGAAGTGGTTACTGTGCCAGGCGCATTGGAGTACCGGGATCAACAGCTTTGGGTCAAGGGCGAAGATGCCCACTACGACTTTCTGCAGGAAACGGGACGCTTCGCCAATATTGACTATGGCCTGACGGGCTCCAGTGCCCATGGTTCGGCAGACTCGATCGAATTGAATGGTAGCCAGTCTTCACGTTTGTACAGCTTGCAATACACATCCTGCCCGGATGAGTCACCCGCCTGGTCGCTAACTGCCAAGCAACTGGAACTGAATCATGAAAAAGGCTGGGGCTCGGCACGTAATGCCAAGCTGGAATTTTACGGCGTGCCCATTTTGTATGCGCCCTGGTTTACTTTCCCCATTGATGACCGGCGCAAAAGCGGATTTCTCTATCCCAGCCTGGGCAATACCAGTGACAACGGCATCGAAGTCAGCGTGCCCTGGTATTGGAATATCGCGCCCAACCAGGATGCCATCATCGAGCCACGCTATTTCACCGGCCGTGGACTGATGCTCAGTGGTGAGTACCGCGTATTGACCCGCCGCACTAGCGGCAACCTGGAATTCGACTATCTGCATGATGACCGCGACTCCCCGGACTCGCGTCATCACTTCAAGCTCGAACACTTTGCCCAGCCCTGGAGAAAATGGTCTACCCGTTTGTTGGTTGACCGGGTCAGCGATGACACCTTCTTCCAGGATTTCGGTTCCAGCATCTACCAGACTTCTTTGCAGTATCTGTACAGCACGGCCACCATTACCGGAGCGGGCCGCTACTGGCGGCTGGAAATGCTGGCTGATACGTTCCAGGTTATCGACCAGAGCGTATTGCCACAGAATGAACCTTACAAACGCTTGCCACGCTTGCTGTTACAGGCGGACAAGCCATTTGGCAGCAGTGGCTTCGGCACCAGCCTGGACTCTGAACTGGTGTACTTTGACCGCGAAGTGGGCCTGACCGGTGGGCGCATTGACCTGCTGCCCAGCATTTACTGGGAGCACTTTGCCAGCTGGGGCTTTATCAAGCCCAAGGCGGCTTATCGCTACACCGCCTATGGCCTGGATAATATGGGCCTGCCTGTCGACGATTCACCATCACGCAGTATGGGCATTTTCAGCGTGGACTCAGGCCTGGTATTCGACAGAATCAATCAGGACGGCAGCACACAAACGCTGGAACCGCGCCTGTACTACCTCTACGTGCCTTATGAAAATCAGGATGACCTGCCACTGTTTGACACCAGCGAAATGACTTTTGGCTTCAGTCAGCTGTTCAACACCAACCGCTTTTCAGGGGCCGACCGGCAAAGCGATGCCAACCAGGTTGCACTGGCGGTCAGCACGCGCAATTATGATTCCGGCAGCGGTGATATGCGCTGGGGTTTGAATGCCGGGCAGATTTTTTACCTGCAATCTTTGCGCTTGCAACTGCAAAGCGAGCCGGAGTTCAGCGAAGACCTCTCACCATTCATTGTTGAATTCAACTGGTATGCGTCTCCGCACTTCAACGCCCGTGCCGGCGCACAATGGGACTGGGAACAGTCGCAAATCGATGTCACCAGTTTTGGCGTGAGCTACACCGCTAATGACGGCCTGCGAGCCAGTTTCGATTACCGCTTTCGTCGTGACCGGGTAGACCAGTTTGATTTACGTGCCTACTGGCCGGTGAATGAGCGCTGGCGCCTGATGTCGCAGGTTAATTATTCCTTTGCAGACTCGGAAATGCTGGAATTGCAGGGCGGTATTGAGTACGAAAGCTGCTGCTGGGCCTTGCGTACCGTGATGCGGCGTTATCTGAAAAACCGCGATGGCGACTATCGCAATGGTATTTACCTCGAATTGAACCTCAAAGGCCTGGCCAGCATAGGCACCCGCTCGCGAAACCTTTTTAACTGATATTGCTCTGAATAATTAATCCATGAATTACCAGAGGACGCCAACCAAAATTGTCCTCAAAACGGCATTTGATGGTTGGCTGCATTTTCAATGATTTACAATCATCGAAAATGCTGGCACGTCCACGTGCCAAAGGAAAGCCGTACCAAATAGTTTTCGCCGGTCCCGGTGTGTAAAATGGCAACCCTTGGCCACGGCTGCGGTCCTAAAGCCGACGCTGAATTTCTTTTTGGAGAATCTCTTGATAAGTTTTAACTGTCTGCAGCCATTATCCCGGCTGATTCTGGCCCTCCCGCTGGCAAGCCTGCTGGCCCTACCCGGCAACCTGTTGGCACAGAGTTCCAATTCTGCAGTGCCTGCGCCGTCGGTGACAGCACTGGACTCCATAGTGGCGCTGGTCGATGAAGACGTCATCATGCGCAGCGAGCTGGACCTGGCCATGGCAGGCATCCTGGAACGCATTCGCGCCAGTGGCGAATCCATGCCGCCTCTCGCCTTGATCGAAAACCAGGTGCTCGAGCGTCTGATCGTACGCGAGCTGCAGGTGCAAAAAGCCCTGCAAACCGGCATCCGGGTCAGTGACGCAGATATCGACCAGGCTTTGGTGAACCTGGCTCAACAAAACAGTATTACCGTCCAGCAAATGCGCCAGGTCATCGAAAAGGATGGCGAAGATTTCGCCGAGTTCCGCCGCAATATCGGCGAAGAGCTAATGACTGAACGGCTGCGCCAGCGCATCGTCAACGGCATGCAGCCAGTCACCGACACCGAAGTCGAAATCATGCTGGCTTCGCAGGACAGCAACGGCGGTGAGTACCATATGTCGCATATCATGATTGCCGTGGCAGAAGGCTCCACACCCCAGCAGATTCAGCTGATTGAAGATGAAGCCAACGATATTCACCGCAAGCTGGAAGGCGGCCTGGATTTTGCATCAGCGGCCATCAGTTATTCGGACAGCCAGGAGGCATTGGAAGGCGGCGAAGTAGGCTGGCGCGACCTGAACAGTATCCCGGCCTTTTTTGCAGATGCGATTCGTGATCTGCAACCCGGCCAGTTCAGCAAAGCCATACGCAGCCCGGCAGGATTCCACATCCTCAAGGTGAACGACTTCCGCGAGCAGCGCCAGGTGGTGATCAAGGAATACCATGCCCAGCACATCATGATCGAAATCAACGAACTGATTGGTGCCCGTGCCGCCATGGACCAGATCATCGATATCCGCGAACGCCTTAACAAAGGTGAAGATTTTTCCGCACTGGCCAAGGAGTTTTCAGATGACACCAGCACGGCCAACCTGGGCGGAGACATGGGCTGGTTTCCGCCACAAGCCTATGGCGACAGGGTGGAACAAACACTGGTGGGCTTGAAAGAAGACCAGATCAGCGAACCCTTCCAGACCATGTCGGGCTGGCACATCATCCAGTTATTGGGTATGCGCGAAACGGACAGAACTGAAGAAGCCATTCGCGAAGAAGCTCGCGATAAAATCCGCCAGCAAAAAGCTGAACTGGAAATTGAAAAAACCCTGAGGCAGTTCCGCGATGAGGCCTTCGTGGAAATTCGCCTGCCCGGTGCGGAGAACAAGTCCGGCTGATCCTGGACCTGGCGTGTTATGAACAGCTCTACATCGTTGCTGGCAGTCACGCCGGGTGAAGCTGCCGGCGTAGGGCCGGAAATCCTGCTTAAACTGGCCCAGCAGGAACCCGATCTACCCCTGCTGGCAGTGGCGGATGCGGACCTGCTGCGTCGCACGGCTCTGTCTTTGGGACTATCGCTGGATATTCATCGCTGGCAGCCGGGCGAGGCCCTACCCGCTGTTGGCCTGGCTTGCTTGCATGTACCGCTGGCCAAAATCGAAGAGGCGGGCCAACCTGACCCTGCCAATGCAGCCTACGTTCTGGAAACCCTGCGACAGTCAGTACAACTGTTGCAAACCGGTGCTGCCGGTGCGCTGGTGACCGGGCCCGTCAACAAGGCTGTGATTAACCAGTCGGGTATCGCATTCACCGGTCATACCGAATTCCTCGCTGATTTGGCGGGTGTCGAGCAGGTGGTCATGCTGCTGGCTGCACCGGGTTTGCGGGTGGCGCTGGTTACCACTCACTTGCCTTTGCGCCAGGTAGCTGATGCCATTACTGCAGAGAAAGTCGAGGGCTGCATTCGAATCTGCGCAGCCGATTTAAAGAAACATTTTGGCATCGACCATCCGCGACTGCAGGTGCTGGGGCTGAATCCGCATGCCGGCGAAGGCGGCCACCTGGGTAGTGAAGACGATGCCATTATTGCCCCGGCCATCGCTCGCTGCCAGGCTGATGGCATTGCTGCCATAGGCCCGGTCCCGGCGGATACGGCGTTTAATCCACCGCGACTGGAACAATGCGATGCGGTGATCGCCATGTACCATGATCAGGGTTTGCCCACATTGAAACACGCTGGCTTTGGCCGTTCGGTCAATGTGACTTTGGGCCTGCCCTTTATCCGCACTTCGGTCGATCATGGCACCGCACTGGATATTGCCGGCCAGGGTATTGCCGACGCCAGCAGCCTCAGGCATGCGGTCATGATGGCCCGCGATATGCTGGCTGCCAAGGCGCAACGCATGGCCAGTCGCCAGGCCGGCAACACAGAATGAAACACCAGGCACGCAAACGCTTCGGGCAAAATTTCCTGATCGATCAGCAGGTGATTTCACGCATTATCAGTTCTATCAATCCGCAGCCTGAGGAACTGATGATTGAAATCGGCCCGGGCCAGGCAGCCCTGACCTCACCCCTGCTGCAATCGGGCGCAGAACTGCACCTGGTGGAAATCGATCGAGATCTGGCTGAAACCCTGCGCAAGCGTTTGCTGCTCTATCCCAATGGTCATCTGCATATTACTGATGCCCTGCGGCTGGACTTTGCGGGCCTTTTGCAGGATCGGCGTTTCCGGCTGGTCGGCAACCTGCCCTACAACATTTCCACGCCATTGCTGTTTCACGTACTGCAATGGCAGTCGCAAATCATCGACATGCATTTCATGCTGCAGAAAGAACTGGTTGACCGAATGTGCTCCAGTCCGGGCGGCAAGGCCTGGGGTAGGCTGGCCATCATGGTCCAGTACCATTGTGAAGTGGTACGTCTGTTCAATGTGCCGTCCACGGCGTTCTCACCGGCACCCAAGGTCGAGTCCAGCATAGTCCGGTTGGTGCCACATGCCAGCCCGCCCGTGGAAATCAGCTCCATGCCGAAATTCCGGCAGTTGGTGACACAGGTGTTCAATCACCGTCGCAAGACCCTGCGCAATTGTCTGAAGGGTATGTTGGAAGTGGAGCAGATTGAAGCACTGGGAATAGACCCAGGTTTGCGACCAGAAATGCTCGATCTGGCTAGTTTCGCATCACTTTCACGTTTGATGGACTAAACTGCAGTCAAGAAGGATTATTTAAAGTGATTGCCATGCGACAGGTCGAAATATCTCCTCAGCCCCAATACCTGGGTGAACAACAGGGAAGTTTCGCTTTTGCCTATGAAATTACCATCACCAATCGCACCAGCGAGCCAGTGCGTTTGTTGAACCGTCACTGGATCATTACGCACGGCAATGGCCAGATCGAAGAGGTTTATGGCGAGGGCGTGGTGGGTCAAACCCCCAGGCTGGAGCCGGGACAATCTTTCACTTATTCCAGCGGCGCTTTGATTCCCACCCGCAACGGCTCCATGGCGGGCAGTTATGAATTTACCACCGACCAGGGGCAGCGCTTCAAAGTAGCGATACCCGAATTTGTGCTGGCCACTCCAGAGTCGCTGCACTGATTCAGCAGAATCTGCAGTAGTTTAAGTCCTGGTCTTTTTCTTGAGCGCCTGTTCCAGCTCATCCAAGTGAGGGGCATAGCGTTGCCAATGCCCCAGCCCGCGGGCATGAATGGGTTCACGCACTTGCAAGGCACTGGCCGTATTGACGGCCCGTTCAGCCTGTTGCGGGCTGAGACAGGCCTGCTCAAAGGCCAATCCGGTAAAGTCCAGCAAACGACGCGTTTCGGCCTCAGGTTGAGTGACCAATTGCTCGTACTGCACCGACATCACCCGGCCCGGTAGCTGCTGCTCCCAGAAATCCATATGTGCCTCGAAGTCCTGCCAATAGCTGGCCAGGCTGGGAAAATCATAAATAAACTCCGAACCACCCATCAGCAGTTGCCGATAACAGCTCCAGCACACATCCATGGCGTCGCGGCGCACGCCTATGACCAGCGCCTGCGGCAACATGGCCAAAATTGCGCCGATGTAGGGCAGATTACCCGGCAGCTTGTCGGTGAATACCGGAGTGTCACGAGTCCAGTGTTGGCATTTCTGCAGGTATAGCTGACCCAGTGCCTGCCAGTCGGTGGGCTGCAGTCTCGTCATCCAATGGCTCAGGCTCTTACCGTGCCGGGCTGACTCCTCAGCAATTAACTGCGGTATCCATGGCAGTTCACTGGCTGCAGTCACCTGGCTGTGTGCAGCCAACACCTGCTCTACCAGCGTGGAGCCTGAGCGTGGCATGGAAATGATGAACACCGGCCTCGGGCCTTGCCAAACTTCTGTGCGATCAACCAAAGGCAGCTGCTGCGCTTGGCTCTGCAAACTCTGCAGCCATTGCCGGAACTGCCGCCGGTCCCAGGGTTCGCGTTGACGGGCCAGGCGATTGCCAGTTTGGTAATGGCCAAAAGCCTGCTCCATCTGCTCGCGCTGATCACAGCCACTGGCCAGGGCAAACTCGAACATCGTCTGCTGCCGCGGCGGCTTGCTGGTTTTTGCCATTTGCTGCAGCTGCAAAAATTCCGCCTCGGTGAAGCTGCCCGGCGCCTTATTCGACTTAAGATTGGAAAGCGACCACCAGGCCGTACCATCGGCGGCATTTACGGCAATAGCCCGGCGATAGCAAGCGCCAGCCTCTTCGGCCTGACCCAGAGCCTTGTACACATCCCCCAGCACGATCAGCGCGCCATAGAGTTGTGGCTGAATTTCCAGAGTATTGAGCAGAGGCTGAACGGCATCCTGCGCTTGTCCGGTCTGCTTGTAAGCCCGACCGAGATTGAAGCAGAACGTAGCCTGATCCTGGAGCGTCACTTGCTTATCCAGGTATGGCTCATGTTCTCGTAAAAGCGCCAAAGCAGCATCAAAGCGGCTGAGGCTGAGCAGCACGCTGGCGTGATCACTAGCGGCAGTGGGTGATCCGGGTTGCAGTTGCGCTGCACGCGCAAGGAAGGGCTCAGCCTGCTCGGCCTTGCCCATTTGTACCAGGCAGATGCCCTGCAAACGAATCAAGCCGGCATGATCGGGATACTGTTGCAGCAAGCCGGCCAGCCGGGACAAAGCCTGCGGGTCCGGGCCTGCGCGTAATATCCGGGTGAGCTGCTGCAGCTCTGCTTCTGTTGTCTGCTCTGAATTGTGGCTGCTCATTGCGCACAGTATCCCGGCTGGCCTCACCAGTTCGCAAGTACGGCTGTGGAAACTCTGGACAATTCACAGCTGGGCGATGCTGCCAGGCCCTTTCAGCTCATCTGTATTCCAGTTGCGGTTTCAAGCCTGTGGTAAATTGCCTGATACAAGACCGACAATAATTATCCTATGGCCACTTACCTGATCGGCGACATCCAGGGTTGTTACGATGCACTGCAGCGCTTGCTGGAGAAGCTGAACTTCGACTCCAGCATAGATCGATTGTGGTCCTGTGGCGACCTGGTCAATCGCGGCGGTCAATCTCTGCAGGTTCTACGCCTGCTGGCGGAGCTCGGCGACAGGGTTACGGTTACTCTGGGCAATCACGATTTGTACCTGCTGGCAGACGACAGCAAATTTATCCAGGGTAACAGCCCCAATCGCGAATTCCGCGCCATACTGCAGGCACCCGATCGCGCCGCCTTGATGGCCTGGCTAACCCTACAACCCCTGGCTTTCAAATCGGCAGAGCATGACATTCTGATGGTGCACGCTGGCGTAGTACCGCAATGGACCGAAACCGATACCCTGGCTTATGCCGCTGAAGTGGAACAGGTATTGCGCTCTGATCAGCGCCAGGAATTCCTCGCCAGGCTGAACAAGGGCAAGGGCCGCGGTTGGAAGGCAAACCGCACTGGCGTAGAGCGACTGCGCATGATTGCGGCCATACTCACGCGCATCCGCTTCTGTGATGGCCAGGGAAAAATTCCCTGGAACGCCAGTGGCCCACCAGGCTCAGTTGCCTTCCCCTGGCGCCCCTGGTTCAAGCATCCGCAGCGCGCTACCCGCGAGGTATTCATGGTTTTCGGCCATTGGGCAGCATTGGGCCTGCGCATCCGCAAGCGCTTCATTGCCCTGGATTCAGGTTGTGTCTGGGGTGGTCGGCTCAGCGCCTACAGGCTGGAAGATAAACAGTTGATCCAGGTGCCTGGCAACTTCAAAAAATAGCTGCTGGATACAGTCCAACAGGAACTATCAGTTCGGCTGGCAGGAAGCGTTGCAGTTCTACAATTTCACAGGCGTACTGATTCTGCTCATCAGCAGGCTTTTGTTGCCGGGATAGCTCCCGCCACTCGGCCGCATTCCAGGCAGGAAAAAACGTATCCGCCTCGGGCTCACAATCCACCATCGTGAGGACCATGCGGCTGGCCAGGGGCAAAGCCTGCCGGTACAACTCACCGCCACCGATCACCATGATTTCACTGCTCCGTGCTACTTCAATGGCTTGCTGCAGCGAGCTGCACAGATCAAAACCCTGCTGTGGATAAGCGGCATTCCGGCTGATCACAATATTTTGCCGTCCCGGCAGGGCCCGGCCTATGGATTCCCAGGTCTTGCGACCCATAACGATGGCCTTACCCATGGTGGTGGCTTTGAAGTGCTTCAGTTCGCCCGGTAAATGCCAGGGCATTTTGCCCTGCATGCCTATGCCCCGGTTGCGAGACATGGCTGCTACCAGGCAAATCTGCTTGTTGGTATCAGCCATGCGGAAAGTATTCAGACAGCAATGGGCGCCCGGATATGCGGATGACACTCATAGTTGATCAATTCAAAATCTTCAAAGCGGAAATCGAACAGATCGCGGCGCTCGGGGTTCAGTTTCATCTGCGGCAGAGCATAGGGTTGGCGTGACAACAGCTCGTTTACCTGATCCTGGTGATTGCGGTAAATATGCGCATCGCCCAGGGTCAGCACAAAATCTCCAGGCTGCAGATCAGTGACCTGCGCGATCATCATGGTCAGCAAGGCATAGGATGCAATGTTGAACGGCAAGCCCAGGAACACGTCTGCACTGCGCTGGTACATCTGGCAGGACAATTTGCCATCGGCTACGTAGAACTGGAACAGGGTGTGGCAGGGCGGCAAGGCCTGCAAACCTGCTGCAGCGTTTGCTTTGGGGCTGACACTTTCGTCCGGCAACAGTCCCGGGTTCCAGGCTGAAATTATATGCCGGCGCGAATCCGGATTGTTTTTCAGATCTTTCAACAAGCCAGCGATCTGGTCTATATGACGGCCATCGGCAGTGATCCAGTCACGCCATTGTGAACCGTAAACAGGCCCCAGTTCGCCGGTTTCCGTAGCCCACTCGTCCCAGATGGTGACACCATTTTGCTGCAGATAGGCGACATTGGTTTCACCGCGCAAAAACCACAGCAACTCATAAATGATGGAGCGCAAATGCAGCTTCTTGGTGGTGACGGCCGGAAAACCCTGCGACAAGTCGTAACGCAACTGGTATCCGAACAGGCTGGTGGTGCCGGTGCCGGTGCGGTCTGATTTGTGGTGCCCTCGCTCAAGTATGTCCCTGAGCAACTGGTGATAATTTTCCATTCCCTTCCCTGTCAATTGGAATTTAAAGCAGACTGCCGATACGCCCAAATCATGAAGGCCAGGCCGACCACCACCATGGGCAGAGACAATAGCATACCCAT
>JBBKVS010000186.1:0-3771 GCA_037968555.1 Lysobacterales bacterium | reverse complement strand
GGCCCGTGTGAGCTGCTGGGCTGACCGCTTTTAATGCGCTTGAATCGAAGTTACCTGGAGCGGTTTACTTGCCGGTTTTGGTAGATTAACCATCCCGATGGGCGAAGCTCAGGATTCGTTTGGATTTGCGGATGAAAATCTTCGAGGGAAGTGGTGGGTGTCCTTATCTTTCTTATCTTTCCTTATCTTTCCCCCTGCCAATTGAAGGTAGACATAACACTATGACCTAGCTCGTAACTAGAAGTAAACTTGAATCGCCCGGTAAAAATGCGGCCACCAAAGCCTTGGCAAATTCTACGGTGGGGGTGATGGCTGACCTTTCTCTGCCGAGAGCATCAAAGACTTTACCACTGCTCATCGCTCCTCCAAGTAGTGTTAACAGACCCTGGTTACCGATTGACCCTCAATGTCAGCGGCATGTGATCACTGGCCGAAATCCATTCGTCATGTTTACCCACCTGAAGATCACACTTCTCAATTAAATCAGAGGAAGTAAATGCGTAGTCAATATGGTATGCCTTGTGCAGATTTCGTTGCAGGAAAAATGTCGGGCTTGACTCTTGCCCCTGATGCTCCTTGAAATCGTGGTGATACTGACTTTGAAGCCCTATTGCACTTAGCTCTGCGATCACGTCCGAATGATTCCACCAACGGTCAGGCTTGTCCCAGATTGCATTACTGTTGAAGTCGCCAAGAATTATCGTGTTAGGGCCGCTCAGGCTTTTCCTATGAATCTGCAGATACTTCCAGAATTGACCCACGTATCCAAAGATTTGTCTATTGTTGCCCTTCGTCCACACGGCCAGTGCAGTAATTTCTTCGTTGACCTGGAAGGGCAGAAAGTACTTAAGATCCTTTGAACTCCAGCGTAGCGTTCCGCTTTCACTTTGCAGGCCAGACAAAGAGAACTCATCGTTCCAATGGAGTGCCTTTACGCGATTGCCATTTCGGGGAAAAATCCCGATGCCGCGACTTTTTGATTCACCAATCCAGAGATAGTCTCCAGCCCATTCTTTGTATGAGTCTATAGATGACGATGGATCTTCGCACTCCTGAACCACTAAAAGATCAGCTCCCAAGCTATCCGCTTTGGCGCACTTGCGTCGCAGCGCTCCGTTACAGTTCCAGGTTGCGACTAGCATCGACACTCGTCGAAACATTTGTTACGCGAGTGAGGGACGATCAGCATCGCCTGCAACACATTGTCAGCGGTCAATCTCTGAATTTCTCAAAGTAATTCAAATCGACACCATAGACTGTCCGCTTTTTGACACCGAGCTCAACGCGCTGAAACATTTCCACCAGTTTGGCGCCATCGACGAGCTCAACCTTTGGAGCTCCCTCTCGATTGGCTTCGATTACCGCCGCATTGGTAAATGAAGATGTTGTGATGATGATTCCCTTTTCGGCCCTTCCGATCATCGCGTTTCTGAAGTCTCCCACTTGCGAACGGCCAACCAAATTACTCTCCGCATAGCGTTTGCACTGGAACAACACTTTGAAACTTACAAATGGATTTATCTCCAGCGTGCCAAAGCCGTCTATACCACCGTCAGCTGAGCCTCCAGTAATTTCAACATTCTCAAATCCTGATTCCCGCAGGAGTTCCCGAGACACTTTTTCAAAGCCAAGCGGACTCAATGAGCGAAGAACAGCGATCAGGCTAATTTCCTGGTCTGCTTGTGGTGTGTCCGGCGCTGGTGATTCTTCTTGAACCTCTTCAGCCTGCTCGGCAGCCCTGTGTTTCCGGTTCTCAGCGTGAATTGCCACCCATTTTTTAAATATTGTGGAGGCTTGCAAATCAGAAATATTCGCGGTCCGACCCTTCTCTGTGAGCGTCCACGTGCCATGCTTGGATGATTCCAGCAGACCCTCCCAAAGAAGATACTGCTTCGCCCAAGCAACCTGATTGTGAAATCTGTTGCCACCGGACTTCAACGTCTCGTTCAAAACCTGGTCAGGTAGGTTGAGGCTCTTGGCGATACGGTCAGAAACTTCTCTCGGCCTTCCGGAATCGCCTAGGTCACGAAGTGCATCCAGAAGCGGCCCAAACCACTTTACGAATTCAGCTTTAGATTTACGCGCCATTGTTTTTCTCTCTGACTGCTACAGTCCCACAGACCAATGACCCCTACTTCAAAACATCGAAGAACTATCAATATCCTCCGCAGCAGTCTGCTTACGCGTGGGGATGAAATCGCCGGTGATCATCTGGTCGTAGCTGAGGCCTGGGCCTACCATGGGGTAAACGCCGGCGTCTGGGTCGATGATGACTTCGAGGAATGCGGGGCCGTCGAACTCCAGCCATTCGCGCACGACTTTCTCCAGGTCCTGCTTTCTGTCCAGGCGCTGTGCGTACTCGAAGCCATCGGCTTCTGCGGCTTTGACGAAATCTTTTTTGCGCAGGGATTTGTCACTTCCTGAGAGTCGTCCTTTGTAGTACAGCTTTTGCCACTGCTTCACCATGCCGTCGCCGTAGTTGTTCAGTACCAATACTTTTACGGGCAGCTCGTAAGTGGTGGCGGTTTCCAGCTCGCCGAGGTTCATGCGGATGCTGGCATCGCCGTCTACATCGATCACCAGTTTATCGGGGCGGGCGAACTGCGCACCGATGGCGGCGGGCAGGCCAAAACCCATGGTGCCCATGCTGCCGGAGGTCAGCCATAGACGTGGCTCGCGGAAATCAAAATACTGCGCGGCCCACATCTGGTGCTGCCCTACTCCGGTTGAAATAATGGCGTTGCCATCAGTGATCTCGTTGATGGCTTCGATGACGGCGTAGGGCTGGATCAGCTCGGACTCGCGATCGTAATTCATGGCGTAGGTTTTTTTCAGCGCGGCGACTTCAGCATGCCATTCGCTGTAATCGGGACTGAAGTTGGCGCGCCGGCCGTGCGCGGTGAGCAAAGGCAAGTCTTCTACCAGCAGGCCGATGTGATACCAGTCCACGGCTTTTACTTTGCCGATCTCTGATGGGTCGATGTCCATGTGGGCAATCTTTTTGGCATTGGGCGCAAAGCGGTCGGGTACGCCGGCCACACGGTCATCGAAACGGGCGCCAATGGCGATCAGGAAATCACAATCTTCCACTGCGTAATTGGCATGCGCTGTGCCGTGCATGCCCAGCATCTTCAGCGACAGAACTTCGGTGGTATCGACGGCACCGATGCCCATCAGGGTGGTGGTGACGGGAATGGAAAATGCTTTGGCGAACTGGCGCAGGGCATCCGAACCATTACCGTTGATCACGCCGCCGCCGGCATAGATCAGCGGCTTCTTGCTCTTGGCCAGCAAGGCAAAAAACTCGCGGCAGCTGTCTTCACCCAGGCGATTTTCTTCCATGGCCATCATGCGCTGGCGATAACCGCGCACGGGCAACAGGCCTTCACCTTTGAATACACCGGCCCAGTTCTGCACATCCTTGGGCAAGTCGACGACTACCGGGCCGGGCCGGCCACTGCGGGCAATCTCGAATGCGGTACGCATGGTGGCTTCCAGGCGCTCGGGGTCGGTGACCAAAAACGTATGCTTGGAAACCGGGCCCAGGCAGCTGGAAACCGGCGCTTCCTGGAAGGCATCAGTGCCGATGGCGTGGGTGGGCACTTGCCCGCACAACACCACGATGGGAATGGAATCGGCCATACAATCGCGAATCGGCGTAACCGTGTTGGTAGCGCCCGGGCCTGAAGTCACCAACACCACGCCCACTTTGCCACTGGCACGTGCATAGCCGGCGGCCATAAAGCCTGCACCCTGCTCATTGGCGGGTAC
>JBBKVS010000185.1:0-5009 GCA_037968555.1 Lysobacterales bacterium | reverse complement strand
TCATCGCGGAGGAAAAGCGTGTTGCGTGCCAGGATAGTCACCTTGCTACCCAAACGTGCGAAGGCCTGGGCCAACTCAACAGCCACCACCGACGAGCCGATGACTGCGAGGCGAGGCGGAATGGCCTCGCACACCAGGGCTTCGGTAGAGGTCCAGTACGGTGTTTCTTGCAGGCCGTGAATGGGTGGCACGGCCGGACTCGAACCGGTGGCGATCATGCAGCGGTCAAATGTCAACTTACGTTCCCCACCTCCAGCCAGGCTTACGATCAGGCGTCCGGAATCCTCGAACCTGGCGTCACCGCGCAAGACGGTGATGGCCGGGTTACCGTCCAGGATGTTCTCGTACTTGGTGTGGCGTAGTTCTTCGACACGTGCCTGTTGCTGAGCCAGCAAGGGGCCCTGTTTGATCTGGGGCACGGTAGCGCTGATGCCTTCGTCGAACGGACTTTCGCGCCGCAAGTGGGCGATGTGCGCCGCACGGATCATGATCTTGGACGGCACACAACCTATGTTCACGCAGGTACCGCCAATGGTGGCTCGTTCTACCAGCGTCACCCGGGCGCCCAGCTCGGCCGCCTTCAGTGCTGCGGCCATGGCGCCGCCACCGCTTCCAATAACGGCGACATGCAATTTGTCTCCATCGCGTGTCATACCCGTGATTTTTTCTGTGGTCATGTGTTTTATCTTTTCCGTTGTGTGGTTTTTCAGACTTCGGCCAGGGCTGTCAGCTCTGTGCTGAAGGCAGTTCGCAGCTGTCCGGGCCACAGTGGCGGTTGGCCGGCGAGATCAGGTCCCAGACCGACACAGCCAGCATCAAAGCGATGCCGGTATAGGTTGCGTAGCTGCTCCAGGCATATTTGAACCAGGGATACAGGGACAGTAGCAGGACGGTCGGACCCACCATTCCTAGCAGACTGCGATGCCACTGCCGATGGCTGAACCAGCCCAAACCGTTGATGATGAGCGCCAACAAAGCAAAAAGTGGCAGCAGGGTGTTGATGAAGGTCCACTCCCATTGACTGAGAAAACCCAGGCCTAGCGCCGCACCGAGGCTGGCAATGGCGGGAAAGCACATCGCACAGCCCATGGCGGAGACAAGTGCACCGAGCGAGCCGGCTTTATCTGCGAAGCGGGTCACAAAATTGAAGGGCTGCAGCATGCCTGTTGCTCCGATTGGTTGACGCTGGAAACATAATCCGTAAAACAGGGTAAGCTTATTCCCGTACCTAAGTACGGAGTCAAGCCTTATGAAAAATGATTTAAGGATGCTGACTATCGGTGCCTTTGCCGAGGCGGCCGCGGTCAATGTCGAAACCATCCGTTTTTATCAGCGCAAGGGCCTATTACCCATGCCAGACCGGCTTTACGGCAGGATTCGCCGTTATGGCGAGAAGGATGTATCACGCGTGCGTTTCGTCAAATCGGCCCAGCGGCTCGGTTTCAGCCTGGACGAAATCGCTGAACTGTTGCGTCTGGAGGATGGCACGCAGTGTGAGGAAGCCAGCAGCCTGGCCGAGAACAAACTCATGGACGTGCGCGAGAAACTGGCGGACCTGAAACATATGGAGCTGGCACTGTCGGGCCTGGTTCGCGCCTGCCGCGCAAGCAAGGGGGATGTCTCCTGCCCATTGATCGCATCCTTACAGGCTGGAAGCGACCTTCGTGTTGCCAGTGCGAAATCATCAAATACATTCTGAACCCGGCGTGTGCTGGCGACGCCGGCGGCTTTTTATATCAATAGGTTGAGCTGTTCAGATCGTGGTCCCGTTGTATGTGCGTCAGCGAACAGACGGCCATCAATCATACTGACACCCTATCGCAGCCTGTTTGTCGCGGAACTTCTCCACGCATCAGCAACCACCTGAACCGGAGACGAACCATGCCCCAAACCGGAGACGGTGCCTCAGAAAACGCCGCTGCACGAGCGATACCGGAAATAACCGAACACCAACGACAGAATGCAGTCCTCAAGGCCGGGGCCCTGCAAACCGCGATACTCAACAGCGCTAATTTCAGCAGCATTGCCACTGATGAGCGCGGCGTCATCCAGATCTTTAACGTCGGTGCCGAGCGTATGCTGGGCTATAAGGCCAGCGAAGTGGTCAACCACATTACGCCTGCCGACATTTCCGACCCCGAGGAACTGATTACGCGCGCCAAGACGCTGAGCAAAGAATTAGGCACACCCATTGCACCAGGCTTCGAAGCTTTGGTGTTCAAGGCGCGGCGCGGGATCGAAGACGTTTATGAGCTGACGTACATTTGCAAGAATGGCAGTCGCCTGCCCGCTGTCGTGTCGGTCACCGCACTGCAGGACGTCGCCGACGCCATTATTGGCTACCTCCTGATCGGCACCGACAACAGAGCCCGGCAGCAGGTTGAGGCGGAGCGCAAGCGCTTGCTCACCGTACTTCAGGACAGCCATATTGAATTGCAGAAAGCCAAAGAGGTGGCCGAACGGGCCAATCTGGCAAAATCGGATTTTCTCTCGTCCATGAGCCACGAATTGCGCACGCCGCTGAACGCGATTCTCGGCTTCACGCAGTTGATTGATACCGGCACGCCACCGCCCACTCCCGACCAGAAGGACAGTGTTGAACAGATTCTGCAAGCAGGTTGGTACCTGCTGGAACTGATCAACGAAATCCTCGACCTCGCACTGGTCGAGTCAGGCAAGCTGTCGCTTTCGCTTGAGTCCATGTCGCTGGTGGATACCCTTTCTGAATGCCTGGCCATGATCGAGCCGCAGGCACAGCCCAACGGCATTGAATTGAATTTTCCATCGTTGAAAGGGCAATGGCAGGTCAGGGCCGACCGGACGCGCGTCAAGCAGGTGCTCGTAAACCTGCTGTCCAACGCCATCAAATATAACCGCGTCGGCGGCAAGGTAGACCTGCGTTGCCGCAAAATGCCAACGGGCCGCATCCGCATTTCCGTGCAGGACACCGGTGAGGGCTTGACAGCGGACCAGCTGGCCCAGTTGTTCCAGCCCTTCAATCGCCTGGGGCAAGAGACCGGATTGCAAGAAGGAACTGGCATCGGCTTGATGGTTAGCGAACGGCTGGTGGAACTGATGGGTGGGACCATCGGCGTCGAAAGTACGGTAGGGGTGGGTAGCCTGTTCTGGTTCGAGCTCGACGCCGCAACCGAATTGTTTGTGGCTGACGACCCGGTCAAACTCCGGCCAAAAGCATTGGCCCCGGCCAGCAGTGGAACCAAGGTTTACACCCTGCTGTGTGTGGAAGATAACCCTGCCAACTTGCTGCTGGTAGAGCGACTGGTAGCGCGTCGGCCCGACATTCAACTGCTGAGCGCGCGCGAGGGCCGAATCGGGGTAGAAATGGCGCGTGCCCAACTGCCCGATATCATCTTGATGGACATCAATCTGCCGGGTATAAGCGGCTTCACAGCCTTGCAAATCCTGGCCAATGACCCAGCCACGGCCCACATACCCGTGATCGCATTGAGTGCCAATGCCATGCCACGCGATATAGAGCGGGGAATTAAGGCCGGCTTCTTCCGCTACCTCACCAAGCCCATTGGGGTAGACGAATTCATGGGCACACTCGACCTGGCGATTCTGCACCTGTCGGACCACGCGGTGAAGACTAACAAGGGTGAATACAATGGAGCACTTGAATGAAATTGCTGGAAAAGGAAATCCTTGAAGCAAGTATCCTGATTGTCGACGATCAGATGGCCAACGTACACCTGCTTGAGCGGCTACTTGGCGATGCTGGCTATACCAGAGTTACCTCGACCATGGAGCCCTTGCAGGTGTGTTCGCTGCATCGCAGCAACGACTACGACCTGATCCTGCTTGACCTGCAAATGCCCAACATGGATGGTTTTCAGGTCATGGCCGCGCTGCAGGCCAACGCAGCCGACAGCTACATACCGGTAATTGTGCTGACGGCACAACCCGGCCACAAACTGCGAGCGCTGAATGCCGGTGCCAGGGACTTCATCAGCAAACCCTTCGACCAGCTGGAGGTCAAGACGCGCATCCACAATATGCTTGAAGTCCGCCTGCTGTATCGCCGGCTCGAAGCGCACAACCTGCTGCTGGAGCAGACAGTGCAAGAGCGCACCGCCGAGCTGCGCGAGAGTGAAGCCCGTTACCGCAGTCTGACTGAGCTGGCTTCGGACTGGTACTGGGAGCAGGACGAGAGCGGCAGCTTTACGAAGGTCTCGGGCCCGGTACTGGAGATGCTGGGAATTCGCGTTGATTCCTTGCAGGGCACGTCCGAAGCTGACGCCGTGCAGGACAGTGGCTGGAATGAAAGCGAGCGCACCATCATGCGTGCCGCTATTGCGGCGAGAGAGCCATTTCTGGACTTCACCTTCAGTCGCGTCAATGGCGACGGCTCCATACAGCAGTACCGCGTCAGCGGCGAGCCGATGTTTACCAGTGCCTGCCGATTCATCGGCTATCGCGGCATCGGCGTAGAAGTCACGCCGCGGCCCACGGATATGTAATGCCGATTATGTATATTTTGATGCGCACCCGGCCATGAACCAGTCCGCGCACAGTCCGAATCAAAACCAGTTGTTGGCTTCTTTGCCGGACGCGGAATTCGACCCCCTGGCCAAGCACCTGGAGTTGGTGACCCTGTCCCTGGGTGACATGCTCTACGAGCCTAATCAGCAGATGCGGTATGCTCTTTTTCCGACCACTGCGGTGGTCTCTTTGCACTACGTCACTGTCAGCGGCGCTGCTACTGAAATCGCAGGAGTCGGGCATGAAGGTGTAGTCGGTATCCCGATTTTTATGGGTGGCGACACCACGCCAGGTTCAGCGCTGGTACATACAGCGGGCCACGCCTATCGCCTGGATAGTCACCAGCTGAAACATGCCTTCGGGCATCCCGGTGTGCTGCGAGGGCTACTGCTGCGGTACACCCAGGCATTTATCGTGCAAGTGTCGCAAACGGCCGCCTGCAACCGCCACCATTCGGTGGTGCAGCAACTCAGTCGTTGGCTGTTGCTGACACTGGATCGAGCGCC
>JBBKVS010000184.1:0-14511 GCA_037968555.1 Lysobacterales bacterium | reverse complement strand
AACGGGAAATAACCCGCGTGTTTTGGGAGTTCGGAGAGGAGCGCCACGCGCGCAGGATTGCCAGGAGCATCGTAATGGCTCGGCAGCAGGGACGACTTGAAACAACAGGCCAATTGGCCGCACTGATAGAACAGTGCATTGGTCGTCGGGAAAAGAAAAAGCATCCAGCCACACGATGTTTCCAGGCAATCCGTATAGAAATCAATAACGAATTGGCCGATTTGGCCATGGGACTTAATGCCGCTATAACGATGTTGTGCCCGGGAGGAAGGCTGGCAGTAGTCAGCTTTCACTCTTTAGAAGACCGCCTGGTCAAGCGGACATTCCGCGAAGCCGCACGACCAGGTAAGGTCCGACGCAACATTCCGGAACACCCGGACGCCAAGGCCGTTGTGCAACTGGTAGGCAAGGCAATAAGCCCGTCGCTTGATGAAATCTCCGCCAATCCCCGGTCACGCAGTGCTGTCCTGAGGATCGCGGAGAAACTGGCTTGAATGTTCGAATAGTCACCATACTCATATTACTCATCACTGTCATAGTCAGCGCGCTGGGTGTGGTGTATACCCGGCATGATAGCCGCGGTGTGGCCATACATCTGGGTGAGCTGGAAAGCGACCGGGATGCGCTGATCGCTGAATGGAGCCGCTTGCAGCTGGAGCAGGCCTGGCTGGCTGATGCCGGACAGGTAGAAGCCAAGGCCCGCGACGAGTTGGGCATGCAGGATCCCCAAGATACCCGGATTCTGGTGATAAGACCTTGAGCAGCGAGCGCAAAAACCAGATACCCATCAGTCGCCTGTATGGCTTTCTGTTGGCCTTCCTGTTGTGTTCAGTGGCCCTGGTTGCGCGCGCCGTCAATCTGCAGGTTATGGAAACCGAGTTCCTGCAAGGGCAGGGCGAAGCCCGCTTTATGCGCGAGGTCGAGATACCCACTCGTCGCGGCAATATCGTAGACCGGAGTGGGGAGCCGCTGGCCGTCAGTACTCCGGTGGATTCGGTATGGGTCAATCCAATTGAACTGCTACAGACACCGGAAGACATCGAACCGCTGGCCAATGTCCTGAACCTGAACGCCGAAGAGATAGAGCGTCGCCTGAACCAGCGTTCGGGTCGGGAATTTGTCTGGATCAAGCGACGTTTACATCCGGATGTAGCGGCTCAGATTGAAGCTTTGGAACTGCAGGGTGTTTACCTGCAGAAAGAATACCGCCGCTTTTATCCGGCCGGTGAAGTGGCTGGCCACGTGATTGGTTTTACGAACATCGACGATGTGGGCCAGGAAGGGCTGGAGCTGGCTTATAACGACTGGTTGCAGGGTAAGCCCGGTAGCAAGCGCGTAATCCGTGATCGCAAAGGTCGCACCGTTGAGCACGTTGAAGTCATACGCGAAGCAGAGCACGGCCACGACTTACGATTGACGCTGGATCGTAGACTGCAATATCTGGCTTACCGCGAACTTAAACGCACGGTGCTCAAGCACGGCGCGCGTTCCGGCAGTGTGGTGTTGCTGGACATTGCTTCGGGCGATGTACTGGCCATGGTCAACCAGCCATCCTATAACCCCAATCAACCCAGCCAGGACAGCGATGGCCAGCGTAACCGGGCCGTCACGGATGTATTCGAACCCGGCTCGGTGATGAAAACCTTTTCAGTAGCTGCGGCTTTGGAAGCGGGAATCGTCACACCCGACTCACCCATCGATACGACTCCGGGAACCATCAATGTTTCCGGTCACACCATCAGTGACCACCACAACTACGGGCCGATTGATGTGTCCCGCGTCATCACCAAGTCTTCCAATGTGGGTGCTACCAAGTTGGCATTGCAGCTGGAGTCCGAGCAGTTGTGGAGCCTGTACGATAGATTTGGTTTTGGCGATGTCAGCGGTGTTGGTTTTCCAGGCGAATCTGCCGGCGTATTGCGCAACTATCGGCGTTGGCGGCGGGTGGAACAAGCCACGTTGTCTTACGGTTACGGTCTTTCCACCACCACGCTGCAGCTGGCAACTGCCTACGCTGCTATGGCAGATGAAGGGCGCATGCGTCGTCCCAGTCTGATCCAGGGTGCCAGTAATCCGGTAGTTTCAGTGCTTGATCCAAAATATGCCCGCCAAGTGGCCGCCATGCTGGAAACGGTTACTGGCCCAGAGGGAACGGGTAAACAGGCACGAGTGAAAAATTATCGCGTGTCTGGCAAAACCGGTACTTCCCGTAAAGCCAGCGCAGCCGGATATGCATCACGTTATGTGGCCACCTTTGCGGGATTTGCCCCTTCCAGCAATCCCAGGCTGGTTTGCATTGTGATGATAGATGACCCCAGTGATGGCCAGTATTTCGGTGGTGCCGTAGCAGCCCCCTTATTCTCAACTGTGATGGCGGGCGCATTGCGTTTGATGGACATACCCCCGGATGACTTTGATGGCGGCCTGCTGATCGCTGATGCCGATGATGGTGAGGAAGATTATGACGGGGGTGTGCGGTGAGCTGCCCTCTGAGCCTGGCTACCTTGCTGGAAGGCTGGCTTACCGCCGATCAGCTGCCGCCGGGTGAACCCATCATCGTGCAGGACTTGTGCCTGGATTCGCGCAAGATCAAAGCCGGTGATGTCTTTATCGCAGTGGCAGGCGAGTCCAGCCACGGTATGCAATTCGCCATGGAGGCACAGGCCCGGGGTGCAGTAGCTATTCTGCATGATGGCCTGGCTCAACAGCCCCAGGTGCAGCTGCCCTCAGTGCAGATCGCGGAGCTGGGTAAGCATTTGTCGGCATTGGGCGCGCGGTTTTTTCATGCGCCTTCTGAGCGCCTGGTGGTTGCGGGCGTAACCGGCACCAATGGCAAAACCTCGACCGCTCATTTCATAGCCCAGGCCTGGCAACGCGTATCAGGAAATGCCGGCCTGATCGGTACCATCGGCTATGGCGCTCTCAATCGCCTGCAGCCAGCCAGCCTGACCACTCCAGATCCGATTTCAGTGCAACGCATGCTATCCGAGTGCATCGACAGTGGTGTGGAAAACGTGGCCATGGAAGTGTCGTCCCATGCCCTGGAACAGGGTCGCTGCGCCGATGTGGCGTTCCAGGCTGCGGTATTTACCAATCTGAGCCGTGACCATCTGGATTATCACGGCTCCATGGATCGCTATGCTGCGGCCAAGCGCAGACTGTTTACGGAATGTCAGCCGCGTTTTGCCATTATCAATCGTGACGATGAATATGGCCGTCGCCTGATCGCCGAGCTGGGAAGCAGCAAGGAAGTTCTGAGTTATGGCACGAATGGCAATGCCGAACTGGCTGCCAAAATTGTGCAGATGGACTCATCCGGAATGTCCCTGGAAATTTCCAGCCCTTGGGGAGGTGGCAAATTGCACACCAGCCTGCTCGGGCGCTTCAATGTTTCCAACCTGCTTGCAGCTGCTGGCACATTGACGCTGTTGGGCATGCCCTGGAACAAGGTAATGCACCAACTGGAAATGATGCAAACAGTACCGGGTCGCATGCATTGCCTCGGGGGCGAGGGCGCTTTGCCGGTGGTGGTAGTGGATTTCGCACACACTCCGGATGCTTTGCGGCAAGCGCTTGAAGCATTGCAGTCGCATCTGCACGGACGAATGACCTGTGTCTTCGGCTGCGGCGGCGATCGCGATAAAGGCAAGCGCGCCATGATGGCTGCAGTTGCAGAAAGCCTGGCGGATAGCGTGATTCTGACCAATGACAATCCGCGCAGCGAAGCGCCGGAAGCCATATTCGCCGACATGCTCAGCGGCATGCACTCGCCGGAAAAAGCCGTGGTCATGGAAGATCGTGCAGCTGCTATCCGCTTTGCCATAGAGGGCAGCCGCAAGGGCGATATCGTGCTGGTGGCTGGCAAAGGGCATGAAACTTACCAGGAAACTCATGGTAATAAACTGCCCTTCAGCGATGTTGCCGCTGTACAGGCTGTGCTGGAGGAGGCTGCATGATGCATTGGCGCCTGTCCGACATCAGTACAGCTCTGGGCTTGCCCGAGAAGAGCAGCAAAATCCTCATCGACAACATTGTCACGGACAGTCGCAAGGTGCGCTACGGTTCCCTGTTCGCCGCGCTACCGGGTCAAACGGTCGATGGACATGATTTCGTAAAAGCTGCGGCAGAGCTGGGTGCGGTGGCGGTATTGGTGCAAAAGCCGGTTGAAGTGGCTGTGCCTCAGTTACAGGTCAAAAATGTTTTGTTGGCGCTGGGCCAGATCGCCGCGGTGTGGCGGCAAAGCCTGCAACCGCAAGTTGTGGGTATTACCGGCAGCAATGGCAAGACCACCATCAAGGAAATGCTGGCCAGCATTTTGCGTCAGCAGGCCGATGTATTGGCCACCGAGGGAAATTACAACAACGAACTGGGTGTGCCACTGACCCTGTTCCGCCTGGAAGCCAAGCACCAGTATGCCGTGTTGGAAATGGGTGCCAGTAAAACCGGCGACATTGCCTATCTGGCCGGGATTGCACAGCCAATGGTCGGTGTGATCAGCAACATCGGACCAGCCCACCTGGAAGGCTTTGGCAGCGTAGAGGGTGTGGCCAAAGCCAAGGGTGAGTTGTACCAGGCACTACCCACCGATGGCTGCGCAGTCATCAATGGTGCCGAGCCCTGGGTGGATTTGTGGCGCAATCGCAATGCTGCAAAGCGCGTGCTGACTTTTGGTTTTGATCAGAACAACGATATCAATATGCCACCCGGCGGGTCCAGCCCCAGCGTGAATACTCCGCTGGGGCAATTTGATCTCGAGTTGGCCTTGCCCGGCCAGCACAATCAGCTCAATGCGCTGGCTGCAACGGCAGCGGCCGTGGCGCTGCAGATTCCCACCGAACAAATCGTCACTGGCCTGCAGGCGGTGCAGCCCGTGCCGGGTCGTCTGAATCTGATTCGTGCCGATGCCGGCTGGCTGGTGATCGATGATACCTACAATGCCAATCCCGCCTCCCTTTACTCCGCACTGCAATTGCTGGCCGGAATGCAGGGCAAGGCCTGGCTGGTATTGGGTGATATGAAAGAGTTGGGAGAAGACAGTCGCAAGCTGCATGCTGAAGTGGGTGATGCAGCCCGTGCCATGGGAGTGCGACGGATTTTCACCACCGGTGATATGTCACGTGCTACCACCGATGCATTTGGTAATGGCGCTGAGCATTTTGACAGCCGCAGCAGCCTGATCGAGGCGCTGAAGGCAGAGTTGCGACCGGGCATTAATTGCCTGGTGAAAGGATCGCGCTCCATGGGTATGGAGAACGTCGTGCACGCCATTGTTGGCAACAACCTGAAAAAGGCTTCCTGATGCTTTTATGGCTGTTTGAAAAGCTCGCAGATATCAGTTCGGCCTTCAATGTGTTCGGCTATATCACCTTGCGCAGCATTATGAGCGCCTTGACCGCCTTACTGTTGTCGCTATTGCTGGGACCCGCGTTTATTCGACGCCTGGTTCGCAAGCAGGTGGGGCAGCCGGTTCGTGCCTTGGGACCAGAAAGTCATTTTTCAAAAGCCGGCACGCCGACCATGGGCGGCGCCTTGATCCTGTTCGCTATCGTGTTGTCCACCCTGTTGTGGTCGGATCTCGATAACCGGTATGTGTGGTTGGTGTTGCTGGTAACGCTGGCTTTCGGCCTGATTGGTTGGCTGGATGATTACAGGAAGCTGGTGCTGCAGGATTCCAAAGGACTGGCCAGTCGCTGGAAATATCTGTTCCAGTCCATTTTCGGTTTGGCAGTGGCATTGTTTCTCTATTTCACAGCAGATGCGCCCGCTGCCACCCAACTGATTGTTCCGTTTTTCAAGGGTGTGGTCATACCGTTGGGCTTTTTCTACGTCGTCAGCACTTACTTCATGGTCGTGGGCTTTTCCAATGCGGTGAACCTCACCGATGGTTTGGATGGTCTGGCCATCATGCCTTCGGTATTCCTGGCAGCGGCACTGGGCATATTCGCCTACGTGGCCGGCCATTCCGTGTTCTCACAATACCTGGCCATGCCCTACATTCCGGGTGCGGGTGAGCTGGCCATATTCTGCGGTGCGCTGGGTGGTGCGGGTCTTGGATTTTTGTGGTTCAACACCTATCCGGCGCAAATTTTCATGGGCGATATCGGCGCTCTGTCAGTTGGTGCTGCACTGGGCTTGATTGCCGTGATTATTCGGCAGGAACTGGTGTTTATCCTGATGGCAGGCGTGTTCGTCATGGAAACCGTGTCGGTGATACTGCAGGTCGCTTCCTTCAAACTGACCGGCAAGCGCATTTTCCGCATGGCACCCATACATCATCATTTTGAACTCAAAGGCTGGCCAGAACCGCGGGTGATTGTCCGCTTCTGGATCATTTCCGTCATTCTCGTGCTGGCCGGGCTGGCCACCTTGAAGATTCGCTGAGCGGGAAGGGGTCACAACATGCGAACCAGCAAAGTAAAAATCCAGGCCAGGGAAGCAGGACTTGCAGCGCCCGATATAGATCTGGACAGCTGGATTCTGATTCCGGCCATATTGCTGATATCCATTGGCGTGGTGATGGTTGGATCCGCTTCCATCGCCATTGCTGAAGGCCAGAATTCACCCGCTTACTACTACCTGCTGCGGCACTGCATCTATGTCCTCATGGGACTGCTGTTGGCCAGTTCATTCCGTATCGTGCCCATTGATTTTCTCGAGCGCGTCAGCCGCCCGATGATGTTGCTGGCTGCCCTGGCTCTGTTGCTGGTATTCATACCCGGTATCGGTCACGAAGTGAATGGCAGCAAGCGCTGGATACGTCTGGGTTTTGTTAACTTCCAGGTGGTGGAAGCGGTCAAGTTGATGGTGATCATATATGTTGCCGGTTATCTCGCGCGCAAGGCTGACAAAGTTTCAAGCCGTTTCTTCGATACGCTCAAGCCATTGATATTCGGTGGTGCCCTGGCAGGTTTATTGCTGCTGCAGCCCGATATGGGCAGTGCCGCGGTGATCGTGGCCATTATCGGCGGTTTGATCTGGCTGGCCGGCGCAGCCTGGAAACATATTGCGGTGCTCGCCTTGCTGGCTTTGCCCGCCTTTGGCTTTGCAGCCATGGAGCCTTACCGGCTGCGGCGCATTGTCAGTTTCATGGATCCCTGGGCTGATCCCTTTGCCAGTGGTTTCCAGCTGACACAGGCGCTGATTGCCGTGGGCAGAGGCGAAGTGTTCGGAGTCGGGCTGGGTGCCAGTATCCAGAAACTGTTTTACCTGCCCGAGGCGCATACGGATTTCATTTTTGCCGTTTTGGCTGAAGAATTCGGCCTGATGGGTGTGATCGTCGTACTCAGCCTGTTTATGTTGTTGGTCACACGCATGATGGTCATAGGCATGGTTGCGCACAACCGCGGCCGGCCTTTCGCAGGCTTTCTGGCTTTTGGTGTAGGCCTGTGGTTTGGCTTGCAGGCGGTGGTCAGTATCGGTGTGAACCTGGGCGTGTTACCTACCAAAGGGTTGACTTTGCCGCTGATCAGCTCCGGCGGCAGCAGCACGCTTATGACCTTGCTGGCCTTGGGTATGGTGCTGCGTATCAAGTACGAACTGGATCGCGATGCCAGCCCGGCTGTACGTCAGCGTGTCAGTATCAAGCGAGCCCTGGCATGAGCGCTATGCAGAACAGCCCTGCGGGCAAAGTCATGATATTGGCCGGTGGCACCGGCGGACATATTTTTCCAGGTCTGGCTGTGGCCGCCTCATTGCGTCAGCGCGGTGTTGCGGTGCATTGGCTGGGTGCCCAGGGTGGCATGGAATGCCAACAAGTACCGGCTGCCAATATTCCCATGGATACGGTCAATATCGCCGGGTTGCGCGGTAAGGGCATTAAACGCTGGTTGAGCTTGCCGTGGAATCTGGCCAAAGCGGTACGGCAAGCACGTGCCGTGGTGCTTGCCCAGAAACCCAATTGCGCGCTTAGTTTTGGTGGCTATGCGGCTGGCCCTGGTGGCCTGGCTGCACGCTTCAGCGGCGTGCCGCTGGTGATACATGAGCAGAATCGCATACCTGGATTGACCAACCGGGTGCTGGCCCGCTTTGCCCAACGCGTGCTGCAGGCATTTCCGGAAACCTGGCCAGCCCGCTTCAATGCTGAAACCTGTGGCAACCCGGTACGCAGTGAGCTGGTCGCCATATTGCCTCCCGAGCAACGACTGGCGGGACGTAGTGGCTCATTACGCCTGCTGATTACTGGCGGCAGCCAAGGTGCTCGAGCTTTGAACGAATTTCTGCCCGCAGCCGTGGCGCGATTGCCTGCCGGGTTGGCAGTAGAAGTGCGGCACCAGGCAGGCAAGGGCCGAGCTATGGAAACGGCCCAGGCCTATCAGCAGGCTGGAATTCAGGCCCAGGTGCTGGAGTTTATCGAAGATATGGCCGAGGCTTATTCCTGGGCGGACCTGGTGGTCTGTCGATCTGGTGCGCTGACCATTTCTGAGCTGGCCGCTGTTGGCCTACCGGCCATTCTGGTGCCGTTCCCTTTCGCAGTGGATGACCACCAGACCCGCAACGCTGAGTTCCTGGTCAATGCAGGAGCAGCCCGTCTGCAGGATGAGGCCAGCTGTAGTATTGAAAACATGGCTGCTCACCTGGCCGAGCTGTTGTCGGATCGTGCGGGTTTAATGAACATGGCCAAGGCCGCGCGTTCACTGGCGGTACCCAATGCTGCCGAACGAGTGGCGGATATCTGCTTGCAGAGTGCAGCCGCATGAAGCAACTCGGCACCCACCTGCAACCCATGCGACGCATACAGCGGGTGCACTTCGTGGGCATCGGTGGTGCGGGCATGAGCGGTATTGCCGAAGTGCTGGTCAACCAGGGATTCCAGGTCAGTGGCTCGGATCTGGCCGAGAGCGGCACCACGCGCCGTTTACGTGATTTGGGTGCACAGATATTTCTCCAGCACGATGCAGCGCATATCGAAGGTGCCGATGTGCTGGTAGTTTCCAGTGCGGTGCAGCCCAGTAATCCCGAAGTGGCCGCAGCGCGGGACCAGCGCATTCCCATCGGTCCCCGGGCAGAAATGCTGGCCGAGCTGAGGCGTTTTCGGCGTGGCATAGCCGTTGCGGGTACCCATGGCAAAACCACCACTACCAGTCTCACTGCCAGCTTGCTGGCCGAAGCCGGTTTGGACCCCACTTTTGTGATCGGTGGTTTGTTGAATGCCTGGGGCAGTAATGCACGATTGGGCACGGGCGAATACCTGGTGGCCGAAGCCGATGAAAGCGATGGCTCCTTCCTGTTGTTACAACCCGTGGTCGCATTGGTGACCAATATCGACCGCGATCATCTGGAAAACTACGACGGTAGTTTTGACAATTTGCGCAAGGCTTTTCTGGAATTTTTGCATCACTTGCCTTTTTATGGCGTGGCAGTGCTGTGCCTGGATGATGAATGCCTGCAGGAGATGCTGCCAGAAATCACCCGCGCAGTGGTGACCTATGGCCTGTCAGCAGAGGCAGATATACGCGGCAGTAATTTACAACAAAACGGCCGAGCCATGGCCTTCGATCTGCAGTTACCGAATGAAACAGAAAAGCACCCCGTCGTTCTCAATATGCCCGGTATCCACAACGTGCAGAATGCTTTAGGTGCGATTGCCGTAGCCTGGGAGCTGGGTATCGATATCCCGACAGTGCTGGCTGCCTTGACCAGGTTTGAAGGCGTGGGCCGGCGGTTTGCTGAAGTGGGAGAGTATCGCTGGGGTAATGGCGACGTCATGGTGGTGGAAGATTATGGCCATCATCCCTCCGAGTTGAAGGCAACCCTGGCGGCAGCCCGTGGTGGCTGGCCAGACCGGCGGTTGGTCGCTGTATTCCAGCCACATCGTTACAGTCGCACACGCGACCTGTTTGACGACTTTGCACAGGTATTGTCAGTAGCTGATGCCGTGGTGTTGACCGAAATTTATGCAGCAGGCGAAGCACCCATAGATGGCATTGACAGCCGTGCCCTGTGCCAATCCATCAGAGCCCGTGGTCGTGTTGAGCCGGTCTTGATTGCGGATGTGGAACGAATTCCCGAAGAGTTGCCCGCCATGTTGCAGCCGGGCGATCTGGTGCTGTTGCTGGGGGCTGGAAACATTGGCCAGCTGGCGCAGACCATCCGCGAGCGCGGACTGCATCAGCAGGAGGCTGCTTAGTCCATGGCCATGGAAATCAAAATACCCGTCATGAAAACCCGGCAAGTGGCAGATTTCGGCCAGGTTGGCCTGGTGGTGGGCGGTGACAGTGCCGAGCGTGAAGTATCGCTGAATGGCGGCCGGGCAGTGGCTGCAGCGTTGCAACGCAAAGGCATCGCACATGAAGTTTTTGATGGTCCGCTGGCCCTGTTCAAAGGCATAAGCGAGGGGCGGGTTGATCGCGTATTCAATATCCTGCATGGGCCAGGCGGCGAAGATGGATCGCTGCAGGGTGCACTGCAATTGATGGGCATACCCGTCACGGGATCCGATCTCGCTTCATCGGCGTTGACCATGGACAAGGTACGTTCCAAGTGGGTATGGGAACGCAATGGCATACAGACGCCACCATTCCTGTGTTTCCGTCATGAAGAGAATGATTTTCATGGGGCGATAGAAAAATTCGGCTTGCCATTGTTTGTCAAACCGGCCGGCCTGGGTTCCAGCATCGGTATCAGCCGCGTGACACGGGCAGAAGATCTGGACAGCGCTGTGGCCCTGGCCCGGCGCTATGGCGCCACCACCATCATCGAAAAAGAAATTCGCGGCAAAGAGTATTTCGCCGGCGTTTTGGGTGGTATAGGTCTACCCTTGATTCGCGTATCTACACCGCGGGAATTTTACGACTACACCGCCAAATACGAATCCAATGACACGCAGTATTTCTGCCCCTGTGGCTTGCCAGAAGACAGCGAAGCTGAGCTGCGTTCCCAGGCCATCAAGGCTTTTAATCTGCTCGGCGCTTCAGGCTGGGGCCGGGTGGATTTCCTGCTGGACGAACAAGGCCAGGCCTGGTTCCTCGAAGTCAACACCACGCCGGGTATGACCGATCACAGCCTGGTACCCCAGGCCGCTGCAGTAATTGGTCTTGGCTTTGATGAGCTGGTCTGGCGCATCCTGGAGACCAGCTTATGAGCTCAGTCAGAATGCGCAGTCATGCTACCCGTTATGAAACCAGTCGTGGTTTCAGTCATGGCATCTGGCTGGTGCTGGCTTTGTTTGCCTTGGCCATAGGCGGCACCACCTGGGTGAGCACCGGCATTGTTGCCAGTGAACGTTGGCCGATCCGATGGCTGGAGCTGAATGGTTCATTCCAGCGTGTTAGCGCCGAACAGTTGCGCTCCAGCCTGGCGCCTTTAGTCAGCTCCAGTTTCTTCACTCTGGATTTACAGAAGCTGCAGACCACGGCCATGCGTAAATCCTGGGTTGCAGCGGTCGACGTGCAAAAAAAATGGCCGGATACCGTGGTGATTACCGTTGAGGAATTTCAACCCCTGGCACATTGGAATGAAAGCGCGCTGGTGTCTTCGCGTCGCACCGTGTTTGCAGCACCGGACGCAGCGGCCATCCAGGGTTTGCCGTGGCTGCAAGGTCCGGAAGGCAGGCTGGACGAAGTTTTGCAGCAGTGGGAATTGTTCAATTCCATGTTGGCAAAAGCTGGGCTGGAAATTGAACGACTGGAATTACACGAACGTGGTTCCTGGGCTATGCAGGTCAATACCGGCACGCGTGTGCAGCTGGGCCGGGATGATCCAGCTGAACGGTTGCAGCGTTTGATGAAAAGTTGGCGCGGGCTGATGACAGATCAGGAATTACCGCCGGTTCGTATAGACCTGCGCTACAGCAACGGATTCGCCGTTCGCTGGCCTGCTGAAAACAAAGCAGTGGCTGGCATACACAAGGTAGTGGCAAGAAAATGACAAGGTATTGGCAAGATTATGGTACGTAAACCGGAAAAATCTCTGGTAGTCGGTTTGGATATCGGTACATCCAAAATTGTGGCTATCGTGGGTGAAATGCAGGCCGATGGTTCAGTCGAAATCATAGGTTTGGGCTCGCATCCATCACGCGGTCTGAAACGCGGAGTGATTGTGGATATGACCTCCACTGAACAGGCCATACAACGTGCCGTAGAAGAAGCTGAGTTGATGGCCGGATGTGAGATTCATTCCGTGTTTGCCGGAATATCCGGTAACCATATTCGCAGCATGAATTCGGATGGCACAGTAGCTATCAAGGACAAGGAGGTTTCTGAAGGTGATGTGGAGCGGGTGCTGGACGCGGCTCGCGCGGTGCCAGTAGCGGCTGATCAAAAAGTGCTGCATGTGTTGCCACAGGAATATGTGATCGATAACCAGGATGGCATACGCCAACCCATCGGCATGGCCGGGGTTCGACTGGAAGCTCATGTACACGTTGTAACAGCGGCTTTAAGCGCCACCCAGAACATCAGTAAATGCGTGGCCCGCTGCGGCCTGGTGGTCGATGAGCTGATCATGCAACCTTTGGCTGCCAGCTATGCAGTGTTAACAGAAGATGAAAAGGATTTAGGCGTGTGCCTGGTGGATATAGGCGCTGGGACTACGGATATTGCCGTTTTTACCGATGGTGCTATCCGTCATACCGCTTGTATACCCATCGCCGGTGACCAGGTGACCAATGATATTGCCGTGGCCCTGCGCACCCCTACCCAGCATGCCGAAGACATCAAGATCAAGTATGCCTGTGCACTGGAACAGCTGGCACGTAACGATGAAACCATACAGGTGCCCAGTGTAGGCGACCGTACATCGCGTCGTTTGGCAAGGCAGACGCTGGCCCAGGTGGTCGAAGCCCGATATCGCGAATTGTTTTCACTGGTGCTGGCTGAACTGCGTCGCAGCGGCCTGGAAAACATGGTGGCCTCTGGCCTGGTGTTGACCGGTGGTGCTTCGCGCATTGAAGGGGCCGGCGAGTTGGCCGAAGAAATTTTTCACATGCCGGTCAGGCTGGCGACGCCGCAGGGCGTGAACGGCTTGTCGGATGTGGTTTCCAATGCCATCCACGCCACGGGCGTGGGGCTGTTGCTGTACGGCAGCCGGGCAGATTTTAGCCGCAATTTGCTGAGCAATAATGCGGGAGACACGATATTGGATCGCATCCGGAGCTGGTTCCGGGGCGAGTTCTAGTTTGGCTCTGGATCAACCCATCCTGGGTTGCCCAAAGCACGGAAACTGAAAAGCTTGGTTTTCAGTTTCCTTCATTTTCAATGAGACACTCATTGAAAATGTCGGTACATCCATGTACCGAAGTCAAAAGGACCCACCGTTCAGACGGGGCGTTCAAAGCCAACACAAGCCGCGGGAAAGCGGCGGGCAATGAACGATAAACCCAGGGCAGTGGCAACAACAACGGCGAGCGAGAGGAGAAATACAAATGTTTGAAATGGTAGAAAATTACACACCCAATGCGATGATCAAGGTGATCGGTGTCGGCGGTGGCGGCGGTAATGCCATAGCGCAAATGATAGATGCCAATATTGAAGGCGTGGAATTCATTGCAGCCAATACGGACGCGCAGGCTCTGCGGCAATTCAAGGGTAAAACCATACTGCAGATTGGCAGCAGCGTGACCAAAGGCCTGGGTGCCGGTGCCAATCCCGAGGTAGGGCGGCAGGCAGCTTTGGAAGACCGGGATCACATCATGGAAATGCTGGCTGGTGCCGACATGGTGTTCATTACCTGCGGCATGGGCGGTGGTACCGGTACCGGTGCGGCACCGGTGATCGCACAGGCAGCCAAGGAAATGGGCATTCTGACGGTAGCGGTGGTGACCAAGCCGTTTCATTTCGAAGCGCGCCGGCGTATGGCCATTGCGGAGAAAGGCATCGAAGAGCTGGCGGCTCACGTCGACTCGCTGATTACCATTCCCAATTCCAAGCTTGCGGCTGTTTTAGGTGGTGAAACACTGCTGTTGAATGCCTTCAAATCAGCCAATGATGTGCTGCAGGGTGCAGTTCAGGGTATTGCTGAGCTGATCACCCGCCCTGGCCTGATCAATGTGGATTTTGCCGATGTACGCACGGTGATGTCGGAAATGGGCATGGCCATGATGGGAGCGGGCCAGGCATCCGGGGATGACCGAGCCATCATGGCTGCGCAAGCCGCTATTGGCAGTCCTTTGCTGGAAGACATCAACCTGGCCGGAGCTTGCGGCATCCTGGTGAATATCACAGCCGGTCCGAGCCTGACCATGCGCGAGTTTGAAGAAGTGGGCAGCACGGTTGCTGACCTGGCCTCGGATGACGCGACCGTGGTTATCGGAACCGTGATTGATCCGGATATGGGCGATGACCTGCGCGTGACGGTAGTAGCCACGGGCCTGGGTGAATCCATGCGGGTCAAAGCCGTACAGGAAAAACCCATGCGCCTGGTAGCCAATGGCACCACCGGCCGAGTTGATATGGAGGTGCCGGAAATGCCAACGCTGGAATCCATACAGTCGGATCGTGATCGTCGGCTCGCCCAGGCTGAGAACAAGGACTTGTTCACCAAGCAGCGTGATATTGATTACCTGGATATCCCATC
>JBBKVS010000183.1:0-2801 GCA_037968555.1 Lysobacterales bacterium | reverse complement strand
GTGCACAATCCGCGTCATGGGTGTGAGGTATTGGTTAATAAGTTCCGATAACTCGGCAGCATCCAAGCCTTCCGAAATGGAGGTAAAGTCACGAATATCGCTGAAAAGTACGCTAAGTTCGAGTTTTTGGCTCTTCAACGAGTAGTTTTCCGGGTCCCGGCTCATTTCTTTCACCAGATCAGGCGGCACATACTGTCCGAACAGACTGTCCATGTGGGTGCGGGTACGGGTTTCGAACAGGTACCCAAACACCATGTTCAGGGTATAAATGCCGATCAAGGTCAACAAAGTCACCGCCAGGGGCAGGATGTGCAACTGCACACTCCACATGTATAAATTGACGGCCAGGGCCATGATCAGCAAACCAAAAAAAGCCAGCGTGGCAATAATAGGTGACAAAACGGGCAGCACAAAAGAGGTCAGCAAACCGAAAACGGCAACCGCCAGCATTTCGGCTGCTGCTGTGTAGGCAGGCTCCCAGCGAAATTTTCCATCGAGGATGCCACTGATGATATTGGCATGCACCTCAACTCCGGGGTAAATGGATCCAAACGGCGTTGAACGGATATCCTCCATGCCCGGTGCAGTCGCGCCCACCAATGCAATTGTGCCTTTGAGGTATTCCGGGTTTTCTACCGTACCCTCAATCACATCAGTAGCTGAGACATAAGGAAAGCTGCCGCGAGGCCCACGAAACGGCACCAGAACAGCGCCCTGTGGATCAATTGGAATGGGCACGCCGGCCAATTCCAGGCCTTCCAGAGGTGGGTAATCACCCATCCATGTTGATGCATCAACGAATATTGGAATGGTAATTTCATTCCGGTATGCTGCGGCCGTTGCCAAAGAAAGCGCCTCATAAGCACCGAATTGGTATTCATGCAACAGGGGTGCGCGACGAACCACCCCGTCATCGTCGATTAAAGGATTATTGATAAAACCGGCACTGTAGGCAGCCGCCATAAGTTCAGGCCGGTTGGAACTGAAGCCCTTACCGCGCGGTAAAAATATGGTTTCAGCCATTGATTCATGAAAATCAAAAGCCGGTATGGGCAAATCACCCGTCTCGTAGGCGGTTGCTTCATTGGTATCGAAAAAATACCCCAGTACGTTGGGACCTGAAGCCAGCGCATCAGCAAAAATGAGATCGCGATCCAGTTGTGGTTCAAATTCTGCCAGCGTATCTATAAAAGAAGCGTCACCCTTGGCCTCGGCCAGTTTGTGCAAACGACTGATGTCGGCGCTTTCGTCACGTTCGGCAAACAACATGTCCCAGCCAATCACAACCACACCGTAAGCAAACAGGTTTTCTACCAGGCGCGCCAGCTTGTCACGTGTCCAGGGCCAATGGCCTTGTGCCTGCAAGCTGGCCTCGTCGACTGCAACTATGAGTATCCGTTCGTCCTGACCACCCGGTGCGGTCAGGCGTACACGCGTGTCATAAAGCAGATTTTCTATCTGGTCTACGTAAAAAAGCGAGTACTGGCCAGCCACATGCGCCAGCAGCGCTAGAGTCAGCAACAAGCCTGCTGCCGCTCTGATCAGATAGCGTTTCATGCAATATCAGGTAACTTTGAATTCATGGGTATTTGAGTAGCAGAATTTCTCACGAAGGCATGGCGCCGCGCATCTGGCTTTTGAGTGTATCCCAATCGAGCCCCGACTCAAGGTCTATACGCCGGTCTTTGGCCCAATCAGGCCAGGGTACTGCGCCACTGACAAATCCGTTTCCAGCTCCCATCCACTGGTGCATCACTGGTGGCGCGGGTCGTTCGTCAAAAGCCGGTGCATGGTCATAACCTCTGGCAGCAATCAACTGATGGGCGGTGCTTCCCGACATATACACCGGTACGTTGCCATTTCGACCATAGGTATCGCTGTGCCCATGACCACTGATGATCAACTGAACCTGCGGATGCTCTGCCAACAATTCTGAAATTCCGCGATACCACTGCGCCCCTACCATGTCGATAAACTCAATGCCGGTTTGCATGGGGGGGTGGTGAATCGCAATCAGAGTAGGACGATCGGATTCACTCAAGGCTTTTTTTAGCCAGGCCATCCGCCGCTCACCAAAATATGGCAATTCGGAATCGTCGTAACGGCTGTTCAAGGCCAGAATGCGAAAGTCAAAATCTTCGATGGCGTACTGGAAAGTCGTGTCGGTGGTCGGAAACAAGCCAGATTTACAAAAATGCTCACACATGATTTGAGGATCATCGTGGTTACCGGGTATCAGATAAGCGGGTGCTCGCAAGGGCTCAATCAGCCTGGCAAAATTTCCATAGGTTGCTGATCCCGGATGTTCAACCAGGTCGCCGGTGACCATTACCAGGTCGGGCTGTGGTGACATTCTGTTGACCTGCTCTACAGCATCAGCCAAATGGGCCGCCGTATCAACTTTGCCGTAAAGCAACTTTCCCGGCTCAACGATATGTGTGTCGGTCAGTTGCACAAGAAAGCTCATCCAACGCTCCTTGGTTACCCCTTGGTGACTACTCTAGCACAGCACCTGGGGAATTCCGTGTCAGTTCAGTCCAGTACTTCTTTTCTTTCAGCGGTGTAAAGGTTCATGGTTGCTCGCTTATCGCGGAATACTGCGATTTGGTCTGCCAAGGCCTGCTCGACAGCCTCGCCCAATCCGCGCGCGGCCTCTAATCGGGACTGATACACCCAGTCAGCGCCTGCAGCATAGATTTCTTCGACCTGGCTGAGGCTTACCGAATTCGCAATAATGACCGCATCGGGACACATACCGCGAACCACTCGCACCAATGAGCGGTTAGAGATGCCCCTCAACA
>JBBKVS010000182.1:0-5400 GCA_037968555.1 Lysobacterales bacterium | reverse complement strand
CCATCAACGATCCGAATGCCCAATACGCCAGGGTGAGTCGGGCATGGAAGACTCTTCTGCCACATCGAGAAAAGCCCGCGCCTGTGGCGACAGGTACTTGCCGCGTCGCATCACCACGCCGTAACTGCGCTTTGGAAAATAAGCGCTCATGTTTTTGGCTACCAGTTTGTCGTCATCCCGCAGACAAATACCGGTGACGATTGAAATACCAAAATCCAGTTCGACATAACGTTTGATGACTTCCCAGCCACCCACTTCCAGGGTTACGTTGAAAGGAACCTGGTGTTGCTGGAAAACCCGGTCGATCATGCGCCAGGTGGTCAGTCGCCTGGGTGGCAGTATCAGACCAAAGGGCGCGATGTCTTCAATGGTTATGCTGTCTTTTTCTGCCAGGTCATGACCCAAAGGCAGGATCAATGCCGGCTCAAAAGAGTAAACCGGCTGATAGCTGATGTCTGAGGGAACATCCAGCATGGAGCCGATGGCAAAGTCGACTTCATCGTCACGGATCATGGCCAGGCCATCACGGCCGGTGACGTTGCGCAATTGCACGTGGATGTTGGGGAAGTTCTCGCGAAATTGCGCCACCAAGCGTGGCAGCAGATAGATGATGGTGGACTCACCGGCCGCTATCACAACTTCACCGCTTTCCAGGTCGCCGCGTATTTGCCGGTTGAAGCGCTGGTTCAGCGATTCCAGCCCATCCACCAGCGGCCGGGCCATTTCGTACAACTCCTGGCCTTCCCGGGTCATGTTGATGCGCGGGCCATGGCGTTCGAACAGCATGGTGTCCAGTTCGCGTTCCAATGCCTTGATTTGCAAGCTCACAGCGGGCTGGCTGAGGAACAATTCTTCAGCGGCATCTGTCATCTTGCCACTTTTGGCAACAGCACAAAAAGCCCGCAATTGTTTGAGCTGATTGCCCTTGTAGTAGAAGCGTGGACTTTTATCGTTCAAAATCAATCACTTATTAATATTAACCGTGCTTATATTAAACATTGAAATATTTGTCTTGTCAAAGATGAAGCCGTCGAATTACCGTCAGTCTTGCAGCATTCACACTGAGTTAAGAATATTTTGCGCCTTTTTTGAATTAAATGAACAGGATATCGATATGAATACGGAACACGAGATCAAATGCATACAAGCTGACTGGAACACCAATCCACGCTGGAAAGGCGTAGTACGGGGTTATTCTGCAGCCGATGTAGTGCGGTTGCGTGGCACCGTGAAAATCGAGTACAGCCTGGCCCGCCTCGGTGCAGAAAAGCTTTGGCGGCATATGGCCACAGAGCCTTATGTAAACGCCCTCGGGGCCCTGACCGGCAACCAGGCCATGCAGCAAGTCAAAGCCGGCCTGAAAGCCATCTATCTTTCGGGTTGGCAGGTAGCCGCTGATGCCAACCTGGCCGGCGCCATGTATCCCGACCAGTCTTTATATCCCGCCGATTCAGTACCCAGTGTCGTACGCCGTATCAACAATGCCCTGCAAAGAGCCGACCAGCTGCACCACGCCGAAGGCGATGACTCCGTCGATTGGATGCAACCCATCGTTGCCGATGCCGAAGCCGGTTTCGGTGGGGTTCTGAATGCACACGAACTGATGAAAGCCATGATCGAAGCGGGTGCTGCCGGTGTCCATTTTGAAGACCAACTGGCCTCTGCAAAGAAATGCGGTCACATGGGCGGCAAGGTACTGGTTCCAACCCAGGAAGCGGTGCAGAAGCTGATTGCAGCCCGCCTGGCGGCTGACATCATGGGTGTGCCGACTTTACTATTGGCACGCACCGATGCCATGGCTGCGGCCCTGATCACTTCAGATGTAGATGAATACGATCGCGATTTTGTCACTGGCGAACGGACGGTTGAAGGTTTTTACGAGACCAAGCCCGGAATTGACCAGGCCATCTCGCGCGGCCTGGCTTATGCCCCTTACGCCGATCTTCTGTGGTGTGAAACCGGTACACCGGACCTGGAACAAGCCAAGAAGTTTGCCGAAGCCATTCACGCCAAGTATCCAGGCAAGCTGTTGTCCTACAACTGCTCGCCTTCATTTAACTGGAAAGCCAAGCTGGATGACGAAACCATCGCCAAGTTCCAGCGCGAACTGGGCGCCATGGGTTACAAGTTCCAGTTCATCACCCTGGCTGGCTTCCACGCCCTGAACTACAGCATGCACACCCTGGCCCGTGGTTACAAAGATCGCCAGATGGCTGCCTATGTGGAGTTGCAGGAAGCAGAATTCGCGGCTGAAGCGCATGGCTACACAGCCACCAAGCATCAACGCGAAGTAGGCACCGGCTATTTTGATACCCTGACTCAAGTGATAGGCGGTGGTCAGTCCTCCTTGTCGGCCCTGAGCGGTTCTACCGAAGAGGAGCAGTTCAAGAAAGCAGTGTGATACCGTCCTGCTTTCTGGGAGCCTCTGCTTGATAAATCAGAGATTCCTGAACTTGAAGGGCCGCGCAAGCGGCCCTTTTTTTATGCTTTAACGCCGGCTACTGAGATAGGCAAAACGCCTGGCCTCGAGCTGGCCGGACGAAATGCTACGTAAAATGACCCCAATCATCATCGAAAGCACGGCTATCAGATAGCCTCCAACTGCGACTATCAGGCTGGGAATTTTGGCGACCAGACCAGTGGCAAAATACTCATTCAATACCGGGATGAACAAGGCGCTGGCCGCCAGTGTAAACAGCAGCGCAATCAGTGCAAAAAATTGCAATGGTTTTTCCAGCGAAAACAAGCGCAGGATTTTCGTCAGTATGCGCATTCCATCCGACCAGGTTTTCAGTTTACTAACAGAACCTTCAGGCCGGGCAAAGTATGGCGTGTCCATTTCGGCAATGGGCAGGCGCAATCGCAAGGCATGAATGGACAATTCGGCCTCCGTTTCGAAGCCTTGCGATGTGGCCGGGAAGGACTTTACAAAACGGTGTGAAAATGCCCGGTAGCCAGACAGGATATCGGACATTTGCTGACCAAAAATGAAGCCGACTGCCGCCGTAAGTAACTGGTTACCGCTGCGATGCCCGGAGCGGTAAGCCTGCTCTTGTTGGCTCACTCGCCGTGCCACCACCATGTCGAGATTCTGCTCCCGCAACAGCTTGATCATGGCTGGAGCGCTGGCAGCATCGTAGGTGGCGTCACCATCGACCATCAGGTAGATATCTGCGTCCACTTCAGCAAACATCCGGCGCACCACGTTGCCTTTGCCCTGGTGGTGCTCCTGCCAGACGATCGCGCCGGCATCGCGTGCACACTCAAGGGTAGCGTCAGCGGAATTATTATCGAACACATGAATACTCGCTTGCGGTATTGCTTGGCGAAAATCTGCAATCACGGTAGCAACCGTCAGTGCCTCGTTGTGGCAAGGAATCAATACGGCTACGACAGGCTGGTCGTCACTGGGATGGCTCATGTTGATCGATGGGTACCTGCTGGTTGGATGCTGTACCGATTCTAGACGATTTAAGGCGCGCTGAAGCCGGGAATGATTTTCTGCCAGCCCTGCCACATGCACAAATGGGTATTCAGCTATGAACACCCCGCAATCTGCTGTTGAACCTCAGTGTCATCGGGCCTTAGTTGCAGGCAACGTTTGAGTAAAACTTCTGCTTGTTCGCAGTTGCCAGTCTGAATCAGGGCAAGGGCCAGCTTATACAGGTTCTGAAAATCCGTCGGATAAAGCGTTTGGTACTGTTGGTAGTATGGAATGGCAGCGGCAGGATTTTCTTGCTCTTGAAGTGCTACACCCTGGAAATACAGTGACATTTTATAATCCGGCTGGTCTGCAATGACATCGTTCAGCAGCGTTTGCGCGGTGGAATACTGCCTCTCGTTAATGGCGGTGACCGCGCGTTGATACAGGCTTTCCAGATCCTGGAGTTGTTGCAATTCTCGTTTATATGTTTGCTGGGCTTCAATTTCACCCAGCCCTTTGCTTGCCTCGATCAGTCCCTCCAATGCCATGGGGTCGTTGGGCAGGTAGTCCTGTAGTTTCTGGTAATGAATTTTCGCTTCCTGGTACTGCCCCAGGATCATCAGATTGCGGGCGGTCCAATAACTCAAACCGTAATAGCTGTCTCGAGTGTCGAGGCGATCGGCGTCGGGAAAATAGTCAGGACGCTGTTCAAGAATGCGCTGGTAATCCGCTTCGCTGATCTCATAGACCAGGCGGCTGTAGGCCACGTGATCGACAGGTTCAAAATTCTCCGTCAACCAACGCAGGTCAGGGCTGGTAAAAATCCGGTCCAGAAAATTGACATCGGCGACGATACGGCCAGCAACCGGTTGCCAGGGCTGAATCACCGCGTCCGGATTTTCCTGTCGGTAGCTGGCAAGGAAATATTCATCCTGGCCAAAACTGATATTGGAGTCTGCCAGTATTTTGAATGACTGCGTACGATTACCAACGAACTCGTTGAAGTAAGGCAAAAAATGGGGAAACCAGGACAGTACGGAAATCGCCTGCCAGACCAGCAGTACGGACAACAAAGCCGTTTGCCAGGGTTTCGGAGCATGTTGCAGCAAGCTGCCGCAGACGATATACACCAGCGGAAAAACCGCCAGGATGTAACGGATGCCGATTTGGGTGTGGAACAGAAATGAGTAATAGAACAGCAAAAAGGCAATCGGTATCAGCAGGAAGTACAGGTCGGTGCGTTGTTGCGAATGTCTTATTCTGAACATCATCAGCAATAGCGCAGCGATAGTCAGTAACTGGGCTGCGATGGGTTCCTTGTATAACCAGGCAACTAAAAAGTAGCTTTTGAAGGGGTCGGACGCAGCCCGCGTTTCGCCCAGCAGGAAAATCGGGTTCTGCAGATGGGCATCCACGTAGCTGACCTGGTCCAGGCCTTCCAGGTAAGGGTATGGAATCGGTACTGGAATGGCTGCCAGCGGGCCCAGCCTGGATTGCAGCGTCTGGAAGAATGAACTGTTGAACTGATATTCCGCCAGCGGCGTGAAACTGCGGTTGAATAAATAGGCCATGTTCAACACCAGGATGATCATGCCCAGGTAAGCCAGGGACCAGCGCAGAAAGCGCAGTCCAGCTCTGCGTAATTCTTGCCAGTTCCGCTGCCTTGTCCCTCTGTAGATAGCGGGGCTATAACACGCCAGAAGGATAAGCAGAAAAATCGGCAGCAGGAAAATCGCTGAATATTTGGCAGTCAGTGCCAGCGCCAGAGTCAGGGCACTTAACCACCCTGCCCTGGAGTGGCCGGATTTCAGGAATCTCCAGAAACAGTAAAGCGCAATGGTCATCCACGCAGCTACATAGAGGTCGGTGGTAATCAAGCGGGCATGGGCAATGATATTGGGAGAAAGGGCGTACAAAAACAGCGATAACAAGCCCGCTCGATGGCCAAATAGCTCCCTGCTCCAGCGATAAACCAC
>JBBKVS010000181.1:0-6298 GCA_037968555.1 Lysobacterales bacterium | reverse complement strand
AGTTTTGAGCCCACCTGGGGTCGTGACGGCATGGTGGTCACCTCAGTCAGCCCCGCTGCTGCCGCTGGACAGGCCGTACTCGAGCGCGGTGGCAATGCAGCCGATGCGGCAGTAGCCACGGCTTTTGCAGCAGCGGTTGCTCATCCCTTCAGCTCCGGCTTAGGTGGTGGAATGCTGGCCGTTGTTCATGATGCCAAATCGGCTAAAAGTATTACCCTTGATGCGCGGGAAACGGCTCCGGCTTCTGCAACTGCCGAGTTTTATCGGAAAAACCCTGAGACCATCCGTAGCGGCCGTTATTCGGTGGCTGTTCCCGGTTTCGTGCAGGGTGTATGGGCACTGCATGAGCGCTTTGGCTCCATGCCCTGGACGGATTTGATTGAGCCGGCCATTGCACTGGCTGAAAACGGTGTGCCGGTCAGCGTGTGGCATCACAACATGGTGGGATATGCAGCAGAAAGCCTGGCCGACTACCCCGCAACCCAGCATATCCAGACCGTCGACGGGCAGGCGCCACCACTGGGTTATATGCTCAAGCAACACGATCTGGCGAATACCCTGCGTCTGATCCAGCGTTCCGGTGGACAGACCCTGGCCATAGGCGCCATCGCCAAGCTGATCGAGCAGTCCACCAAGGGCGTGGTCACCGAATTGGACCTGGCGCGCTACAAGGTGACCTGGCGTGAACCGGTTCGGGCCAACTACCGTGGTTATGAAATCGTTGCCATGCCACCACCCAGTTCCGGTGGTGTGCTGATTGCAGAAATGCTGAACGTATTGCAGCGTTATGACCTCGCAGCGATGGGTAAAGATTCCAGCGACTACATACACCTGGTCGCCAGCACCATGAAACTGGCCTTTGCCGATAGGGCCCAGCACCTGGGTGATCCGGATTTTTATGATGTACCGGTGGCGCGACTGACCTCCATGGCTCATGCCGATGAGTTGGCAGCCAGGCTGCGGCCGGACGGGCAACCGCTGGTGCCTAAAACCCTGACTTCACCACCTGATGACGAAGGCACCACGCAGATCAGCGTGATGGACAAGAGCGGCAATGCGGTTTCCATCACGCAAACCATCAATACGCTGTTCGGCTCCAAAATCACCGTTCCGGGTACCGGCATTGTGTTGAATAATGAAATGGATGATTTTTCCGTAGACAGTGCCACGCCCAATGCCTGGGAGGCGATCGGTTCGGATGCCAATGCCATAGCTCCCGGCAAGCGGCCCTTGTCCTCCATGACGCCCATGATAGTGCTGAAAGATGGCAAGGCCGCCATGGCCCTGGGTTCACCCATGGGTACCATGATTATTTCTGCCGTACTGCATTCCCTGCTCAATACCATTGATTTTGGTTTTGACCCGCAACGTGCGGTTATGGCGCCACGATTCCACCACCAGTGGCAACCCGATACCCTGTTCCTGGAGTCCGAATTTCCATTGGACGTGCGCAAGCGGCTGGAAGCCCTGGGCCATACCCTGGGTGAGCGCTCCATGATAGGCGCAGCACAGCTGGCCACTTTTGATGCCGAGTCCTGCTATTTCTGGGGTGGGGCAGATGGCCGTCGAGACAGCGGTGCCGCCGGCGCCAATATCGGCGAAGCGGTGGTCGATACCGCGCAGCGCTGTGCCGTGATCAACTCGGCCAGAGCAAGCGCAGTGCCGCGTTAGGTATTAATTAAGGAAACTACAAAGGATGGATATCAGATGAAGAAGTTGTTGCTGAGTACATTGATGGCACTACCCTTGTACGCGCAGGCTGAGATCAGCCCGCAAATACTGGATCAGCTGGCGGCAGCGCAACAGGAACAAGTGGTGCAATGGCGCCGCTGGTTTCATGCCAACCCGGAACTCAGCAATCGCGAAGTCAAGACCGCAGAATACATCGCCGAAACGCTGCGTGGCATGGGCCTGGAGCCCAAAACCGGCATAGCCCACAACGGCATCGTGGCGCTGATTGAAGGCGGCAAACCAGGCCCGATGGTGGCCATCCGTACTGATATGGACGGCTTGCCCGTAACCGAAGAGACTGGCCTGCCATTCGCCTCAAAAGTGCGCAGTGAATACAACGGCCAGGAAGTGGGCGTGATGCACGCCTGTGGTCACGATGCACATATGGCCATGGTGCTGGGTGCGGCTGCTGTTTTGAATTCGGTGAAGGCTGATCTGCCGGGATCCGTCATGCTGATTTTCCAACCGGCTGAGGAAGGCCCGCCAGTGGGAGAAGACGGTGGTGCCAGCATGATGCTGGATGAGGGTATCTGGGAACCGCTCAAGCCGGAGGCTGTATTTGGCATCCATGTGGGTATCAATCAGCCGGCAGCTTCCATCTCCGTCAAGCCGGGGCCGCTAATGGCTTCCGCTGATCGTTTCCTGATCACGGTGCACGGCAAGCAGACCCATGGCGCGCAGCCCTGGGCGGGTATTGATCCGGTGGTGGTTGCCGCGCAGATCGTGCTGGGCTTGCAAACCGTAGCCAGCCGTCAGGTGAATGTCACACTGGCGCCTTCCATCATCAGCGTGGGACGCATCCAGGGCGGAGTCCGTAATAACGTGATCCCCGACAGCGTTGAGCTGGAAGGGACCATTCGCAGTTTTGACCAGGCCATGCGCGAACAGATTCATGCCGCAGTCAAACGCACGGCGGAAGGCATTGCTGCCAGCGCCGGTGCAACCGTCGATTTCGAGCTGAGCCTGGGTGCACCACCGGTAGTTAACGATCCGGCCTTGTACGAACAAATGCTGCCTACGCTGCAGCGTGTGACCACCGTGAATAGCCTGACGCCGCAAACCGTGGCCGAGGATTTTTCGGAATACCAGTTACGTACACCGGGAATTTTCATGTTCCTGGGCAATGGCGCTCCGGGCGTTGATGCAGTGAGCCTGCCCAGCAATCACTCACCACTTTTCGAGATGTATGAACCCAGCATGGAAATCGGTGTGCGGGTGTTCAGCAACCTGGTGGTGGATTACCTGCAGGCTGAGTAGGCTTTGTCGCATGAATTTACCATGAAAAACCTGTTTCAAATACGGGATATTCATGGTAATGTAATGCAATGATTGATCGTACACCCATTCTGAACGAAATGAGGGCCGCATTAGCACGCAGCCGCGTGGTGGTCCTGACAGGCCCCCGCCAATGCGGTAAAACGACGCTGGCAAGGCAGCTGCTAAAACCGGATTCGGTCAACTATTTTGATCTGGAAGATCCCACCAGTTTGGCACGCCTGGATGAACCAATGACCGCCCTACAGCCGCTGCAGGGGCTGGTTGTAATTGATGAAATTCAACGTCGACAGGATCTCTTTCCGGTGCTGCGCGTGTTGGCAGATCGTGAAGATTCGCCTGCTCGCTTCCTTATTTTGGGTAGCGCATCAGGAGAACTTTTACGCCAGGGTTCGGAAAGCCTGGCAGGTCGCATGGAGGCGCTTGCCATCGGCGGATTCTCCCTGGTTGAGTTGGCTGCTGAATCGAAGGCAAATCTCTGGCACAGAGGCGGCTTTCCACTTGCTTTTCTCGCTGATAACGACGGCGACAGTCTGGCCTGGCGGCAAGCATTTGTTAATACCTTGCTGGAACGAGACTTGCCTCAATGGGGCGTCAGAACACCAGCAGCGGCGTTGCGCCGATTCTGGATCATGCTGGCCCATTATCACGGTCAGACATGGAATGCGGCTGAACCGGCACGTGCCTTGGGTGTAAATGAATCCTCCACCCGTCGATATCTTGATCTCCTCACCGATGCGTTGATGGTGCGCCAGTTGGCACCCTGGTATGCCAATATCGGCAAGCGACAGGTCAAGTCACCCAAGCTGTATATCCGCGACAGCGGATTGCTCCATGCGCTACTCGGAATTGAAACTCCCAAGGCCTTGCTTGAACATCCCAAAGTTGGAGCATCCTGGGAAGGGTTTGTAATCGAACAGGTGTTAGCCACGGAGCAACATCGTGACGCGTGGTTCTGGGCGACACACCAGGGGGCAGAAATCGACTTGATTTTGCAGCGGGGAGACAAGCTTTACGGTGTGGAAGTGAAGCGCGCAGATGCGCCGCGTATGACGAAGTCCATCAGCATTGCTTTGCAGGACCTTGAACTTTGTCAGGTAGCCGTTATATATCCCGGCGAAAAGCGCTATCCAATCGCAGAGCAGGTGGAGGTTGTACCGCTCTCAGCATTGGCCCAACCGGGTGCTTTGTTCGAAAAAATATGACGCTATGGTAATCGGCCAGCGTGGCTACAATTCGCTCTGCAATGGCATCCTGCATGACCCAGAAAAGTACCCAGCGGAATGATCTGCTGGGGATGACATCGGGTTCAGCGCTGTAGTTAGTGCGCTAGGTATCAAGGCTTGATATAGGCACGCGGCAAATCTCGAATCTGCGGCAGGTAGCGATCACGTAACAGGGTTTGTCTGGATACCATCGGCATGTTGCGACCATCCAGTATCACCGCATCGGCCAGGCTGGTGACCTCCAGTGGGTCGCCGGTCCACATCACCAGGTTGGCCGGGGCATCAACCGCAATGGAGCCATAGCCAGCGGGCAAGGAAAATATGTGGGCCGGATTGATGGTCAGTGCTTCCAGTCCGGCCGCAAAGGGTAAGCCGTAAGCCACTGCGATTCCAGCGGCCTGGCGCAGCTTGCGCGCATTGTGCGGTGAATCGCTGTCGGCAGAGAAAGCAATGGTCACTCCGGCCTGGTGCAGCAATGCGGCATTGTCCAGCCGCGCACCCAGTTTGTCGAAGTTCTCCGGCAGATTATTCAAGGGATCCAGTACCACCGGTACACCGGCCTCGGCCAACTGGCTGGCGACCATCCAGGCCTCAGCGCCGCCGTAAATGATGGCTTCATACTGATGTCGTTCAGACAGCTGCAGCACCTGCAGAATATCACTGGCACGGTCCACACCAAACACCACGCCGCCATTGCCTGAGTATCTGGCCAGAGTGCGGCGGCCGGCGGCAGTGAGCAGTGCATCCGGCGTCCATTCCATGGGGCTGGCTGCCTCTTCCATGGCCTGGTCCAACAGCATGAACTGGGCGGCACGTGATTGACCACTCAGCGCACTGGTGGCTTCACCCATGCCCACAAAAAGCAGGGGTTCCGAGAGGAAATTCTGGTAAGAACCATCCAGCGCCACGGCGCGGCCGCGGCCACCAATGATGCTGCTGAATCGGCCCGCACTGAGTACGGTCCAGCCATAACCTTCGATGCGGGTAACCGGAATGGCAGTCGAATGTGGGTTGAACGCAGGAGTTACATCAAACTCCGGTCGCAGGCGGGTTGAATTCAGCGCCGGGTCCCACTGCAACAATTGGTCGACTGAGCTGACTTCGGCTGAAATTTCTTCCAGACCAAGTGCGGTAATACCTGCAAACAGAGCGGGTGTTACCGGGCGACCATGAGCTTCGATAACGGTCGCTTTTGCCGGAGCGGTGAGATTCGGGCCAACTGCCTCTATTCGACCATTACTAATGATGATGTCGGCTTTTTGCAGCACGGGCGAAGTAACGGGATGCACCGTGGCATCATTGATAAAAAGGCTGGCCGCAGCCAGCTGGGTTGCCACCAGCGAGAATCCAACCAGGCTTAGCATTTGCCGGCCAATTATTTGCAAATTGGAAGGTCTCATGGTTGCACTCCCAGTAATTGCCCCAGCTCGAAGTCGGTCACCGGCTGTCTGGCAGGATCGTGCCGATCGTAAGCCAGCGCGCCATCGATAAAGACCTGGTCCGCTTTGGCGTAAACACTGAAAGGATTGCCGTTCCAGATCACCACATCGGCCATCTTGCCGGGCTCCAGCGTGCCGGTCTGGTTCAGTATGCCCATGGCTTTGGCCGGATTAGCGGTGATCCACTGGATCGCGTGTTCGGGCGTAATGACCATGCCAGAGGCAATACCACTGGTCATGGCCTTGGCTGCTTCCTGGTTCAGACGCTGTATGCCTTCGGACGAGTCGGAATGCACAATGGCGCAACTCCCTTTGGCCCGGTCAACAATAGCGATATTCTCCTGAATACCATCATAGGCTTCAGCTTTGAATCCCCACCAGTCGGCCCACAAGGCACCGCAAGTTTTGGCTTCAGCCAACTCCTCGGCAATCTTGTAAGCCTCTACGCCGTGATGAAAAGCAGCGATCCGGTAGCCAAACTCGTCGGCCATATCCAGCACCGTCATCATTTCATCGGCGCGGTAGCAATGCATATGCACCAGAATCTCTCCTTTGAGCGCACCAGCCAGAGTTTCCAGACGCAAATCCCGGCTGGGCCTGGCAACATCTTCCTTGCCCGCTTCAACG
>JBBKVS010000180.1:0-47602 GCA_037968555.1 Lysobacterales bacterium | reverse complement strand
ACATATAACTGCTTTCCAGCACCTGCTGCTCCGCGATCCAGAACCTGGATCCACTCTTCAGCTTTGTACAGGTATTCCTTCTGATAGGTAATTACCATCACCGAACCCAGTCGTTCCAGTGGAATAAATCGGAACATGCCCGCTAGTGGGGTATCGCCTTCGGTACCGAATATGCCCTGCAATTCGGTAATAATTGCGTTCACATCGACCGTTCGCAGGGGATAAATCCCAACAGACATGCCTTCGAGCCAGTCAACATCGAATATTTCTATGGTTTTGCGATAATTTCGAAGCTCTTCCGGCGTGCCAGCCAAAAACATCATGTTGCGAAACTGGTCAGCACTGACGATTGCATCCGGGCGCGCATATGGCTCCAGAATTTTGCCCATTTCGATTGCCGAAATATACTTCAATGGCACAGCCTGGACCTCATAGCCTTTGGCTGCTTGTGAGTTGCTCAATTGTGGCGCCAGGTTCCCCTTGATGGCATCAGAAATTGGCAGGACGTTATAGCGACCTTCGGAATAAACCAGAGTGGCGCCATTCCAACGTAACAACAATTCCAGAATCGGCTTGAGTTGATCACGGCTTACCGGTTTTGAGGTTGAGAAAGTAACTTCTCCGCTGACTCCTGGACCTATGACAAAAGTTTCCTGTAATACTTCTCCCAAAATGGTGTGCACAACAGACTGGATGGACTCACCTTCAAAATTGAGCACAATCTCGCCATCGGCAGCTACCGGCGCCGGACGGCGCGCCGCTGCTGCCTCATCTATGAACTCGCCAGTTCCTTCATAGATTTCGGTTTTACCTACGACGGGCTGGGAGTTCGTATCCGTCGATGTCTCGGCAATGACCCTGGTATCAGAAATCGGATCATTGGAGGTACGGACGGGCTTGCCTAAACTATGCGGTCGTACCGATGGTGGAACAGTTGCACAACTCGCAACAATAAAAATAATCAAAACCAGCCACAAACGACTGCCCCGGTTGCCTGGCTGCTGGCTTCTATTCTGCTTCGACCAGCGTGCAGTCAGTGATTTAGCAGTTTTCATTGGCGCTGTGCCTCTATTGTTCATTTTCAGATTCTGGCTTTTCTTTTGCTGGTGGCCGACGGTTAATCATGGCACGGATGGCTTCTTCGTAGCTGGGCTGTGCATTCTCTTCGCCAGCCTGGTCCTCCGCTTCTGCTTGTTGCCGCAACTGTTCCCGCCGTTCGGCAATACGCTGGCGAATTTCATCCGCACGCGAAAGTGGTTCGCTACCGTCCTGCCCCGCTTGTGCCGCCTGCTCCGCCTGACCGTTGCTTGCAGCTTCTACATCGGGTTTTACGGGTTGCTTGGGAGGTTCAATTCTCTCGTCATGGACCTGCAATTCCAGCTGCAGTTCCTTACCAGTGCCTGACACCAAGGTGACTTTTCTATCATCTACCCGGGTCAGTTGCCATGAACCGAACTCCCCTTGCAGAGGCTTTCCTTCAATCGCGACCAGCGATTTTGATCCGTCAGTACGCTTCAGGGTGGCCATACGCAGCGTAGGCGTAATAACCACACCTGAAAGCTCAACTTCCAGTTCAGTCTCATCTGCGATCAGGACTTCCGATTCTGTGTCTGTGGAGTCGATATCGGCTTCGATAACAGGCAGGCGCGTTTCATTGAACAGCGGTCTTTGCACGATCACGGAATAATTTTCCAATGGCGGGCTCTCCGCCAGCTCCGGCAAATCCACCAAAGACTCACCGCTGGTATCGGCTGAACTTAAATCCCCATCGCCCAATGGCAAGTACGACCAAATGACAATGATCAGCATACAAAACAGCAAAAAAGCACCGGCGCCCGCCAATGCCAGGCCTACGGGATTGTCCTGCAACAGGCGATTCATGAACTGCTGCCCTTGCGCAAATAACCCGACATGTTAAAACGTATGTCCAGAGCCTGCTCATCAGCTGCATTTTGCTGGTTACTGCGACGCCGGGCCCGGGGTTTGATGACCGTCAGCTCCTCGGCAAAGATCATCGGGGCACCGCTTTCAAGGTTGTAAAGCATTTGCATCAGGTCATCGATATCGCAGCGCATGCGAACGTTGACGGTGACTTTTTCAAAGCGCTCAACCACACGCGCGCGCACCGGTTGTCGACTGACGATTTGGCAGCTCTCATGGGCGAAACTAGCCAGCATCTGGCTGAGTCGCTCTGACATGGTCGCAGCCGCCTCATTGAAATCAACTTCAGTCAGGAACAGGTTGGATTCCGTGCGCCGGTTTTGCAGTTGTTCAAGTTGGCTCTCAACCTGCTCTTTTTGTGCTGCAACCTTGCGATAACGATCCAGCTGGGATTCCAGTTCGGCGATTTCTTCACCATAAGTCAGGTGGCTGAGAATAAACCAGTTGAAACAGAGCAGGTAAACCAATATCAGGGAAATCACCAGCAACAGGATTGCGGTGAGTTTACTGTTACCTTTTTTCAGGCTGGCAACTATCATGGCTTCGGCCTTGCGCTGATGATGCTGGCCACTTCAAAAATTTCCAGACCTGATGCGGAATCAAGGCGTGTAGAGCCCTGGAATCCGGCTTCATCAAACAAGTCGGATCGATTCACCAATTCGATCAACTGCTGGGCATTGCCGGATTTGCCCTGCATGATCACGCTGTTTTCACCCACGACCAAGCGGTCGAGGTAAGTACCATCGGGTAAAATTTGGGTTATTTCCGCCAGTATTTCTATGGCCAAAGGTGATTGGCCGCGACGTCGCGTAAGGAAACTGGCAGCTTCGCTGGTGTCGGCGACCTGCTCTTTGATGCGCTGCACCCGGCGCGCTTCATCCTGCACCTCAGCAATGGCCTCTTCCAGCGCGATTACTCGATCCGCACGAGCCCCAAGGGATTGCACCATGACCACAACAAGCAAAACAACCACAGCCGCAGCCAGCCCATAATTCAAGCGAGTGCGGGGAAGAAGTGGATTTTGCCGGAGCTCGACCGGCAACAGGTTCACTCCGGCACTGCGACCTTCTTTGGCTACATCTATACCAGCCGGTGCCAATCCGCGAGCAGCCAGTTTTTCCAAAAGTGGGTCCACTACCCGGCGGGGAGCCACCAGCAAATCCAGTCGGATTTCACCTGCCTCATTACCCGCAGGCAGCATGCGCCAGTCAAAATAGACTTCGCTAGCCCGAAAGGGTGTTTGCCGGTCCATTTCAAAAGTCAAAACCTGGTTCAGGTTGGTTTCGGCAGCAACCGGAAGCTTCAGTTCCTTGTGCAATACCCATTTGCTGTCCAGCAACAGGAAGCGGGGTAGTTCATTGATATCATCCTGCTCGAGCAATGCTTTCACTTGCTTCTGAGTCAGCATGCTGTCCTGTTCCAGAGAAATGGTTTGCAAGGGACGAATTTCATGATCGTCATCTATCCCCAGCTCCAGACTGGATTCAGTGAGCTGCAAACTGAGGCGTCGGGTTGCCAGGCGTAAGTGGGCCTGCCAGGATTCTGGCAGCAACTGCTTCAGTTCACCCCACCACCACTCGAAAAATTCGCCAACCGGCCCGTTCTGAATTCGCGCCAGCCAATATTGGACTCTGTTTGTTATTGTTATAGCCATATGGGTATCAGTGGTGGAATCCTTCACGCCAATGCATGATACGAAAAGGCTGCCCCCTCTCGTTGCCGCCCAAGCGGACCGTTGCTTCGATCTGGTCCCAGATGCCATTTGGCATGGTCGCCCGGGCGACGATACTATACGTCAGGCCATTGCCCTGTGCCACGGCAAGCTGGCCGCCGGGCAAAGCCAGCTTCAAGTCTGACAGTGACTCCAGGGCGTGTCTTTCCTGCACAAACTCGTTAGCTAACTCCCGAGTCATATCAGGCAATGCCAGTAATGCTTCAACAGGCGCATAAGCGGGGTTGGGAGTGCTGTTTTCGTTCCAGACAGTTAAACCAGGTTGGATTTGCTGAAATAACTCCCAAGGCAAACCCAAGACCTGCAACAACTCTTCAACCATGACAAAGCTGCGATTACCCGGACCGACCTGGTAACCCGCCGACTCATACTCAGGCAGTTCTGCACCGTTCGGGCGGGATAGTTCGTCGATATCCACCCAATCAAGCACAGCTGCAGTCAACAGTTCAGCCTGATCTTCCTCAAGTCCATTGGCTAAAAACAGTTGCAGCAGTTCGAGCTCGGTAGCATTATTGATGTTCAATTTGCCGCGTTCATCAGTCACCATGACTTCAACCTCGGCATCCAGATACTGCACCAGGAAAGGCCGGCCATCGGGTATCAGGCGTGACTCCTCCTCCGGGTCACGCAAGGACAGTATGGCGATATTCATACCTGCCTCTGCCGCCAGCCGGGCTTTGGTGCTCCATAAAATGGTATGAGCCTCCAGGCTGTCCATACGAGCCATCAAAGTAAAGGCACTGGTGGTTATGGTGATCAGCAACAAGATCCACAGCACTATAACCAGGGCCACACCACATTGTTTTTCTCGCCCCAAGCTCAATTTTTTTGCCGCCTTTTCTCAATCAATTCACGCACCGCTGACTGGTAAGTGTCATCACCATCCAAAATACCAGTCACTGCGCTGGCATCCACTTTTACTGCAGCCACCAGCAAGGGCCAATCTGCATAAACTTCTTCTTCAAACTCTATATCCAGTGCGACAGCAAGCGGCAGCTTGCCAGGCTCATCCCACTCGGCTATCCAACCAGCAATTTCACCTTCTTCATCGAGGACCAAAAACTTGAAACTGGCAGACTGTATGTGATCAATCAACACAATGGGATCGCGTTCATCCAGTTTGGCATCTTCAAAACCTTGCACCAGGGCATGGGTTAACACCAACTCCTGTCCGTATTCTCCATTTACTATATTCAGCTCCTGCACTTGTGGCCCACCGAAACCGAGGTAGCCCGGCATAGGACCGACAAATCGTATGGAACTGGAACTACCGCGAAAAACCTCCATGACGGTCGGCTCGCCCAGCGGCGCCGCAGCGTCATCCTCCTGGCTGAAACCCAAAGGCACGGCCTGGTTGATTTGCTTGCGCACAAACTGGTGCGCCATGCGCAATCGCCCGCTTTCTTCCAGAATTTTCTGGCCCCGATCAGTAGCGTGGGTAGCGGCCCGCAGACCGCCATAGGTCAATGCCATTAACATGCTGAGCAGCGTTATTGCCAATAACAATTCAACCAGAGTGAAGCCTGAGGCGCGTTTCATATGCCTACTCCATCCTCGTTTTCCAGGTGGGCTTTCACCGTACTGAACATTTGAGAACGCTCACGTCCGCCCGCGCCCCAGCTAACCAGGCATTCCACTTCCAGCAATTCAATCCCGGTTATATCCGACAATTCGATGCTGCGGGTGTTCTGATCGCTGCCCTTAAAGAGAAAAATGTCAATTTCCCAGCGGTAATTACCTTCTTCACCCTGAAAGCTGGCGCCGGAACGTAGTGGAATATCCATTCCAACCTGGTCCATCAGCGATTGTGCAATCAGTGTTGCTTCCGTGTATTCGCGCGCCCTGGACGTATTGCGGATGGCTCCAGTCAGGATTTCCAGGGTAACTGCAAAACTCAGTGCAAATACCAGGAAAGCCAACAACACTTCCAACAGTGTGAAACCACCTTGTTGTGATTTGCTATTTTTAATCAATTTGGCCAATTCAGTCTTCATCCTTGTGGATGGAGGCTTCGCCGGTTAGCCAGGCCACATCAATCCGGTAAATTCGCTTGTTGGCTTCCAATTCTATGAAACCACCGGTGGAACCCCCGTCCGGGTAAAACCGTATGCCACCCACATTTTCAGAAGTCAGTTCTGATCGAGCGGTATTCACAGCCACGTTCATTCCTTCTGGAAGCGTCACAGCTTCTCGCTTGGGTGCAAGATAGGAGCGGTTTTCGGTATCGATCATGAAAACCGTTTCCTGCTTGTCCAGTATGGCCCGGGTGCGGGTGTAGCGCAGCGATGCAGTCATCTTGCGTGCGGCACTGCGCATTTCTGCGCCTGAAATATTGCGCGAAATCGAGGTGGCAACCAGGCCCAGCACCAGCGCCATAATGACCATGACAACCAGTAATTCAACCAGCGTAAAGCCGCCAGTTCGCAGACCCATGCGTCTTCTTGCAAGTGGCAAAGCAGTATTGTTTTCCAGTTGTTTCACCGGGGTGAGCGGCTTCAGGCGCAATCCAGCAGCGCCTTACTCCCAACTGTTGATATCGGCATTTCTGTCTTCGCCGCCTGGCTGGCCATCAGCCCCCAGCGAATAGATATCAAATTCTCCATGTTCTCCGGGCATACGGAACTCATACTCGCGGCCCCAGGGATCCTTCAAACTGGATTCTTTCACATAAGGCCCATTCCAGCCCGCATCTCCACCATCTACCACTAACTGGGAGAGAGATTCAGGAGTGGTTCCGGTATCCAGGTAGTAGCTCTCCACCGCCATGGAAAGACGGCTTACCTGGGATGAAGCCGCTTTGACTTTGGCGCCTTCTGCTTTACCGATGATGCCAGGCAGAACCAATCCGCCAATCAATGCCAGAATAACCAGCACCAGCAGCAACTCAACCAGCGTAAAACCCCGCTGTGAGGCGTGGCCAGTGTGCTTGCATCCTGTGCGCTTGAATTTTCTGAATTTGTACATGATTTCTATCTCCAAAAACTTTCTGTGCTCAATAATTGTATTGGCGCTTTTTCCTCAACCAACGATCATCCCACCAGATCATTGATACTGAGTATGGCAACCAGCACCGACAATACGATGGTGCCTATCATCGCTGCCAGCAACATGGTAACCACCGGCGTAAATATAGCCAAAAGCCGATCTATGGTGTTTCTTACATCTTTATCGTAAGTGTCGGCCACTTTCATCAACATGCCGTCCAATTGGCCTGTTTCTTCGCCCACGCTGATCATCTGCAAAGCCAGCCTGGGGAAGCGTCCAGTCTTGCTCAGGTTGCGTGCCAGGCCACCGCCGGTTTTCACTTCCCGAGTCGCGTCAGTGACATCTTTGCGCAACACCGTGTTGCTTATGACATTGCGGGCAATAGAAAGTGCCGAAAGCAGTGGTACCCCATTGGTCAGCAAGGTGCCGAGGGTGCGGGACAAACGCGCAGTTTCCAGTTTGCCCACCAGGTCACCGACCCATCTCATGCCTAAAACACGGTCATCCCAGCTGAATCGCTTCTCTTCATTGGCCAACATGGTACGAAATCGCAGAGTAATGAAAACGGCGATGCCAATCAGCAGCCACCAGAAATTCTGTAACACGGAACCCACTCCCAGCACGATTTTTGTGATCGTGGGCAGGTCGCCGCCCAATTCCTCAAATATCGGAGTGAACTGTGGGATAACGTAGACCAGCAACAGGATCAGCGAACCAGCCGCCAGAAACAGCAGCAGAATTGGGTAAATCAAGGCCGACACTACACTGTCCTTCAGCTCTTTGGATCGCTCCATGTAATCAGCCAGGCGATTCAGAGTGGTGTCCAGGGTTCCTCCAATTTCACCCGCCCGTACCATGTTGATAAACAATCGGCTGAAGGCGCCATGCTGTTTTTCCAGCGCATCCGACAAGGTGCCGCCTTCGCGCACGTGGTCGCGGATTTCGCCCACGGTACGTTGGATTTTCGGCGATTCGGCCAGATCCATCAGCACGTGCAAAGAGCGATCCAGTGGTAAACCGGCACCCAACAATGTCGCCAGTTGCTGGGTAAACTCTCCAACCTCCCGGCTATTCATGCCGCGATTGCCAAAAGTCAGGTTTTTCAGCCCCAGACCACCGGAGCCTGCTTCTTTGGCCTGCAAAGGGATATTGCCGGCTTCCTGCAATTTCAGGATCACCAGGTCAAGACTGGCTGCTTCCATGACGCCTGATACCGTTTCACCCGCAGGTGAAACAGCCTTGTATTCGAATATAGGCATCAGCTTTCCTGCGTCACTCGCAAGACTTCATCCAGGGTAGTCATGCCGGTCAGACATTTCTCCAGTCCATCCTGGTACATGGGTCGCATACCTTCAGCAATGGCCAGGTTCTGGATTTCACCCGAAGTCGCGTGCTTCATCACCATTCGCCTGATCGGATCGGTCATCAACAACAATTCGAGTATGGTGGTTCGCCCCCGATAACCGTTTGGATTTTCCTCAGTACCCACGGGCCGATAGAGTGTATATCGTTCGCGTTCCTCACCAGCCAATCGTGTCAGGCCGATTTCTTTGGCTACTTCGGGCAGCAAGTCATAAGCTTCGCGACTTTCAGGGTCCAGTGTTCGCACCAGGCGTTGTGCCAGGATGGCGTTTACCGTTGAGGTCAACAGGTAATCATCCACTCCCATATCCAGCATTCGGGTAATGCCACTGGCAGCATCATTGGTGTGTATGGTCGATAACACCAGATGGCCGGTCAGGGCCGACTGGATAGCGATACGGGCGGTTTCAAGGTCGCGCATTTCACCTATCATGATCACGTCCGGGTCCTGCCGCACAATGGCTCTCAGCGCATGCGAAAAGTCCAGCCCAATGGATGATTTGGCCTGAATCTGGTTGATGCCTTCCAGTTGGTATTCCACCGGATCTTCAACGGTGATGATCTTGCGCTCCGGAGTATTGAGCGCGCTGAGTGCAGTGTACAGCGTGGTTGTTTTACCTGAGCCGGTGGGGCCGGTTACCAGGATGATGCCATGCGGCATTTCCAGGGATTTGACGAATCTCTTGCGCAAATGTTCATCAAATCCCAGCGAGTCAAAATCCAGCACGATGCTTTCACGATCCAGAATACGCATAACCACACTTTCACCATGTGAGGTGGGTATGGTGGAAACACGCAGGTCCAGTTCCTTGCCCTGCACGCGGTGCATGATGCGACCGTCCTGCGGCAAGCGACGCTCGGCAATGTTTAGTTTGGCCATGATCTTGATACGGCTGATTACAGCTGCAGTAGAGCTGGAAGGCGGCGCTTCCACTTCCTGCAATACGCCATCGATGCGGTAGCGCACTTTCAAGCGGTTTTCAAAGGGCTCGATGTGAATATCTGATGCCCGCGCTTCCACCGCACGCTGCATGATCAGGTTGACCAGGCGTATAACTGGAGCTTCAGACGCCAGGTCACGCAGGTGCTCAATATCCTCTTCACCTGCTTCCCCTTCACCACCCAGGCGGTCGACGATCTGCCCCATCGCGCTACGGCCACCGCCCAGCAGCTTTTCGATGCCGTTTTCAATTTCCGATGCGATGCCCACCTGGCGCAGGATATTCTTGCCACTGGCCATGGCCAGTGCCTGGGCTGCAAATTCATCCCGCGGATTGGCCATGACTACTGTCAGATCCTCGTCGTTTTCACTCACTGGCAGGATCAGGTTTTGTTTCAGGAAGCGAACAGAAATCCCCGGAAATTCGGGTGCTTCATCCGGCAGGTCGACGGTACGGATCAGCGGCAGCTTGAGCAACTCGGATTCGGCTTCGGCTACGTCGCGCTCGGATACCAGGCCGAGGCGGACCAACAAAGTAACCAGGTCACCACCGTTCTGCTCGCGGTAGCTTTCTGCCCTCTTCAGGTCAGCCGCTTTGAGCCGGCTTGAACTCAGCAAATATTCACAAACGGAATCATTTGCCGCTTCGACCTCCTGCACCGCATCCTGCGGTTGTTCTTCAGTTGCCTGCACTGTTCTGTTCCCCATGGTTCCAGAGCCTGGTCGAATTATAAGGCAGCGCGGCAGTGGCAGGTACGAATACAGCAACTAGCCCAACTCTGGCGCCACCCAGCTTGTTCAAAGACAACATTGCCACTTGTGGGTTCCGGGGCTTAGGCCACGACTGATGCGCATTATGAGTCATGCTTGCGTAAAGTATCGGCACTCCAGCCCACAAACTGCTCAACCAGGGGCCGGTTTGTCAGCACCCAGACAAAAATGGGAATCAGCGCCGGCAGTATCAAAGTACCCAATTGATAGCCTAACGCAACGACGTCATCCGACACCCCGGCTTGCGTTACAAAAATATGGCTTTGTTCGCCAAAATTGAAAGACAGCATTTTCAGGGATTGAAAGACCACGCCCCAAACCTGCACCAGTGTAATACTCACATAGCCGATCAGCATGATTACGAGCTTGCGCAGCCAGCTCACATCTGAACCCATGACCAGCCCAAACAACAAGGGCAGGCCGTAACTGTAAACCAGCGGGTTCACTATGAATCCCAGGGCTTCCTGTGTGCCGTCCTTGAATACGTATTGAATATTGGTTTCCACCTGGAACAGGAAATTCTGGTTAGGCTCAACAATGATTTGCCGGAAACTGTCACCCAGGATATCGGACAAAATCAAATCGGCGATTATTCGCACAGGAGCGCCATGAAATGCGGAAAGATAAAACCACAGCATGAAGCCAAACAGCATCCACATGGATGCCAGGATCAGCAATTCGCTGAGCTTCAGCTCTTCCTCTGCAGCCGGTGCCAAAGCTTCGACTTTTTCAGACGCAGTCGTGGGATTGACCGCAATTTGATCGTTACTCATGGGTTCGCTCATCTGATTATCCTGTCCATTTACGGGCATTCAGGAACATCTGTCGCCACGGGGAGACGGGTCCCCACTGTTTCGGCGCCCAGGAAAAGTTAGCAGTTCTGAGTGTACGCTCGGGATGCGGCATCAGTATGGTTACTCTTCCATCTCTATTGCAAAGTCCGCTTATCCCCTGCGGTGATCCATTGGGGTTTTGCGGGTATGACTCTGTGGCCACACCGTGTTCATCAACATATCTCAATGCCAGCTGTTCATGGCTGATACTTGCAATGTTTGCAAACAGGGCACGACCTTCACCGTGGGCTGTAGCAACCGGGATACGCGAGCCTTCCATGCCGGTGAAGAACAGAGATGGAGAGGGTAATACTTCCACCATGCTCAAGCGGGCTTCAAACTGCTCGGACTGGTTGCGCACAAAATCCGGCCAGTCGGCTGCGCCCGGAACGATATCCCGCAATGCGGACAACATCTGGCAACCATTGCAAACGCCCAGTGCAAATTTATCTTCACGCGCCAGGAAGTCGGCAAACATCTGGCGCAATTCATCTGCAAACAATATGGACTTGGCCCAACCTCTGCCAGCACCCAGTACATCGCCATAGGAAAATCCTCCACAAGCTACGAAGCCCTGGAAATTGTTCAGGTCCTGTCGACCACTGAACAGATCGGACATATGCACATCGATCGACTTGAAACCCGCCTGGTCAAATGCGGCTGCCATCTCCACGTGGCCGTTTACACCTTGCTCCCGCAATATCGCCACGGTAGGGCGCGTGGTGTGGACTTGTGGGCTGGCAGGCATTTCGAAACTCAGCGAAGGATTCAGGCCTGGACCTTGCCAGCTTACTTGACTGGCCAGCTCCTGATCCGCACACACCGGGTTGTCTCGCAATCGTTGCACCGCGTGGCTGGTTTCTGACCACAACTGCTGCAAGGCACGCAGATCAGCCTGCAATACCGGCTTATCCTGGTGCTTTAGTATCAACTGATCGCCGGAAACAGGGCGGCCCAAGTCGCTGACACATTCGGACAAGTCATGTTGTTGCAAACAGCTGAGTACCTTATCCAGGTCAGTGTCGGCTACCTGGATAACAGCCCCGGCTTCTTCGGCAAACCAGGCCGCCAGCAAATCATCCGCAGGCAGATTGATTTCAAGCCCACAATGCGAGGCAAAGGCCATTTCACATACGCAAGCTGCCAGCCCGCCATCGGAGCGATCGTGATAGGCCAGCAGCAGGCCGGACTGGCTCAATTCCTGGATAGCCGCAAAGAAATTTCGCAAATCGGCAGCCTGGTCCAGGTCGGGAACGATGTGGCCAAACTCACCATAGACCTGCGCCAAGGCAGATCCACCCAGGCGATTCTGGCCCCGCCCGAGATCCAGCAGCAGCAAGCAACTGTCGCTGACTGACACATTAATCTGCGGCGTCAGGGCACCTGCCACGTCTGTAACCGGTGCAAATGCACTGACGACCAGGGACACCGGCGCCAGCATACGCATTTCGTTTTCACCATCCTGCCAGACGGTTTTCATCGACAAGGAGTCTTTGCCTACCGGAATGGCAATGCCCAATTCCGGGCATAACTCCATGCCCACCGCTTTGACGGTATCGAACAGACTGCCGTCCTGCCCCGCTTCGCCTGCAGCTGCCATCCAGTTGGCCGACAGACGAATGTCATTGATACGCGCGATAGGCGCTGCAGCGATGTTGGTAATGGCTTCAGCCACTGCCATGCGGCCAGATGCCGGCCCGTTAACTACAGCCAGAGGGCTGCGTTCGCCCATGGCCATGGCTTCGCCATGATCACTATTGAAACCCGCCAAAGTTACTGCACAGTCGGCCACCGGCACTTGCCAGGGACCGACCATTTGATCACGCACCGTCAATCCACCTACGCTGCGATCACCGATGGTGATCAGGAATGATTTACTGCCCACAGCGGGAAAGCGCAAAACCCGCCTGGTGGCTTCGAGCACATCCAGACCGGCGGTGGAAAACTCGGTTGACCTGGTTGCTTGCCTGCTGACATCACGGTGCATTTTGGGTGTGCGGCCCAGCAGTACACTGAGGGGCATATCCACGGCAGCTTGACCCGTAAGTGAATCCTGCAAGCTCAATTGCAGTTGTGCTGTAGCCTGGCCCAACACCGCGTAAGGACAACGTTCACGTTTACAAACGGCTTCGAACCAGTCCAGTTCTGCCGGTTTCAGCGCCAGCACGTAGCGCTCCTGGGATTCATTGCACCAGATTTCCATCGGTGACATAGCCGGATCGGCCAGCGGAATTTCGTGCAACTGCATCACGCCACCCACCCCACCGTCATGCAACAGCTCGGGTAAGGCGTTTGACAAGCCACCCGCGCCCACATCGTGCAAGGACAAAACCGGGTTGTCGAGACCGCGGGCACAGCAGGCTTCTATCACTTCCTGGCAACGGCGTTGCATTTCCGGGTTTTCGCGCTGCACCGAAGCAAAGTCCAGTTCTTCCTGGCCCTGTCCGCTACCCACTGAAGACGCCGCACCACCTCCCAGCCCAATCAACATGGCCGGTCCGCCCAGCACGATGATGTGGGCGCCGGGCGTCAAGGGCAATTTGTCCACCAGGGTTTCGCGAATACTGCCCATACCGCCAGCGATCATGATGGGCTTGTGATAGCCCCATAACCGTCCGTCAATTTCCTGTTCAAAACTGCGAAAATAGCCACACAGTGAAGGGCGACCGAATTCATTATTAAATGCCGCGCCGCCGATAGGTCCCTCTGTCATGATTTCCAGCGGGCTGGCAATGCGTTCAGGTTTGCCATGTTCTCTTCGCCACGGCGCGTCCAGTCCGGGCAGATCCAGATGGGAGACGGTAAACCCGGTCAGCCCGGCTTTCGGTCTGGCGCCGCGGCCCGTGGCTGATTCATCCCGAATCTCGCCGCCGGAACCGGTAGCAGCGCCGGCGAAGGGTGAAATGGCAGTGGGGTGGTTGTGGGTTTCGACTTTGATCTGGAATGCCAGCGGTTCCAGCACCCAGTCGTAATGCTGGCTTCCGGGCTGCACAAAAAATCGCTCACCTGAAGCTCCAGCCAATACTGCGGCATTATCGTGATACGCCGAAAGTATGCCCTCCGGGGCCTGTGCATGCGTATTGCGGATCATCCCGAACAGGGAGGCATCCGCATCTTCTCCATCAATGGTCCAGCTGGCATTGAAAATCTTGTGCCGACAATGTTCCGAGTTGGCCTGGGCAAACATCATCAATTCGGCATCGCTCGGGTTGCGACCCAACTTCGTGAAACTATCCAGCAAGTAATCAATTTCGTCTGCGGACAAAGCCAGACCCATGGATTGATTGGCTTGCTGCAGTGCAGCCAGACCGCATTGTTGAATGTCGATATACACCAGCGGACGCTGGGGAGATGACTCAAACAGTGCTCTGGCCTCATCCAGGCTGTGTAATACCGATTGGGTCATGCGGTCATGCAGCAGGTGTTCTATTGCGGATACCTGTTGCGCTGAGGAAGCTTCCACGCCGCTGATCCACACCGCCATGCCCCGCTCAATGCGCAGAATATTTTCAAAGCCACAGCGGCGGGCAATATCGGTGGCTTTGCTGGACCAGGGAGACAAGGTTCCCAGGCGTGGTACTACCAGCTTCAAATTCTCTGTTGCCAACTGCCTGGTGCGTACACCGTGTAACAGGTCTTCAAGCTGCATCAGTTGCGTGTCAGTCAACCGGGTTTTAGAGCTGACCAAGTAGACATAGCGCGCTTCAACACCGGGTTCCTGGCCGCTTTGCTGGCCAATATCCTGAACGATCCGCGAGACCAGTTTCTGCCTGCGAAAATCAGAATAAACGGGTTCGCCTAGCAGGCAGGTGAACTCGGACAAGGTTTTACTCCCGGGATTTAATGTAAGAAAACGCCATGCAGGTTATGCATGGCGCTTTATTTTAACGCAATTACTGCACTGCAAAGCCCTGCGGTGCAGGGAAAATGCTTATTTTTTCGCGGACGACGCGGCAGCCATAGTGTCCAGGCGTTCACGTAAAGTTTCTGGTGGCACATAGCCAGGTATCAGTTGCCCATCAGCAGTCATGATGGCTGGCGTACCCGTCACACCCAGTGCAATGCCCAACTGGTATTGCTCTGCTATCGGGTTATCGCACTGGCGAGGTTCCGGTTCGGAACCTGTTTTGGCTGCGGTCAAGGCAGCTTGCTGGTCGTCAGCACACCACACCGAGACAAATTTGTCATAGGAAGCTGAGCCTATGCCGGCCCGTGGAAAGGCCATGTAGTGAATGGCAATACCCTGGTCATTATATTCGGCCATCTGTGAATGCAGTTTGCGGCAATAGCCACAATCGATATCGGTAAACACGGTCAGGTCATAGGCTGTCTTTTTTGGCACAAATTCAATTTGCCGGCTGACATCGATATCCTGCAGCAGCTCCTTGCGAGCCCCTGCCTTGGCCATTTCGGTCAAATCTTCGCGTGTTTCCATGTCGATGACACGGCCCTGTAGCAGGTAGCGACCATCTTCCGTGGCGTAAACAATATCGCCCTCGATCTGTACCTGAAGGATTCCGGTCATACGGGTTTCGGAAACCGCTATGGACTTGGCCGATGGCGCCAATTCGCGAATTCGCTCTTCAACCAGTTCAAACTTGTCTTTGGCCATGATCGTCCCGGACACAGGTGCCAGAATGATTGCCAGAAATATGAATAGTGCTGTGCGGCGCATGGCCTACCTCTCTTTATGATTCAGTTTTTCGCCAGGTGGCAGGCAGCTTACCACGCTGAAACCCGGGTTTCGACGCACAGCGCAATGTTTCCAGCCATGACGTTCATGGTAGAGCATACAATTTCGCAAAAGTTCAAATCTCAAGCCATGCCTGCGATTTCAAGCTCGCGGATGATGGCGAGCATGCAATTGCTTAAGACTCTCACGGGCAATATGGGTGTAAATCTGCGTGGTGGAAAGATCGCTGTGACCCAACAATAACTGCACTACCCGCAAGTCGGCGCCATGATTGAGCAAATGTGTGGCAAATGAATGACGCAACATATGCGGTGAGATTGTGGCGCTGATTCCGGCACTGGCGGCATGGCGACGTATGGCATACCAGAAAGCTTGCCGGGTCATACCGGATTTACGGGCAGTGATAAACAGCTTTTCGCAGCTGCCATTAGCCAGCAATTGGGGCCGGGCCTCAGCCAGGTAGCGTTTCAAACAGTGCTCTGCTTCTTCACCCAATGGCACCAGCCGTTCCTTGTTGCCCTTGCCCACAACGCGAACCACACCCTGATTCAGGTTCAATCCGGAAATTTCCAGATTAACCAACTCACTCACACGCAATCCTGTGGCATACATCAGTTCCAGCATGGCCTGGTCTCTCAGCCCCAGGGGTGTTGCGGTATCGGCAGCTTGGAGCAGAGCTTCAACCTGCGCTTCGCTCAAAGCTTTGGGCAAGCTTCGGCCTATTTTGGGGTTTTCGATCAAAGCGCAGGGATCGTCCGATCGCCGGCTTTCGCGCAGTAACCATCGATAGAACTGCCGCAATCCCGACAAATAGCGGGACAGCGAACGCGGGCTCTTGCCCAGCTTCAATTGGCTGGCCAAAAAACCCAGTAATTGTTCGCGACTGGCATTTTGCAGCTGCTGCTCGGATTGCAGGTAAACAGCCAGAGCTTGCAGATCGTAGCGATAGGATTCCAGCGTATTGACGCTCAAACCACGTTCTGCCCAAACGGCATCCAGGAACTGCTCAATGAGAGGGAACTGGCCGGCAGACGGGCTACCAGACATCAGGGTGCCCGGCGGCGACGTTCTTCCTGTAGATGGTTCATCCATTGTTGCGCGGCATCACGAGCCTTGGGGTATTTGCTCGCCTTGCCCCAGTCAGAACTGGCCGAATCAAAATTACCCAGATTGAACTCTGCCATACCACGCAACAAATAGGCTTCGCCGGTTTTGCGCTCATCCAGGCCGCCTTTGGTCAGCGCTGCACTCAATGCATCTTTTGCCGGTGACCAGCGCTCCAGGTCAACCAGGATATAGCCACGACGCAGGTCGATATCACCCGTGCGGGCTGCCGTACCTGCTTTTTCATAAGCGGCCAGCGCGTATTCCATTTCTTCGGCGGCATACCAGGTATCGGCAACCAATGCCCAATGCCTGTCTGTGGCTTCAACCACGCCTGATTTGATGCCTTTTTCGAGTGTGTCAGCAGCCTTATAGGGTACGCTGGCATTCGAGTACAGACTGGACAGGAACATGATATCGGTCTGGGTATCCAGCAGTTTTTTGCGATAAGCCAGTGCCAGAACCGACAAGGCTTTGTCATCCTGCTTCAGCTTGTAATAGATGGATGACAACTGGGTCCAGTAGGTCTTTTTATCAGGCCACTTGGCAATCATGAGTTCCAGCGTCTCGGCAGCCTGCGGGTATTGCTCCAGTTCGTAATGCGACGCCAGCTTCAACTGATACCACTGCTCCTTGGGGTTCTTATCCATGGAGATGGCCTTCTCAATGGCTATCAGCGCGCTTGCATAATCCTTCTTATTGGCATTAATCGACGCCTGCAACACATAGGCCGAGGAAGTGATTTTTTCTTTTGGAGCGGTGCAGAACCACAGATCAAGCCGGTTCAAGGCATCGTCATAGCGTTCTTTCATGTAGTACAACTGGGCAATCTGGTACATCAGTGCGAAATGCGCCTGATTGGGCAGTGCATCCAATTGCACGGCTTTTTCGAAATACTGCAGTGCTGGATCAAAATTGTTGCGCGACCATTCAACCTGGGCCAGGGCCTGGTAAAGGATGGCTTGCAGGTATACATCCCTACCTGCTCGATCCAATAGCTTGCGCAGTTGGTTATAGGCCTCGTTGTATTGCTCTGCACCTACATGCTCGTAAATCTCGTTCAGTTGCTTGTAGGTCGCTTCGTCCAGGGCCTTGGCCCCAACTTCACGTGTTTTGTTGCACTGGGCAGTCTGGGCCTGAGCATCCAGGCTGCTGAACAGGAATACGCCCAGGCAAACAACCAACAGGGCGCGGGCCGGAGCAATTCGGAAGGGAGCGAGAGAACGGAACATTTCAGAAACCCTCCGCTTCGTCTAACGAGAAATCAATAATCTGGGTGGCGCGACGCTCAACCGCAATGCCGTCCACCACGCGTGGTTTGAACTTCCACTTGAGTATGGCCCGAATGGCCTCGCGGTTAAAAATCCGCGCGGGTTCTGCTTCAACTACGCGTGCGTCTTTAACCGTACCCACCTCGGTAATGGTGAACTCGACTTTTACCCAACCTTCGATACTGCTGATGGCCGCTTCGCGTGGATACATAGGCCGTATGACCACAACCGGAATAATGTCGCCTTCAGCAGTTTTGTCTACCTGCTGAAAATTACCGATGAAAATTCCTTCTCCACCACTGAGCGGTACATCCAGATTTGGCATATCCAGCTTGGGCATGTTCTGCACCTGCTGGTCCTGCTTGGCAATCTGCATCTTGGGCGGAGGTGGTGGATTCTTCGGTGGTGGTGGCTTCTTTGGAATCCGGCGGTTCTTGGTGGTGATGTCGTCAGGAATTTCTATCGGGCCAAAATGAATACCTGCTATGGCGTCCAGGTCATCCCGCCCACCAGCGCCTGATGAAACCAGTTTGTGCATGAACAGGAACAGGCCAAAAGTCACGGCAATGGCCAGTAATGCAGAAATCAGAATACGTAATTTGCTCATAAGGCTATGTCCCCGGAATTTCCGCGGAAATTGCTATACCTTCCACCCCGGCCAGTTTCACCTGGTCCATCACCTGGGTAACGGTGCCAATGCGCGAGCCCTTGTCAGCAATAATCACCACGCTGCCTTCCGGATTTTCGGCTTTGGCTCGTTCCACCATTTGCCTCACTTCACGCAACTCAATCAGGCGCTTGGACATCCATATATCATCATTGGGCCGTATACCAATCAGAATAGTTCCGTTGCGCAGATTAATCGCCTGAAAAGCTTCCGGTTTAACGATGGTGGCACCCGTCTCCTTGGTGAAAGAAGTGGTTACGATAAAGAAAATGAGCATGATGAATACGATATCCAACATCGGTGTGATGTTGATCTCGGCATCTTCAGTATGTGCATGCCTTCTGGCCATGCAGCAATCTCCGTTATTGCGGACGCCACTGTAAGTGGCATCATTAATCCAAATTTCAGCAACGTCGAATCAACTCAGTGACGTTGCAGCAGGTCCTCAAGTTCTTCGGCCTCGGTGCCGGCTTTATGTTCCAGCCAGGTGCCAAAGTAGACGCCTGACAGCGCCGCCACCATGCCAGCCATGGTTGGCACGGTAGCCATGGAAACACCGCCGGCCATGGCACGAGCGTTACCGCCACCGCTGTAAGTCATGACGTCGAATACCGTAATCATGCCGGTCACAGTTCCCAACAGGCCCAACAAGGGGCAAATCGCAATCAGCGCCTTGATAAAACCGATATTTTGCGTCAAGGCGATGGACGCCTCTGATATCAAACCATCACGTACTTGCCGCGCATACCAGGAACTGGTGTCAGATCTTGATTCCCAGACATTGACAATTTTGTTGCGAGTCAGCGGGAATACTTTGTGCAGGAACCACATGCGTTCCAGTATGAAGGTCCACATCAGGAACAACACCAGCATGATGGCCCACAGCACATCGCCTCCAAGGGTCATAAAATCCCGGATCGAGGCTATGGCTTCATAAAACCAAATCATGCTTGGCGGCGCTCTGCCATGCGAGCGATGATGCCTGCAGCCTGCTCTTCCAAGGTCTGGATCAGGGCCTTGGCTTTGCCCTGCAGGAAGCTGTGGAACAAGGTAATGGGTATGGCAACAACCAAGCCCAGTACCGTGGTAACCAGGGCTGTGGAAATGCCGCCGGCCATCATGCGCGGATCACCCGTGCCGAACAGCGTGATCATCTGGAAGGTCGCAATCATACCGACCACCGTACCCAGCAGACCCAACAATGGGGCCACTACGTAAAGCACCTTGATAAAGCTGAGGCCGGTTTCAATCGGTGCTGTCTCACGCAGAATGGCTTCATCCAGTTTGAGTTCCAGCGTTTCAATATCGGTATTCGGGTTGTCTGTGTAAACAGCCAGCACGCGTCCCAGTGGATTTTTCTTGTCCGCGGTTTCGCTTTTCATCTGGCGCGACATACGGCCACCGGTGGTATACAGCGAGAAAGCTTTCCACAGGCACATTAGCAAGCCAAATACGCCGACACCGATGATCACCCAACCCACCGGGCCACCGTCTTCTTCAACCCGCTCCCATGGAGTCTTGGATTGAACCACAGCGCGCAGAATCTGCCCACGGGTAAAATCGATTGCCATTTCATTGGAACCGCCGGGGTCAGCATCTTGCAGGTCACTAGCCATGCTTTTGAATCGGTCAGCTGGTTGGCGCGCCAATTCGATCAGGTGCTCGCGACTTTTGCTGGTGTCCCAGTCGAGGAACTGGCCATCAGTGACGGCATTGAATACACCCACGCGAACGATTTCCATGTCCTGTTTTTCACCGCTGGTGCGTTCTACCGGTGCAGTGAACTTGACTATTTTGCCGGACTCGGCAATTTCCGTAACCATGGCGGACCATAAGCTGCGTAATTCCGCTACCGTTGGCAATTCACGGCGGCTGGAAAGTTCAGCCAGGAACTTTGTTCGTCCGGGGTACTGTGCACTTACCATGGAGTCATCCAGGGCTGCCTGGATATCACCCGATGACTGGCGTACCACGCCAAATAATTCACCCAGGTTACCCATACGCTCAGCCAAAGTGGTTTCCAGTTCGGCCAGTGAGCGCTCGTTGACATCATATTCATCGCGCAAGCGGTCACTCAGCGCATTCTCACCTGCCAGCTCCTGACGGGCCGCTGCCAGCAAATCTCTCTGTTTATTGCGATCACGAACAAACTCAGCTTCACGTTGCTCGTTGATTTTGGCATCGGATGAAGCAGCCTCGCGGACAATGCGGGCCAGCTCATCCAGGGTTTGGGCATAGGCTAAAGGAGCCAGCAATACGGCAGTAGCCGCAATGATAATGCTCAACTTTTTCATTGTGCTACCTCCGGTCCTGGTGTCGGCAGCATCACGAGGTCAGGCGCCTTTTCATTCTTGGCGATGGCTAAGCCGTTTTTGACTTCCAGGATGTACTTGCTGGGCAGCTCTTCGAAACTGCGACTGGACGGATCGAACCAACCAGTACTGGATTGATCACTGGTTTGATAAATCAGCAATGTCCTGCCAACGCGCAGAAAATCAACTGTCTGTCCGGTAGTGGGCAAAGTATCTGAGTAGGCTTCAGTAGTGCGGCCAAATTCGAGTTCACTCTGATAAGCCTCCATCACGCGACGGTATTTTTCAGAAGCGGTAACTTCTGCCTGATCCATCATGGCGGCCAATCGCTCGACTCGGGCCCGGCGTTCCTCAATGCGGAAGGGGATGTCTGCTTCGACAATCTGTCCCAAGGCTTCAATCATCTCTAACATCAAGGGCACTACGCCCCGATTGGTGGACTCCAGGCCTTCCAGTTGTTTGTTGATCGACTGGACTTCGCTGCGTTGATCAGCGACCACTTTACCCAGGTTGGCGTTATAGATCTTCAAGCCTTCGACTTCGCGCACCACGGAGCGATACTCAGCCAGTAAATCCTGAGTCTGTTTGGCCAGAGTAGTGACCCGCTGTTGCGAACCGGCAGCATCTTTGTTGATCTTGGACTCAACCTGTACGGTCGAGCTAAGACCCTGAGCCTGCACGGCACTCAGCCACAGCAGCGCGGGAATAGCGATAAGGCAGGCTTTGAAAAGGCGGCGTAGCATATTATTTGGCATGACCTGTTTCCAATTGGTTCTACAGAAGATTAGTCGAAACCGGGAGTCGGATTCGCGTTCATCCGGGGTACCCCGGACAACGGGGAGATCAGAATACCCGAAGCTGACGGTGCATTCCACTTAGGCGATATAATTAGCACCTGCTACTATCAGCAGCCACCGACTTGCCTGATAACAGTATAGAGCATAGCAGACTGCCTTCCCTACGAAAATGACCGTAGAAGGTCCTTGCTGAAATCAATTTCGCAGCGGCCATGGGCAGATTGTAGTTGTCGGCTAATCAAAGTCACCAATAATCTGATGTAATAGCCTATGCAAGCAGAGCAGCCAGGTCTCAATACCAAGCCTGAACCCAATTCACAAACTGATCTGTCCTGTGGCTTGATCCGGCAATTGCTGGTCATGCTCTACGATGCTGTCATCGTGGTTGCCATTCTGATGATCGCAGGAGCCCTTGCATTGCAGCTACCATTCAGTCACCAGACTGCTGGCAAAGACCCAGCCTACACCTTGTATCTGCTGTGCGCCTGGTTCCTATACCTGGCCTGGTGTTGGCGCAATGGAGGAATGACGCTGGGCATGCGCGCCTGGCGGGTTGGTTTGATCAACGATCGTGGTGGACAGCCTGCCTGGTGGCAGTGTGGCCTGCGCTTTGGTACAGCATGGCTGTCGGCTGCAGCCGTGGGTATGGGTTACTGGTGGAAGCTGTTTGACCGCCAGCATCTGAGCTGGCATGACCGCCTCAGCCAAACCCGCTTGGTACACTTCAATAAGGATGCCACCAAAGCGCCATCAAACGGTTCGCCGCAGGAAATAGATGGCGGCAATTCCCAGAACTAAAGGTGGCAAGCTGTGACTGATAAAAGTGGGCAGATGGTAAACCTCACCAAAGTTCTGGACCATACGGGTGAATATCATGAATACGCCACCCAACAACATGCCAAGAAACATTCTTACCCCCAGATTCTGACTGCGAGACTGGCCAAAAACAAAAGGCATGCCCACCAGCACCAGGGCAATCACGGTGAAGGGAAAAATCAGTTTTTCCCACAGGGCAGATTGGTAAAGCGTAGCGTCCAGTCCGTTGGTCTCGAGGTAATCCAGGTAATTCAGCAGCGATCGAATGGACAGGCGCTTGGGGCGGGTAACCACCGAGTCCAGCAGCTCGGGGCGCACTTCAGTAGACCAGGGCAGACTTTCGTACTGAGTGGCCAGCGCCCCTGCTTCACTGAAGTTCACTTCGTAAACCTGGTCCAACTGCCAGGCGCTGTCGAGATGGGCAGCACTTTCCGCCCGTGTAATCTTTTCCAGGTTTGCTCCCTGGTTAAAGTGGTAAATGACAATGTCTTTGAATTCCAGCGATTGCTGACCCCGGTCGGCCGAGAGTATCGGCGCCTGAATATTGACGATGTCGGTTCCGTCTCTCATCCACACCCCGGTAGTGCCTCCAATAATGGCTTGTCCCACCATTTCGCTGAGCCGGAATGCACGTGCCTGTTGTTCAGCCGCTGGTGCCAGCCACTCACCCATGGTCATAACGGGCAAGGTCAATAACAAAGCTCCGCCCAGCGCCGCTGATGCCAGGCGTAAGCGTGAAACTCCGGAAGTCCGGAAAGCCACCAGCTCATTACTCGCCGCCAATCCACCGACACCCACCAAAGTGCCGAGCAGGGCTGAAACAGGAAAAATCTGATAGGCCAATCGCGGTAGCGTCAGGATGACTACCCATAATGCATCCCAACTATTGTAGTCGGCCTGGGTATCGCGCAATTCGCTCAACAGGGAAAACAACACGAACAACAGGGTCAAGCCCAGCCACACCGCCAGCGTGCCCAGTATGGCCGCCCGACCAATATAACGATCAACCAGTTTGATCATGAATCAGCCACCCCCCACCTGACGGCCCTGGCGTTGCAGCCAGAACAAGGCGCTGGCACCGAACACCAGGTGTACCCACCACATACCCGGGACCAGCGGTAACACGCCATCGCTCACCCAGGAACGACTCATGTATAAGAGGTTGGCATAGACTACATAGAGCAGTATGCCCAACACCACCCTGCCGCCCCGCCCCTCACGTGGCCTTGAATGTGACAGCGGAATTGCCATTACACCCAGAATGATGATTGCCAGTGCCGGAGACATACGCCACTGGAATTCGGCACGTTCTTCTATTTCGCTTGAGCGCAGCAGTTCCGTGCTGGAAAGTGCTTCAATATCAGGTGCCTTGTTCTGGCGTTCCTGTTCGGGCACACGCAAGTCATTGCGGGAGAAATGGATAATGCCGAAATCCAGCGATTCGGCTCCGCCTTCGGTGATCTGGCCGTTTTCCAGTGTAAGAAAGCGCTCACCCGTCTGTACGTTAAGCCAGTAGTAGCCTTTTTCAGCCACCCAGACCTGCTCCCGTCCATCCTTTTTCTGGCGGATAAAGACATTCCTCAGAGTCTGGCCATCTTTTTCTACAGCTTCCACGTACAGCACCAGGTTGCCGTTGCGCAGCACATGAAATTGACCGGTTTGCAGACCCCATTCAGAAGCCGTGCGATAAGCCTCTTCCAGCCTTTCCTGGGCAGTCTGGGCGGCCAACGGCGCAACTATCAGCCCCAGTGCCAGTACCAGTACGGCCACTGGCAAAACCAGGTTGGATAAAGGACGCAACATCAAAGTCCAGCTGAAACCGCTGGCCCGCATAACCGCCATTTCCTGGTCACGGTACAGGCGGCCCAAGCCCCAAATCACGGCGATGAACACGGCCAAAGGCAAGATGGTATTCAGCACATCCGGAATTTTCAGGATGATCAAATCGCCCAGCAATCCAGGCGGCAGGCGGCCGCCTGCGATGTCATTGAGCATTTCGCCCAGGGTCACGCCGAACATAACCACCAGCAATACCAAGGTGACGGCGATGAATGTCCAGGACCATTCGCGCAGGATGTATTTTTGCAGGATATTCAGGGCAGCCTCGAACGCCAAAATCTATGATTGAAGGCCAGTGGCCGCAGAACGGCTCCAGACAGCAGTTTAGCAGCAAACATCGGCCGCGCCTCGCAGCATCTGACATTGTCGCACGCGTTGTGGTTCAGGAAACGACCAGGCGGCTAAATTGGCTGACAAATGATTCGAGGCTCTTCAGCAGCCGGCTATAGCTCCGGGAAGTCAATCAGGCGTCGGGTTTATGCGCTGACGATTTCCAGTACAATGCCGCGTTTAAGCCGCATTATCATAGCGTCGGCCAATCAACATTAAGCAGGATACACTAACCACATGCAACTAAACTTATCCGTAACAACGGCACTGCAAAGTCATGCTGCCTGCATCGTCATAGGCGTCACAGTCGACGGGCCATTGAGCCCCAGCGCGAAGGACATCGATCAAGCCAGCGATGGCGCATTGAAACAACTGCTGGATAGTCGTGATATCGCCACCGCCAAGGGTAAAACCACACTATTGCATCGATTTCCGGGCCTCAGCTCTGCACGACTGCTGGTCGTTGGTTTCGGTGACCAGGCCAAGCTGGACGCGGTGAGCTTTGACCAGACCTGCTTTAACGCCGGTCGATTTCTGCGCGACCAGCCAGTAACAGATTGCCATGTCTGCTTGCATGAGCTGGAAGCCAAAGGCAAATCTGTGGCTTGGGGTTTGCGCCAGGCGGCATTGGCTTTCGAGCGTGCGAATTACCGATATACAGAAACCAAGAAACCGGGCAAGAACTCTGCCCCGCCGTTGGCAGAAGCCACTTTCCAGGGCGGCAAGGAATTGCAGGTAGCCCTGGACCAGGCCAGCGGCCTTGCGGCAGGCTATGAGCTTGCCCGTCACCTGAGCGATCTGCCACCCAATATCTGCAACCCGGACTACATGGCTGCCGAAGCCGGCAGAATCGCCGATGGCCAGAAGCTGGTGGAGCTGGAGATACTTGAAGAGCAGCAGATGCAGGAATTGGGCATGGGCGCGTTGCTGGGTGTAGCCAGTGGCAGCAGTACTCAGCCCAAGCTCATTGTGCTGAAATATTCCGGCGGCAAGTCCGGAGACAAGCCGGTAGTGCTGGTCGGCAAGGGGATCACTTTTGATTCCGGCGGCCTGTCGCTGAAGTCGCCTGACAATATGATTCAGATGAAATTTGATATGTGTGGCGCAGCCAGTGTGCTCGGCGCCTTCAAGGCTGCAGTCGCGATGCAGCTCAAACTCAACCTGATGTGCATAGTTGCTGCAGTAGAAAACATGCCCGGTGGAAATGCCTATCGCCCTGGCGATATTGTCACCAGCATGTCCGGCAAAACCATTGAAGTACTCAACACGGATGCGGAAGGCCGGCTGGTGCTGTGTGATGCACTCACTTACAGCGAACGTTTTGACCCATTGTGCATTATTGACGTGGCCACACTGACCGGTGCCTGCGTTGTGGCCCTGGGACATCCGGCCAGCGGTTTGCTGAGCAATAATGATGAGCTGGCAGAGGATTTGTTACAGGCCGGCGACGACGTGGTAGATCGGGCCTGGCGCATGCCTTTATGGAGCGACTATCAGTCACAGATCGATACTGAATTTGCCGATATGAAAAACGTCGGTGGCATGGCTGCCGGCACCATCACGGCTGCCTGTTTCCTGTCCCGTTTTACCGAAAACCAGCGTTGGGCTCACCTCGACGTTGCAGGCACGGCCTGGAAATGGAAGGCTGATGATGGCGCCACTGGCAGACCCACCGGCTTGCTGACACGCTTCCTGTTACAACAGGCTGGCATCAAGGCCTTGTAAATCATGGCCAGCAGTCAATGCCAGGTTGATTTTTATGTACTGCAGGATCCGGCTAAATCGGTGCAGCAACTGGCTTGCCAGTTGGCCCTGATGGCCTGGGAACAAGGAATGCGATCACTGCTGTTAATGCCTGATGCTCAGCAAGTCGAGCAAATGGACGAACTGATGTGGTCAATTCCACAGGGGCGCTTCCTGCCTCATCAGCTCAGCCCACAGGACGATGTAGCCCCGGTAACCATAGGCACAGCGGCAGACCTGGATGCTACGCAGGCAGCAGTGATCATCAATCTGGACCGACAAGCCATATCCCGGCCCGAAAGATTTCGACGCTTGCTGGAACTGGTTCCAGCCGACGATGCTGATCGCCAAGCTTCGCGGCTCAAATTCCGCGCTTACAAAGAGCTGGGCCTGGATCCCGTCAGCCATACAATGGGCAGCAATTGAGCTAAGCAATTTCAATTTCTTGAGTAGCAAGGATTTCATGGATAAGAGTTACGAACCCGCCGCCATCGAACAGCGCTGTTACCAGCAATGGGAAAGCAGCGGCTATTTCCGCCCTTCCGGAACTGGCGAAAGCTTCAGCATCATGCTGCCTCCCCCCAATGTCACGGGTAGCCTGCATATGGGCCACGCATTCCAGGACACCATCATGGATTGCCTGACCCGTTGGCAGCGCATGCAAGGCAAGAATACCCTGTGGCAGCCAGGCACCGACCACGCCGGCATTGCCACGCAGATGGTAGTGGAACGGCAATTACTGGCCAAGGGCACCTCGCGCCATGACCTGGGACGTGAGGGTTTTGTAGATGCTGTGTGGGAGTGGAAGAAAGAATCCGGCGACACCATCAGCCGCCAGATGCGCCGCCTGGGCGCCTCGGTGGATTGGGAAGCCCACCGCTTCACCATGGATGAAGATTTGTCACACGCAGTGCGCACGGTCTTCGTTTCACTCCACGCTGAAGGCCTGGTCTATCGCGGCAAGCGGCTGGTCAACTGGGATCCGGTGCTCAATACCGCACTGTCTGATCTGGAAGTGCTGTCCGAAGAAGAAAACGGCAAGCTGTGGCATATCTGTTATCCACGAGCCGACGGGCGCGGCCAGGTAGTGGTGGCAACCACGCGGCCGGAAACCATGCTGGGCGATACCGCGGTCGCGGTTAATCCGGAAGACGAGAGATACACTGACCTGATAGGTTTGATGCTGGAGCTGCCGCTGACCGGGCGAACTATCCCCATCATTGCCGACGAGTACGTAGATCCGGAGTTTGGCTCCGGCTGCGTCAAGATCACCCCGGCACACGATTTCAATGATTATGAGATCGGCAAGCGGCACGACCTGCCCATGATCAACATATTCAACCCGGACGCCAGCCTGAATGAAAATACGCCGCAAGCCTACCAGGGGCTGGACCGCTTCGAAGCCCGTGAACGCGTGATTGCGGACCTGCAGGCCAAGGGCTTGCTGGAACGGGTGGAAAATCACAAATTGATGATCCCGCGCGGCGATCGCTCACAAGCGGTGGTTGAGCCCTACCTCACCGACCAGTGGTATGTGAAAGTTGAACCGCTGGCCAAACCCGCCATTGCAGCGGTTGAAGACGGCCGCATCCAGTTTGTGCCGACCAACTGGTCGCGCACTTATTTTGACTGGATGCACCGCATAGAAGACTGGTGCATCAGCCGGCAACTGTGGTGGGGCCACCGCATTCCCGCCTGGTATGACGAGGATGGCAATATCCATGTCGGCATGGACGAACAGGATGCCCGCCAGCGCGCTGGACTGGATGACAGCGTGGTGCTGCGTCAGGACGAGGATGTACTCGATACCTGGTTTTCTTCCGCACTGTGGCCTTTCTCCACCCAAGGCTGGCCGGAATCCACTGAACGAGTGAAAACCTTCTACCCCGGCAGTGTGCTGGTCACGGGCTTTGACATCATCTTTTTCTGGGTGGCCCGCATGATCATGATGGGCATGAAGTTCATGGACGATGTGCCTTTCCGCACCGTTTATATCCATGGCCTGATCCGCGATGGCCAGGGGCAGAAAATGTCCAAATCCAAGGGCAATGTGCTGGACCCGCTGGACCTGATCGATGGCATTGACCTGGAAACCCTGGTCAGCAAACGCACCACCGGCCTGATGCAGCCGCAGATGGCCCCGGCCATAGAAAAGGCCACCCGCAAGGAATTTCCGGATGGTATTCCGGCCTTTGGCACGGATGCTTTGCGCTTTACTTTTGCCTCACTGGCCACTACGGGCCGTGATATCCGCTTTGAATTGGGGCGTATAGAAGGCAACCGCAATTTCTGCAACAAGCTGTGGAACGCGGCGCGTTTCGTACTGATGCAAACTGAGGGCCAGGCCATCAGTGCCGACGCTGAGCCCGGTCCTATAGATCGCTGGATACAGTCACGGCTGGATCGTATGGTCAGCGAAGTGCATGGTCATCTGGGTGATTACCGGCTGGACCTGGCAGCACAATCTCTTTATGAATTTGTCTGGAATGAGTATTGCGACTGGTATCTGGAATTCACCAAGTCTACTTTGCAGGGCGAGGACGAAGCGGCCAAGTCTGCCACGCGCCACACTTTGTTGAGCGTGCTGGAAACCACACTGCGATGCCTGCATCCCATCATGCCTTTTATCAGCGAAGAAATCTGGCAACGAATCCGCTCGCCGCTGGGCATAGAGGGTGAGACCATTATGTTGCAGTCCTGGCCGCAAGCCAGCCGCATGGATGAGCTTATCGAACAGGACATCAACTGGCTGAAAGAAGTGATCCAGGGCGTAAGGCGCATACGCTCTGAGCTGAATATTTCACCCGGAAAACCCCTGGATATCTGGTTCCAGAGAGGCGTAGACACAGATCGCGAGCGCCTGCAGCAGTTCGAGAGTGTGTTCAGTCAACTGGCCCGTGCCAGCAGCATTCAGTGGGTGGATGGAGACGCTGACACCAGCGAGTGCGCCGTCGCCTTGCTGGCCGAATTGAAAGTACTGGTGCCCCTGGCCGGCCTGATCGACGTAGATGCTGAACTGACTCGTTTACGCAAGCAGCTGGACGGCGAAAAAACGCACGTCAAAACCTGCCAGTCCAAGCTGGGCAACAAACGCTTCGTGGAAAATGCCCCGGCCGAAGTGGTCGATCAGGAACGCGAGCGGTTGACCGAGCACGAGAGCAACCTGACCCACTTGGGAGAACAGATTAAAAAGCTGGAATCCATGAACCGTTGATGGCTGTCACCAGCCGATTTGCCAGCCGATTTGATTCAGAAGGGTAATTGATCTGACCAGTCAGCATCACGCGGGCCAAAAGGCCCCGGCAGATCGCATTTCATGATCAGGGCGTTCTCACGCCCTTGTGCCGACCGATAATAATCCGGGCGCTCACCCACCACGCGAAAGCCGTGTTTACGATACAGGGAAATTCCGGTTTTATTACTGGGCCTCACTTCCAGGAACATGGAGTCGACTCCCTTCTGTTGAGCCCACTGAACGGCTTGCTCCAGCATCAAGCGTCCCAGGCCTTGTCCTTGCCACAGAGGATCTATACACAGGTTCAATAAATGAGCTTCATCGGCGGCGTGGGAAAGCATGGAATAGCCCACCAACTGCTGGCCCTGCACCAATGCATTGCCATGGTAACCCACACGCAGGCAATCCTGGAAAATAGCCAAGGTCCAGGGAAAAGGATAAGCCTGTTGTTCAATTTCCATTACGCGGGGCAAATCCGAGTATTCCAGTCGCCTGACCTGGTATTGCAGTTCCTGTGGCGCCGTGCTCATGCGTCACGTTCAGCCTTGGGGGCACACCAGCCATTAGCGGTCAATTGCAACCACAGCGTACGCTTATGCGCCGGAGTGCTGGCCAGATCTGCCAGTGCTGGTGCATGGATAATGCGAGCACTGCCCAACACCAGATCCTTGCCCGCCAGATGGGCACTGGATTCGTTCGAAAACAACAGGACCCGGGTGAACATATGTTCCTTGATGGCCCGCTCCAGACTCAAGCCAGTATGCGCAGAATCTGCCGGGGCAGACTCCATGGCATTGCTGTTTTGCGCCAGCCAACCCCAGACTGGAGCCTGGTCCAGGCAGCGAGCGATATCATTAGCCACCGGTAAGGCGGTATCTTCACGTCGGGCGCACAACAACAGGGTTTGCCCGGAGCCTGGACCTATTTCATAGCAGGCCGGCCCAACTGCTGCTTGAGCACCAAATTGCTGATCAGTAATGGCTGTGGGTGAACTGTCTGTGGTTTTCTCGGTGGGGTAGCCCGGATTGGACTGGGCACCTTGCTGCAGTGCTGAAACTTTGAAAACGCTGGCATTGGCACGTTCGAGACTGATCCATGCCTTAATACCCATGGCCTCAAGATACTGCAGACGTTGACCTTCACTGATCACCTGGCGCTGTCCTCATCACGGTCCGGTGTTGTTTCGTCACTGCCCGAAGTCCTGCGTTTGCCGCGCCGAGCACGATGTTGCTGGCGGCGAACTATGGTCATCACCAGGCCAGTAATCACATAGATCAAGCCTATTGCCATCAGCACAGTTGGCGTGTCTATGGCCAGCAATACAAAAATCAGCACCATCAACAACAGCATGTAAAGGGATATGCGGTCACCCATGGGCCAGGATTTGCCGCTGAAATAGCGCACCCGTGAGAACATCAGCAGTCCCAGTACGATGGTTTCAAACCAGATCACCCATCTGACAATTTCGTTATCGCCCTGCACGCCCTGGTCAACGAAAAACCAGATGGTTGCCACCAGCGTGCCGGCTGCGGCAGGTGAAGCCAGGCCCTGGAAATAACCCTTGTCTTCAACGCCTACCTGGGTGTTGAATCTGGCCAGTCGTAATGCAGCACAAGCCGCAAACAGAAAGGCCGCCAACCAACCCAACTTGCCGGCCATTGGCCCCATGTCCCGCATGCTGGCCAATGACCAGTTAAATGCCAGCAAGGACGGCGCCAGCCCGAATGAAATCAGATCCGACAGACTATCGTATTGCACACCAAATGCGCTCTGGGTATTGGTCAGTCGGGCAACGCGCCCATCCAGACCATCAAGTATACCGGCCACGATGACTGCCACCACAGCCGCACTGTAATGACCATTGATACCACTGATAATAGAGAAAAAACCCGCAAACATCGCGCCTGTGGTTAAGGCATTGGGCAACAGGTAAACACCCTTGTGCCGCTTTTTTTCGTCGTGGTCCATAGACTGGCCCGTATAGCTGAAACGCTGGCATCATAGCATTATTGTCCGCCGCAACTTATCTCCCTGCCTCGCTGGCAGGGGCGGCAATATGCTATAAGATTGTTTTCCAATCCCGGCAAGGAAGGCAGGAATGAAAAAATTCAGCATAGCCATACTGCTCATGATCTCCGTACTGGTTGGCCCAATCAGCGCCAGCGCGCAACCAGGCAACATATACAGCTGGACTGATGAAAATGGCGTGAAACATTTCAGCGACATGGCTCCCGCCCATGTCCCGGCAGTCGACCAGGAGGTCATTGAAACCCGGGCCCCCAAGGGGAATGACAACAGTCCCTCAGCCGATGCGCTCAATGTCGACGGCCCCCCGGCCGATGCGCTCAATAATGAAACCATGGATGATGCTGCAAGCAGCTCAGACTCCACCGCGCCAGAGGATGAGCTGTCCTATGCCGATCAGCGACGCCAGGACATGGCTGAACGGCGTGCGGAAGAACAGAAGAAGAAAGCAGAACGCGAACGCATTTGCCTGCAGGCCAGCGACCAGCTGGCTCGCATCGAGCCCAGTCGGCGGGTGTTCTCTACGGACGAAAATGGCAATACCACCCGTCTGGATGATGTAGAACGGGTCAAAATGGTTGCAGAAAGTAAACGCGAGATTGCCGAATATTGCGACTGATGTTGCCGTCCTGACCGTATTTGCCGGGACCTGACCCCGCATTCCGTGCTACCCCATTGGTGGGCAGCCCGCTACAATGCGCGGTTCACACTGACAGCGTAGCCACGAATGAGAGCCAGTAAATTCCACTTAGTTACCACCCGCGAAACCCCGGCAGATGCAGAAATTGCCAGCCACCAGCTGATGTTGCGGGCCGGCATGATACGCAAACTGACGGCAGGAATTTACTCCTGGACCCCATTGGGGTGGCGGGTATTGCGCAAGGTTGAGAACATAGTCCGCGAAGAAATGGACCGTGCAGGTTATTTGGAAATGCTGATGCCAGCAGTTCAACCTGCCGAATTGTGGCGTGAAACCGGCAGGTGGGAAGATTTTGGCGGCCAGTTGTTGAAGCTGAGCGACCGGGCCGGGCGCGATTATGTCTTTGGACCCACACACGAAGAAGTGATCACCGATCTGGCCCGCAATGAATTACGCAGCTACAAGCAGTTGCCGATCACTTTTTACCAGATACAGACCAAATTCCGCGATGAAATCCGGCCGCGATTCGGCGTGATGCGAGCGCGCGAATTCCTCATGAAAGATGCCTATTCCTTTCACATCGATGCTGCCAGCCTGGAACAGACTTACTGGGAAATGTACGAGGTCTACTCGCGCATTTTCACCCGGGCCGGCTTGAGTTTTCGAGCCGTACGGGCTGACTCCGGTGCCATCGGCGGCAACGCTTCGCATGAATTTCACGTGTTAGCCGACTCAGGTGAAGACCTGATCGCCTTTTCCAGCGCATCCGATTTTGCTGCCAATATCGAGCTGGCCGAAGCAGCCAAACCGACAACAGCCAGACCTGCTGCCAACGAAGAGCTGCGCCTGGTTGACACACCCAATGCCCGCACCATAGAAGACCTGACAGAGCAATTCAGTGTGCCAGCCGATCAGTCCGTGAAAACCCTGATCGTGGCTGCAGCGGATGGACAAGGTAGTGAGTTTGTTGCCCTGCTGGTGCGCGGCGACCACAACCTCAACGAACTCAAAGCCGTCAAGCTGGATGCGGTGGCTGCGCCATTGCGTTTCGCTACTGAAGATGAAATCAAGCAAGCAATGGGCGCTGCTGCCGGCTCGCTGGGGCCGATCAACTGCAAAATACCCTGCATTGTTGATCACAGTGTGGCTGCGATGGCTAATTTTGTCGCCGGCGCCAATATCGATGGTCAGCATTATTTTGGCATCAATTGGGAACGCGACCTGCCGCTGCCGGCGCAGGCAGATCTGCGTAACGTGGTGGAAGGCGATCCCAGCCCGGACGGTCAAGGTGAAATCCGCCTGGCCCGAGGTATTGAAGTCGGGCACATCTTCCAGTTGGGCACCAAATACACCACTACACTCAATGCAGTTGTATTGGGCGAAGACGGCCGTTCACATCCCATGGAAATGGGCTGCTACGGCATCGGTGTGTCACGTATTGTGGCTGCTGCCATCGAACAGAACCACGATGAACGTGGTATCTGCTGGCCTATGCCGCTGGCTCCCTTCCAGATAGCCATACTGCCCATGAACGCCAAGAAGTCCTACCGCGTCCGCGAATTGGCCGAACAGATTTACGCCGAGCTGTTGGCGGCAGGCGTAGAAGTATTTCTTGATGACCGCGATCTGCGTCCTGGCGTGATGTTCAACGACATGGAGCTGATCGGCATTCCTCACCGTCTGGTTATCGGTGAGCGCGGCATAGACAGCGGCATGCTGGAATATCGTTTGCGCACCGCTGCAGAAAACGAGGAAATTCCATTGCAGGGTATCACTGAAGAATTGCTTAAACGCTTGGCGGATTGATCAGTCCAGCGCGGACAAATTTGAATCTTCGGCAGGCGGCGATTGCTGCTGGCCGCTGCGAATATGCAGGTCTCGTTGCGGAAATGGGATCTCGACATTTTCGGCCCTGAAGCGGCGGTCGATTTCCATCAGCAATTCATGCACGACCAGGCCGCGCTGCTCTGGAGTGGCTATCCAGCCCAGCAATTCAAAATCCAGCGAACTTTCACCAAAACCCCGCATCCTGACCCGCGGAGCAGGATTGTCCAGCACCGTGCCATTTTCATTGGCTATTTCTTCCATGATCCGGACCACTTTTTCTGCGTCGCTGCCATAAGCCACACCCACCGGTACACGAATGCGTTGCTTGACCCAGGGTCCGCCGCTTTCATTGGTGATTTTGGCAGCGCCGATAACCGCGTTGGGAATGGAAATTTCCACATCATCGCGGGTCAGTAAACGCGTTGAGCGTATGCCCAGGTGCGTAACTATGCCCCGCTCGCCCGTATCCAAAACAATGTAGTCACCAATCTTGTAGGGCGCATCTGCCACGATGGATACACCCGAAATCAGATTGGCCAGGGTATCCTTGGCGGCAAAACCGACCGCGATACCGATGATGCCAGCTGATGCCACCCAGGCGGTTGCGTCAATTCCCCAGATGCTGAAAAACAGGTAAACAAACAAGCCAAACAGCGACAGTTTGATGCCCATCTCGAACAAGGGAACGGTACGCGGCTGGAAGGCATGAAACTTGTCACGGTTCGATTCCAGCGCCTGCAGGATTACGCTGGTGGCCTTGAACCAGGCCCGGCCCCAAAACATCATCAACAGGGTCAGCAGCACACGGATGCTGGTCTGCTGCAAAAACGGCGAAGACTCCATGGACAAAACGATGATGATCAGGCCAAGCGTTATGGCGGTCTGCATGATGGGCGCAGACAGGTATTGGATGATCTGGTTTTCCAGCTCGGAGTTGGCGTGTTTCGCCAGGCGGGCAATAAACTTTTCGATCAGCAGTTTCAGCAACTTGCCGATGGTAAAACTCAGCAACACAATGGCCAGACCGAGCAGGAACAGATGATCCTGCATAAGCTGCCAGCCATCCTGCATAAAGACCGGCAAATAACTGCCTATGTCGATATCCAGTGGCAAGCTGTCCAGACCGCTTGCATCAACTTCTTCAGCCACCACCACCTCTTCAATAACGGGCGCCGATTCGTTCAGGTCTTTAGTGTTTTCTGACTGCATTGAACTCCCTGTATCAATTTCCAGTCACCAGCCTGATTTCAGGGCTTAGGCCTGTTAACCCGATACCGACGCCAGACCAGGGCAGCACCCAATCCCAGAGTCAGAATGCCATAAGCACCGGTTGCGGAAATGATATAAGGCCACAGCGGGCTCTCTCCGTCAAAATTTATTCGATCTATCCAGCTGACAAATCCAGCAGCAAGTCCCAGCAACATCAACAGTATCAGGCTATCGCAGAACAGCCACTTACGGGCTGGCAAGAGATACCAATACAACCATAACAGGATGGCCAGCACCGGCATCAGCAACAATGCAGTGACTATCATCCCAGCCGCTTGATGCCAACCGCGGAGCGCAATCGGGCCATAAAAGGGCTGGCATAGGCACGCGCCCTGGCTGCACCTGCCTGCAGGATTTCTTCAATATGTTCAGGCTGGGAAACCAGCTGCTGATACCGTTCCCGTGCTTCTGCCAACTCATGGTCGATCAGTTCAAAAGTCTGCTGCTTGGCATCACCCCAGCCTATACCATCGGCATAGGCCTGCTGCATGGCAGCACGCTGCTCTGCCGAAGCGAAGGCAGCATAAATCTGGTACAGAGCTGAGTCTGCTATTTCCTTGGGCTGACCTGGCTCCAGCGAGTTGGTGACGATTTTCATAATGGCCTTTCGCATCGCTTTTTGCGGTAACCACAATGGAATGGTGTTGTTATAACTCTTGGACATTTTTCTGCCGTCCTGACCCGGCAACACCGCCACGTGTTCATCTACAGCGGCCTCAGGCAAAACAAAGTGTTCACCAAACATATGATTGAAACGTTGAGCTATGTCACGGGCCATTTCCAGATGCTGTATCTGGTCACGCCCCACCGGAACACGCTGCGCATTGAACATCAGGATGTCAGCAGCCATCAGGATCGGATAGCAGAACAGACCGGTATTGATGGCAAAATCTGCGTCTTCACCTGCATCCAGATTTTCCTGCACAGTCGCTTTGTAGGCATGTGCACGATTCATCAAGCCTTTGGCGGTCACGCAGGTCAGCATCCAGGTCAGCTCCGGAATTTCCGGAATATCCGATTGCCTGTAGAAAACGGCAGTTTCTGTATCCAGTCCCAGCGCCAGCCAGGTGGCCGCGATCTCCAGCGTGGATTGCTGTATGCGCGCCGGTTCCGGGTTTTTTACCAGCGCGTGATAATCCGCCAGGAAGTAGTATGACTGTACTTCCGGGTCATGACTGGCGGCTATGGCAGGCTTGATGGCACCCACGTAATTGCCGAGATGCGGCGTTCCTGTTGTGGTGATGCCGGTAAGGACTGTGTTTTTTTGCATGGGGTAAATATCACTGGAGCAGTCAGACAATGCGGTATTCTAAGTGAATCTCCAACAGAAGTTCGAGCCTAAGGAAGCGGTGGTACTAGAGATATGCCTAACTTACTGAATTCCAAACCAGACGAGGTCCGCTTAAATGGCCTGCACCCGATAGGAAATATTCAACCACCTGTCGGCCTGTGGGCGAAACTCGTATTGGTATTGTTGCTGGTTGAACCGCTGGCTGCCTCTGCCGCAAACAGTCAGGCTGTAGCCACCAATCCGGACCAGGCCACTGAAGTCGTTTCCACCCAGGGCTTCGAGAGTCCCGCGACTAGCAGTCCAGATAATGCCGCCGACCCACTGCAAACTGTGGAAGCAACAGCAGTCAAGCCAGTAGACGAGTGCGACTGGCAACTCAAAGGGCGACCATGGCAGGAACAAACCCAGTCAGTTGTTTACGGTATTTCCTGTCACAGTTTTCGCTGGTTTGATCACTTGTTTGGCGACCAGAAAGACTTTCCGGAGGAAGAAGTAAACGGCCTTTGGTTGTTGGGACTTGAATACCGTGAATATGATGGTTTCGATTTTCGTGGCCGGTTTCGCGTACGTGCGCCGCTGCCCAACCTCAGCAATCGCTGGGACCTGATTATCGGGCGCGAAAACGAAGAAGAATTTGTGTCGGACACCGCTCCCACTGAACAAATTCTTTACAATCCAGGGCTGTCCCGCGCTCAAGACAATGAGTGGCTGCTGGGCCTCGGCCATCGCCGTGATGACCGTCGCAAAGGTCTGGATTATTCCGTGGGCGTACGCCTGGGCACGCCCCCCAATCTCTACGGCAAGGTACAGTACTACTACAATAAGCAATATTCCGAGAAAACGGATTTGCAATTTCGCCAGACCTTGTTCTGGCGTACCGATGAAGGCCTGGGGACCACCAGCCGTGCCAACCTGGTGCACAAGGCCAGTGATAAGAATGTGATGCGTTGGGAAGGTTTGGCCACGATCTCAGAAGATACCGGGGGTATGAATTGGTATGCCGCGCAAACCTGGTATCACCAGTTACACGGCAAGAACGCCCTCTCGTTGCAGGCGTTTGCCAGCGGCGAAACAGATGAAGAGGTGCCCTTGCGTGACTATGGCCTGAACCTGATCTGGCGTCAGCCGTTCACGCGCGACTGGATGTTCCTGTCCATGGGGCCCAACATTACCTGGCCGCGCAGATTCAAGTCGGAACAACGTGAGTTGTCGCTGGGCTTCAGCCTGTGGATAGAGATGGAATTCGGTGATTACCGCTACTGAACCAAAAACCAACATCGAGTTGAAGAGGCCATGAATCTGCGCGCTTTGCAGTATTTCGTCAAATTGGCCGATCTGCGGCATTTCAGCAAAGCCGCTGAAGCCTGTTTTGTCAGCCAACCCACCCTCAGCACCCAGATCAAAAAGCTGGAAGAAGAACTGGGTACACAACTCGTGGAACGTTCGCCAAAGAACATCATGCTCACGCCAGTCGGCCAGGAAATTGCCGAACGGGCGCGTAAATTGTTGGCTGATGTCGAACAGATTCGCACCGTTGCACGGCGCAACAGCGATCCGGCTGAAGGCAATTTGCGACTCGGTCTGTTCCCTACCCTGGCACCGTATCTGCTGCCGCATGTAGTTCCTGGCTTGCGCAGGCATTTTCCCCGCCTGCGATTGCAGCTGGCTGAAGAAAAAACCGAAGACCTGCTGCGTATGCTGCATCGCGGTGAACTGGATGCTGCCCTGTTGGCATTGCCCATTGCTGAAGCCGGACTACAGATCGAGGTGCTGTTTAAGGAGCCCTTCGTGCTGGCCGTATCAGCCCATCACCCACTGGCCCTGGCTGCTGAGGTGCGGGTCGATGACCTGCACGGCAACGAATTGCTGTTGCTGGAAGAAGGCCACTGCCTGCGCGAACATGCGCTGGAAGTCTGCAGCCTGGCCGGCGCGCATGAAAGGGTCGATTTCCATGCCAGCAGCATGGAAACCCTCAGGCAAATGGTGGCTGCTGAGGTCGGAATTACCCTTATGCCCATGCTGGCTGTCATGCCGCCCATTGCCCCAACTGACAATTTGGTCACGCGGCCTTTTGCTGGCAAGGCACCGCATCGCACCATCGCGCTGGTCTGGCGCAGCAGTTCGGCCCTGGGCAGTTTTCACCAGGAACTGGCAAAGCTATTTCGTGAATTGACTGTTGATCTGCTGAAATAGAAAAGGCCCGAGCTTGTGCTCAGGCCTTTAATAACCATGAATTGTGCGTCTCAGTACTCCAGGCCTTCCAATAATTCCTGGGCTTCATCCGGGCCTTCCGGCACATCGGCGAACAAGGGTGTAGACAGATAGCGTTCGCCGGTATCCGGCAGCATGGCGAGTATCACGGTCCCGGCTTCAGCCTCGGCGGCCACTTTCAGAGCCGCGGCAAAAGTACCACCCGATGATATTCCACAGAATATGCCTTCCTGCAATGCCAGGGCCTTGGAAGTGGCAATGGCCTCATCGTCGGTGACCGTAATGTTTTCGTGCGCCACTTTGCGGTCCAGCACATCGGGAATGAAGTCGGGAGTCCAGCCCTGGATCTTGTGCGGTGCCCATTCCTTGCCTTCCAGTAAGGCTGCACCGGCCGGCTCGGTGGAAATGATTTTCACATCCGGTCGCGCCAGGCGGATCATTTGACCGGCACCGGTAATAGTGCCGCCCGTGCCGTAACCGCTGACGTAATAATCCAGCCGCCGATTAGCGAAATCAGTCAGCACTTCCGGACCTGTGGTATTGCGGTGATAGGCAGGGTTAGCCTCGTTTTCAAATTGCTGGGTCATAAACCAGCCGTGTTTTTTGGCCAGCGCTTCAGTGGCTGCCACCATGCCGGTTGCCCGTCGCGGCGCCGGGGTGAGTACCACCTTGGCACCCAGGAATCGCATCAATCGTCGACGTTCAATGGAAAAGGATTCAGCCATTACCGAAACAAACGGGTAGCCGCGCACGGCACACACCATGGCCAGCGCAATTCCGGTATTGCCCGAAGTGGCTTCAACCACGGTTTGACCGGGTTTGAGCACCCCGCGTTTTTCAGCGTCCAGTATGATGCCCAGCGCCAAGCGGTCCTTGACTGAACCCATGGGGTTGAATGCTTCCAGCTTGACGTACATCTCGACCCCTTTGGGGGCCAGGTGATTGATCCTGACCACCGGGGTATGCCCAATGGTGTCCAGAATATTGTTGTAAATCATTTTTCTACCTCGTTGTTTGATCTGGGGCTGTAAGGCCTGTCTATGCTGCAGCAAGCAGCGAAGGATGATTTTTGAACCAGCTGAGAGTACTCCCGAGGGCTGCAACCTGTCCAATGATGAGTAAGGTCGGTGCGCCGGGTTCTATGCTGGCCGCAAGTTGATGCAGATCATTAACCGTGCCGTGCACCGCCTGTTGTTGTTCAAGGCTGCCATGGGCCACCAAAGCCACCGGCAGGTCACTGGCGATGCCTGCCTGGAGTAACTCCTGGCGTATCCGGCCAGCTTGTTTCAGGCCCATGTAAATGGCGGCGGTACGGCCAGGGCCTGCTATGGACTGCCATTGAACGGGAGGATGTTGTTGGCCATCGGAGGCGGATTTCGGCCTGGCGCCGTGGCCGGTCACAAAGCTGAGTACGGCGGCGTGATCGCGGTGGGTCAGCGGAATTCCACTGTAAGCGGCACAGGCCATAGCGGCACTGATACCCGGCACAACTTCGTAAGCGATGTCATGCTGGTGCAGGAATTCCAGCTCTTCCCCACCGCGTCCAAAAACGAATGGATCGCCGCCCTTCAGCCGGACCACGGTTCTGCCCAGGTTGGCCTGTTGCAGCATCAGCTGATGAATTTCCTCCTGGCTGCGGTGATGATCACCAGCGCGTTTGCCTACGTCTATGCGGTCAGCATCGCGGCGGGCCAGGTCCATTACTTCGTTACTGACCAGTTGATCATGCAATATGACATCGGCTTGCCCCAGCACATGCAGTGCGCGCAGGGTCAGCAAGTCAGCGCGCCCTGGTCCGGCGCCTACCAGGAAAACTTTGCCTTTTGACTTGAGATCATTGCCGTTGCCCTGGCCAATTGCAGCCGTGCTTGCCACGGCCAATGCCGCTTCCATCTGACGGCTGATCTGGCTCTCATCCTGCAGGCTCCAGCTGCGTAACTGTTTTTCCTGCAATAGCTGCTCCCAGAATCCACGGCGTGAACTGAGCGGCAAAGTCTGCTTGACGGTATTGCGCAATGCGCCCGCTACAGCTGCCACTCGACCCAGTCCTAATGGCAACAGACGTTCTACCCAGCCGCGTATCACCCGGGCCAGCACCGGCGAACTGCCACCCGTTGAAATGGCAACCTGGATGGGTGATCGGTCAATCACAGCCGGCGACAGGAAGCGGCACAATGACGGGTCATCGACAACATTGACTAAAATCCCCGCGTGCTCGGCATCAGCATAGACTTGCGCATTCAACCGAATATCATTGCTGGCGGCGAAAACCAGGCGGGCTCCTTGTAGGTGCCTGGCATGGTATTCCTCACCCAGGTGAACGATACGACCTTCAGTCTGCCAGGCCAGGAATTGAGGGTTCAACTCCCTGGCTATGACACGCACCTTGGCCGAAGCCTGAATCAGCATGCGGGCTTTACGTTCAGCCACTGAACCTGCACCCAGTAAAACCACTGCCTGGTCACGTAAATTGAGAAAAACAGGAAAAAAATCCATGCGCTGCTCCGGACATTCAATGCATTGATCATAGACAGCCCCCCTGGCCGGCAGAAATACGCATTCCTTTCGCCCTTATATCCCTACGTTATATCACTGAGCGTATAATGCAGACTTGCGCACACTTTATTAATCTGCAAGCAAGATTGTTTTTATACGGTCTGCATAGAGAAGAAGACCGGGAATACTGTATGAAACTGCAACAACTGCGTTACCTGATCGCGATCGTCGACAGTGGCATGAACATCACCGCCGCATCCCAGGCTCTGTTCACTTCACAACCCGGTGTCAGCAAGCAGGTCAAGATGCTCGAAGATGAGCTGGACTTGATCCTGTTCGTACGCAAAGGCAAAAGCCTGGAAGGCCTGACCGAAGCCGGTGAAGAGGTGGTGCGGCGGGCACGGAAAATCCTCACTGAAGTAGACAATATCCGCTCGGTTTCCCAGGAAATGTCCGGACAGCAGCAGGGCATGCTGCAAGTGGCCACCACCCATACCCAGGCACGTTATGTATTGCCTGATCTGCTGGAAGCATTTCAGCGCCAGTTCCCCGGCATTACAGTAAACCTGCAACAAGGAACTTCTGACCAGATTTCCCGCAAGGTGCAGGAACAGGAGGCTGATTTCGCTATTGCTTCAGGGCGCAGCGAGCTGTTCGGTGATCTCGTCACCTTGCCCATTTATCACTGGGAACGTACCGTTCTGGTCAAGCCGGATCATCCATTGGCTCAAATCAAGCACCTCAGCCTGGAAGACCTGGCACGTTATCCCATCATCAGCTATACCCACAGTTTCGATGTCGGCTCGGATCAACAGATTTCCTTTGCCAATGCCAATTGCAAACCCAAGGTGGTGTTCACTGCTGAAGATCCGGATGTGATCAAGGCCTATGTACGAAAGGAGATGGGCATAGGCATCGTGGCTTGCATGGCCTACGAACAGGATCGGGATGCCGACCTGGTGGCGCTGAACGTCAACCGGCTGTTTCCCAGCTGCACCACCTGGATCGGTTTTCGTAAGGACCGCTTTTTGCGCGACTACATGTATGCCTTTTTACAGTTAATGGTGCCAGGCATGGATCGCAAGCGCATCGAAGAAGTCATAGCCAACGCCGACGGTGGCACTGGCCCGGCATTCGGCGAGTCGCTGGGTGCCCTGAATCAGCACCCCAGCATAGGCAATCGCTTCTCAAGCTGTTGCAGCGGCAGTTTTAACCTGTAAGTCTTCCCTACCGACGGGTCCAGGTCCACTCAGGGAACTGAAGTTTTCGGTTTCGTGTAAGCCGCATTCACGGACCAATCCATTGAAGCGCGTGTCCTGCTCGGACTCACCCAATTGAATTGGCCGGCTGCTGTGGTGATCGCCTATGGAAACATAGCCCTGCTCCCAAAGCGGGTGGTAAGGCAGTTTGTGATGTTTCAGATAGCGATGCATATCGCGGTTGGTCCAATCCACAACAGGAAACACCTTGACCACATCGGCCTGACGCTGCAGTACCGACAAATCACTGCGGGTATCTGACTGGCTGCGACGCAGACCGCTGAACCAGGTACCTACCTGCAAATCCTTCAACGCCCTTTGCATGGGCTCAACTTTGTTAATGTAATTGTAACGGCGAATGCCGGCTTCACCCTGTTCCCACAAGCGGCCATTACGAAATTCCTGCCAGGCCGGACTTAGCTCCGGTCGGTAAATATGCAAATTCAGATCCAGCTGCTGCTGCAGCTGGTCGACAAATCCATAAGTCTCATCAAACAGATAACCGGTGTCGATCAATACCACCGGGATACGCGGCTTGAGCTGGGTAACCATGTGCAGCATCAGTGCAGCCTGCACCCCGAAACTGGAGGTCAACACCACCTGGTCCGGCAGAAAATCCAGTGCCCATTGCACCCGATCTACCGCCGACATTTTCTCCAGGCAGGGATTCACGGCGGCTAGCTGCTGTTCATTCCAATGCTGGCCGGGACGGGGTATGCACAATTTCAAGGCGTGTTCACTCATGCTGGGATCTGCTCGTTAAAAGGAGTGGTTGAATGACTGGAATTGGAAAGCAATCCCTGTCGATACAGGAAATCGCCAAAATATTCGTCTTCGTTGCGGCCGGCGGCATAGTCGGCAAACAGTTGGTCCAGCACTTGCAGAATTTCGGCTTCCTGTACCGACTCGCGGAACAATGAATTCAGCCGCGTGCCGTTGAAAGCCGCACCCAGGTGCAGGTTGTAGAGTCCGGGACCCTTGCCCACCAGGCCAATTTCAGACAGGTAAGGCCGGGCACAACCATTAGGGCAGCCCGTCATGCGGATGGTAATGGCCTGCTGCAGTAAATCGTGCCTGGTCAACAGCTGTTCAATCTTGCCAACCAGCTCCGGCAAATAGCGTTCGCTTTCAGCCATGGCCAGACCACAGGTGGGAAAGCCCACACAGGCCAGCGCATGCTCACGCATTGGACTCAGACGATTCCAGCTGTCCAGACCATGGCTGACAACGATCTGATCGATGGCGGCACGATCTTCTTCGGCCACATTGGCTATCAACAAATTCTGGTTGGGTGTCAGACGAAACTCGCCCTTGAGTATTTCGGCTATGGCACGCAGACCGGTCAATTGTTTGCGATCCGGCAAATCCTGGACCCGGCCGTTTTCAATAAACAGGCCCAGGTGCCACAAACCATTGTCGGTCTGTTGCCAACCCAGGCGATCACCGGTGTGGGTAAACTCATACTCGCGGGCCAAGCTCAGACTGTAGCCCATGCGGTGCACCAGTTGCTCGTGAAACCAGTCTTCGCCCTGGTCATCCAGTGTGTACTTCAGCCGTGCATGTTTCCTGTCAGTACGATCACCAAAGTCACGTTGGATCTTGACGATGGTTTCAGTCACCTGCAGCAGTTGTTCCGGAAGGCAAAAGCCCACCACTGTGGCCAGGCGTGGGTAGGTTTTGGGATCGCCATGCGTAACTCCCATACCCCCACCTACAGCTACGTTATAACCCTGCAGCTCACCGTTTTCGATGATGGCGATAAAGCTCAGGTCGTGGGCAAACAGATCCACATCATTGCGTGGTGGCACAGCAAACGAGATTTTAAATTTGCGTGGCAGATAGGTAGGGCCGTAGATAGGCTCATGCTGATTCGCGGTTTCTTCAGCTGTGAGCTTTTCTCCATCCAGCCAGATCTCGTGATAGGCACGGGTATTGGGCAAAAGGTGTCGGCTGACCGCCGCTGCATGTTGAAAAATCTGCTGATGCAAAGCGGACTGTTCCGGCAGCACAGAACTCATGACATTTCGATTGACATCACCGCAGGCCGCAATGGTATCCAGCAGGCTGTCATAGATGGCTCGAATGGTGGGCTTGAGACCGCGCTTGATCACACCATGCAACTGGAAGGCCTGGCGTGTGGTCAGGCGAATGGTACCGTTGGCATGTTTGGCGGCGATGGCATCCATGGCCAGCCACTGCTTCGGTGTGCAGATACCGCCCGGCACGCGGGCACGGATCATGAACTGGTGATCGGGCTCCAGCATCTGGCGACGACGTTCATCACGCACATCGCGATCATCCTGCTGGTAGAAGCCATGGAATTTACTCAGCTGGGTATCGTCTTCGGCCAAAGTGCCGGTAGCACTATCAGCCAGGCTTTCCAGCAAGGTACCGCGCAGAAAATTGCTGCGCGCCTTGATGCCCTCAACCGGGCTCAATTTGGCGGTTTCGGCCATCAGTACAGGTCCTTCAGAATGCGGCCCTGACGGCGCAGCTCGGCCAGCTCCTCGGCGGCACCGTCTGCATCCAGGCCACGTTGTTCAAGCAGCACATCCTGAACCGCCAGCTCAACTTCTTTACCCATGGCCAGGCCACCGCACAGATAGATCTGTGCCCCATCCTGCAGCCATTGATTCAGCCGCTCGCCCTGCTCGCGGATGATGTGCTGTACGTAAACTTTTTCTGCCTGATCACGCGAAAAGGCGCAATCAATGTGTTGCAACAGGCCTTTGCCACGCCATTCCAGCCATTCGCGTTGGTAAAGGAAATCACTGCGCAGGTGCGGATTGCCGAAAATCAGCCATACCGGGGTATCAGCCGCTTCTTCTTCCAACTGCTGCAGGAAAGCCCGGTAAGGCGCAATGCCGGTGCCCGCTGCGACCAGGATGACCGGCGTCTGGCGATTCTCCGGCAAGCGGAAGCGTTTGTTCGGTTCCAGGAATACGCCGACTTCATCGCCGGCCTGCAGGTGGTAATTCAAAAAGTTACTGGCTACGCCTTTGCGCTCGGTGCCGATGGCATCGCTGAACAGCGTGGCAACCGTCAGGTGTACCTCGTCATCCACTGCGGCCCGGCTGGATGCGATGGAGTAGGAACGGGGGGCCAGCGGGCGTAACAGACCAGCCAGGGTTTCCAACGCTATGGCGGCACCCTCTTGCGGTGGGAATTCTTCAACCAGGTCGATAAACTGCCGGGCTTCAATGAAATCGCGGCGCTCCGAGCCAGCCAGTGCTTCGAAGTGCTGCTGCAATGCTCCCTGCCCTACGGCTGTAGCATAGGCTGTAATGGTATCTGCGCTGAGGCGGGTGATCTCACGGTGCCGCACCAGCAGTTCGTGTGCGGTATGGATATGCCCATCGATTTCAATTTCAGCATCGGCAGCAATGCTGAGGCCCGCCAATATTTGTGTGACTGTGTCGTGATGGTTGTTGGCCCAAACACCCAAAGAATCACCCGGTTGATAGGCTATGCCGGAATCTGCCAGCGACAGTTCCAGGTGATATACATCTTTTTCCGATTCCAGTGCAGTGATTTTCTGCACCCGCTCCAGTGTGGCTTTAAAGGGTTTGACGCGGCTCCACTGCTCTGCACTGGGCACCACGCTCAGGTGTTGGGCTGTTCCACGCTTAGCTGCAGCGTCCTGGGGCTGCTGCTCGCGAGCATAGCTCAGCACTTCAGTTGACCACTGTTGTGCATTGCCAGCGTAATCCAGATCGCACTCTATCCGGGTCGAATAGGCTTTGGCGCCGGTGGCCAGCAACAACTGTTCCAGCCGCCGCCCGGCTTCGCAGTATTTCTCATAGCTGCGATCACCCAATGCCAGCACGGTAAAATTCAGTGACTCGAGTTTTGGCGCCCGCGGGCTTTGCAGATAATCAAACCAGTCCAGCGCATCATCCGGTGGATCGCCTTCGCCATGCGTACTGACAACCAAAGCCACGTGCTGCAGCTTTTTCAGCTGAGCCGGCCGTATGCTGCTCATGGATTGAAGCTCTACAGCCCAGCCAGCTTGTTGTAGCTGTGCAGCCAGCTCGCCGGCGATCACTTCACCGGTACCGGTCTGGGAGGCATATACCACATGAAATTTTTGCTGCGGGATGGACTCGACGGCAGCAGCAGGCAAGGGCAGATTAACGGCAGAATCGGTGGACAGGCGACCGGCGATATAACCACTCAGCCAGGCAGATTGGGCGACATCCAGGTTAACCAGGCTGGATTGCAACATTTCAATCTGTTGCGGATTAAATGGCGAATTGTCGGTGCGTAGAGCCTTGAACATGCCGAATGCCTCTTGTTGAACTTTCAAGAAGCATAGGTTCGCCAAGGCTGGCCGTGAACGAAGTGTTTTCTATCGGGATATAACCAGAAGGCATATAGCCCTGGGGAATAAGGGTTTTTGGAATAAGCCCATCAGCTTCAGCGCATCAACTGACCCAACTCAACGCCGCGAGCAATCGCGGGGGCATTGACGTTCAGGCCAGCGGCACGGCGGATCAGCTTATCTTTTCCATACCAGCTGCGCGCAACCAGGCCCAGGCCCAGGCGCCGCAAAGGTGACAAAGGCTGCATGGAAAACAGGCCGTGTATGCCGTGTATGCCACGCGCCATCAACTCGGTTTCGGAGCGCCGGTAGCGGGAATAAGCCTGCAGACTGCGCTCATCATTCAGCTCTTTCCCCTGTTTCCGGTTGGCCAGTAGCGTCTCCACTAAGGCAGCTGCATCCTGCAAACCCAGGTTAACTCCCTGTCCAGCCAGCGGATGTACTACATGTGCCGCATCACCCACCAGCACCGAATTTTGGCTGGCGTAGCTGTTGCTCAAAGTCATGCTCAAGGGAAAGCTTGCTCTGGGCCCGATGGATTGCAACTCGCCAAACAGACTGTCGACGGTACCTACCTTGGTCATGGCAGCTTGCAAGCGGGCCATAAACGCCGCATCGTCCAGCGCCAGCAATTCCTTGGCTTCTGCGTCCGGGCGTGACCAGACTATCGAAGACTTGCCATCCTGTAGCGGCAGAAATGCCAGCGGACCACCAGGCATAAAGCGTTGCCAGGCCAGCCCTGTATTGGCGATAGCCGTCTGTACCACGCAGACTATGCCCTGCTGGCCGTATGTCCAGACTTGCTGGTCTATGCCCATGGCCTTGCGCACCATGGAGCCCGCACCATCAGCGCCCACCAACAAGGGCGCTGTCAGCTGGCGGCCATCCATCA
>JBBKVS010000179.1:0-5535 GCA_037968555.1 Lysobacterales bacterium | reverse complement strand
TGCTTATCCTAATCCAAACCAAATTCCGATACAGCTTCAATTTCTATCATCAGCTCACTGCGACAAATGTCTCCCTGCAAAAACATCAGGTGCAAGGGTAGATCGCCCCAGGCCTCCTGCAACAGATTCTCGACCAGGGCCTGGTCTTCAGGATTCCGCAGATACACCCGAAGAACAGTATCCGGGTCGGGCTTGGAGCTGCCGGTATGACGGTCCTGCGGCTGAACCTGCTCCAGCAATTTGGTGAGATTTCTCAGGGTTTCCTGCAGTTGCTGAGAGCTGTCAAAAGGATGAGTTGAGTCATGACCGACCACCGAGGCCGTACCCGACACCAAAAACAGCGAACCGGATGGCTGACGCAGTAAGCCGCATCGGCTGAACTTGGGGCTGTCCGGGCCATAGGATTTTGGGTAGTGATAGGCGCTGACCTGGCGTGGATTTTCCATGACTTCAAAAGGAAGATCGGTAGCCAGCGCAACCAGGATCAATTTTTTGGAGTTTGTGGTGCCAATGGCCGTACCCACCGGGGCAATGGAGTCGAAGATGTCAAATTGGGCAAAAGCGGCAGCACGGCCAGAAGAGAATGAGCGATAGCGTTCCTGTTGGTTCTGTTCTTCATTGATGCGGTCGAAGTAATTCCAGATACGTACCGGTTTATTGTGCCTGGCGGTTTTCAATGCTTCGAACAAATGAAGATAAGCCTGCTGCGAAAGGGCTTTGAAGTCACTTTGGCCTGCCTCATCCAGCTCAACAATCAGGGCACTGAAATGCTCACATTCTGCCATCCGCACCGGGCCCATATGACGATGTTGAACAGCGCCCGTATACCACCAACTCTCAGATCCCGAAGCGGCTGTCAGCGGCTCCAGGGCTAGTCTGACGATTCCTTCATTGACAGGGGGCGACGTTGAACAGCCGAACTCAAAACCCAGCAACAGTTGTGCGCCATCAGACGGCGCTTGATTAATCTCGTTGCCGCTGCGAACGCTCAAAGCGGTTGCCGAATCTTCGTTTCGAATTACTTGCCCGGCTTCACTGGTGGGGGTTTTAGACGGATTCATAAGCCTGGATCCAGAACCAGGCCTTCCAGGCGAGCTTTGCGGGCGGTCCGCACGCGCCGCCAGTTAATGGCGCATGAAGTGTAGTAAATGACTTTGAAAACCAATAAGCGGTTCTGCACGGCCCGGTTTGTATAAACATCACCAGCCAGCATCGAGATCACGGCATCTACAACCTTCAGCACATTGCGTGGGTTGCTCATCAGCACAGACATGGCTGGAGAATTAAAACGGTAAATAAACCAGGTAAATGTTTTCAGGCCTTGCTTCAGGTTTTTCCGGTAGCGATATTGTGCCAATTTGTAGCCTAAGGTTTTTTGCCTCAACCAGGACTCTGCTACTGGTACGGCATGTTCTGCGCTACTCATGGCCAGGTAAACGCCGCTGGAAAAAACCGGGTCAATAAAGGTATACGCATCGCCAATCAATAGCAGGCCTTTACCGCTAACCACCTTGGAGAAATAGGAGTAGTTCCCGGTGGCCTGGGCATCGACAATGGCCTCAGCATTCTGCATGCGCTGTTTCACTTCACTTACCCGGTCCAGTGTCATGCGCAAAAAATCATTCAAAGAGCCTTTACGGGTCTTGAGAAAGGCCGGGTTACAGACCGCCCCTATGCTCATGATGTCGTCTTGCAATGGGATCATCCAGATCCAACCATGCTCAAACCAGTAGAGGCTGATATTGCCCTGGTCTATGCCCGGGCGTCGTTGAGCATTTTTGAAGTGGCCAAAAACGGCCGCGCTGGCATGCTGTTTGTTGCGCTCTTTCCAACCATTTGTACGAGCCAGGAAAGTTTCCCGCCCGCTTGCATCTACCAGGAACCGGGCTTGCCAGGAATGCGACTCACCCTGTTCGTCAATCGCCTCGACCAGGTGTGTGCCACCCGATTCAGCGCTAACCTTGCGAACACAGTATCCTTCCCGCGCATCCACTCCAGAACTTCGACAATGTTCAAAAAGTGCCTGGTCGAATTCGCTGCGCCTTACCTCAAATGCGTGATCCGGGCTGTTGCCCAGGGCCCGGTCAAAATGGAATGTCTGGTGCTCCCTGCCTTCATTGGCAACGGTAAAATCCGCACCATTTTTAACCACCCCCAACTGTTGGATCTGCTCCAGCACTCCCAGTCGTTCAAAAACAGGCAGGTTCATGGGCAATAGCGATTCACCGATGTGGAAACGGGGGTGGTGATCTTTTTCCAGCAGCACGACTTTCCAGCCCCGTTTCTGCATGAGTGTGGCAAAAGTTGTGCCTGCTGGACCCCCTCCTATTACCACGACATCTGCTTGCTCTTTGTTCATATATTGGATTTGCCTTGGTCCGTGCTGGTTAGCAAAAGGAAATTATCATATATTCCTTTGACAGATTACACACGGCACAAAAGGAACAGCATGCAGAATCAATCAGAACAGGAGCGCGAGCTTGCCTGTCTTATCGTTGAGGCGTTGAATCTCGAAGATGTAAAGGCTGAAGAGATCGAACCCGAAGCACCATTGTTTGGTGAGGGCCTGGGTCTGGATTCTATTGATGCTCTGGAACTGGCACTGGCCATCTCACAAAAATACGCAGTACAGATGAAAGCCGAAGATGAGAGCCTGAAACAGGCATTTGGCACCTTGCGGGACCTGAATGCATTCATTCAAGCCAGGCAAGCGTGATGGCTGATCCGGGCCCCTGATGCGGATGGGCGCCGGATACCTATCTTGAACACTCAGAACCCACAACCTCAAGACCGTGAGACTTCAGCCAACAAGGCGCAGCAGCGCGGGCCCTTGAGCTCGAGACTTGCTACCGACCTGATACTGCAACGTCGGCAAAACCCGGTGAGCATGGTGCAATTCATGGCCAGTGTGTGGGCTTTGTCGCAGACCTTGCCGAACCGGCGCTTTGTGCTGAATCTGCATCGCAATCGGCACGAGTTCCTGCGCTCCTTTTGCGCCTCCATCATGGCCGGGCAATGCACTTTGATGCCGCCCAACCGACAGCCGCAAACCCTTGATGACCTGGAAGCCGCCTATCCGGACAGCTACCGCACGGGTGAAGAAGATGCGGTGCTTGCGGCCCCGTATCAAACTGCTGACGCAGATCAGGGTCAAAAAATCCCGCAGATTCCCTGGCAACAACGTTGTGTTATTGCATTTACCTCCGGAAGCACAGGCAACCCCAGTGCAACCATCAAGACCTGGCAAACCCTGGTGGCTGCAACCCAGGCCAATTGTGCTGCCATGTTGGAGGATTGGACGGGTCCTGCGAATGTGCTGGCCACGGTGCCAGCACAACACATGTGGGGGCTTGAAACCTCAGTGTTGATGCCCTTGTTTGCCAATCTCGCAATCAGTGAGGCCAATCCTCTGTATCCCCAGGATATCGTATCGGCGCTATGTGATATGCCGGAACCCAGAATGTTGGTCTCATCGCCATTGCACTTGCGGACGCTGATGAGTTCCGCCTTGCCATTGCCAAAGCTGGCTCGCATTTTTACCGCCACTGCCCCTTTATCCCAATCATTGGCAGTGGAATTTGAGGCTTATTACCAGGCGCCGGTTCTGGATGTTTTTGGCAGTAGTGAAAGCGGCATCATTGCGGTACGCAATACGGCACGGGAAGAATTGTGGAGACTCTCGGCACCCTTTCACATGCAAGTGGTCGAACAGAAAACCCGGGTGAGTGCAGCCCATCTGGCGGGGCCGGTGATGCTCGCGGATAAGGTCGAATTGGTGGGTACACACCAGTTTCGCTGGTTAGCACGGGAAAACGATCAAGTGAATGTGGCGGGCAAGAAGACTTCCCTGGCTGATCTGAACAGGCGTTTGCTGGCCATTGAAGGGGTCCGTGATGGCCTGATTTTTATGCCGGCTGAAAGCTCCCAAAGGCTGGCAGCAGTGATCGTGGCGCCTGGCTTGGTCGCGGCCGATATCCGCCAGGCCTTGTTGCGAGCCGTAGACCCGGTATTTATTCCACGGCCTATCGTATTTGTTGCTGCACTACCCCGAAATGAGACCGGCAAACTGCCGCTCAAGGCGGTTCAGGCCATACTGACAGCACGCAAGGCCAAAGATGAGAGGCAGGATCAGTGATGAGACCAAGGATTTGAAGCGCTACACCCTAAAGCTGGGACTTTACCTGCTACTGCTGCTCGGCAGTCCGATTGTGCAGGCTACAGAGCTGAGTCTGACAACGGTGATAGCCAATGCCGCAGTGACACCACCCGCAAGCGTTGCATTTACCGAGCAAAGACACAGCGCCATGCTGAAAGAGCCTTTGTTGTTGTCTGGCCAGTTGGAGTACCTGTCTCCCGGCCAGATGATCAAGAGCATAGAGACGCCTTTTCGCGAAACCATGCGGGTGAACCAGCAATCGGTTGAGGTCAGCCGTGAGGGGCGTACACAACGCATTTCACTGAAATCCAATCGTATGATGTTAGCCTTGTTGGGGGGCATCGAAGCTTTATTGGCGGGCGATAATTCGCGCCTGGATGCCGATTTTATAAGCACTCTGGATGGCAGCGAATGTGACTGGAATTTGCTGTTGCAGCCGCGAGCCAAGCGCGTTGCCAAACACTTGCAAAGTATTGAAGTGAAAGGTGGAAAGACGTCGATTCAGTCCATTCGTATCCAGTTTGATGCGCAAGAGTGGCAATTGATGGAATTGCAGACAGCTTTGCCGATGTCTGCCGAATGATTCATTCGCCTGCCTATCATCGAACTTTGGTGTGGCTGGTGATTATTGCTTCGCTGTCGTTGATATTGACACTGAAATTGCAACTGAGCTTCGATTTGGGTGCCTTCCTGCCTCGTGGCGGCGGCGCTAGCAATGAAATCCTCTTGCAGCAATTGGGCAGTGGGCCAGGCTCACGCCTGATGGTCGTGGGCATTGCGGGGGGGGAGCTGGCGCAGCGTCAGGAAGCCAGCCGCAGCCTGCAGGCTGTATTGAGTGAGTCGCCAGAATTCGTGCAGGTTTTGAACGGCGAAGCCGGCCCCGGTGCCGATGCGGTTCCCGAACCCGTTCGCAGCCGCTACCCCTTGATGCTGGACCTGGACTATTCCACCGATTCCTTATCCCGGGCGCTGCAAAACCGGCTGCAGGATCTGGCCCTGGCTGGCAGTACCAGCCTGGTGAAGCTGGTGGCTGCAGACCCTTTCCTGGCCAGCCTGGATTTGTTGCAGCAGTTGGCGCCTGGCTCTGGCACTGACGCAACAGCCAGTAACAGCGGTGAAGTGCTTTGGGTCGCTGCAGACGGTAGCACCGTGCTGTTGGCCGAAACCCGTGCGGTGGGCACCGATCTTAAAGCGCAGGCCGAGGCCATGGCAGAGGTCAGAGCTGCGTTTATGGACTTGCCAGAACAGGCCGGATTGAATCTGGATATCACGGGAGTGGGTCCATTCGGGGTCGAGCTTCAGCAATCCATACAGGCTGAAGCCAAACTTCGCAGTATTTTGGCCTCGCTGGCGGTGGTGCTGGTTTTACTGGTGCTGTT
>JBBKVS010000178.1:0-13652 GCA_037968555.1 Lysobacterales bacterium | reverse complement strand
TGGCGGGTTGTGGTGGCTGGAGTTTTCGTGAAACGCTTTTTGGCAGCGACAGCGAGCCCAATCGCAGCGCCGAACCGGTTGATCCAGCCAGGGGTGCGGCCAGAATCAGGGCATTTTTTATCCATCCCGGATTTGCCCGAAAGGGACTAGCCAGCCTCATCCTGGATGAATGCGAATCTGCTGCCCGTGCTTATGGCTTCAGGCAAATTCAACTCACTGCCACCCTGTCAGGTGTCGAGTTCTATCGAAAAAAGGGTTATTTGCCGGGGACCCCCTTTTTTCATCCTCTGAACCCGCAGTTGCAGATAGAGTTTTTGCCCATGACCAAGTGCCTGGAATAAAAATTACCCCAAATTTTTCCAATTCATGATATATTTCTTGGGGTTAGAAGGATGCGTCCCCGTCGACAAGGAAAGAACTGCAAATCGACCCGGACACAACGCATCAGTCGCAGAGCAAAAAACACCGCCCAGGGCAACCTCGGCGGTGTTTGTATTTATGCAGTCATAAATTCTATTGATGTCCTGATCAGGACATCGTCAGGACTATCTTGCCCATTACTCTTCTGCCGGTAATCTCACTGAATGCGGAAAGATAATCCTCCAGCGCATAGGCCGCAGAAACTTGCGGATTGATTTGGCTGGTCTGAATCATCTCAGCCAACTCATCCATGTTTTTCAGATGTTCCAGCGGATAGCGTGCGACCCAGTTACCCCACAAAGTGCCCTGGATGCGGGCTTCCTTGAGCAGGGCCATATTGGCCGGGAAATCCGGAATGGTGCCGGAAGCAAAGCCCACCACCAGATGGCGCCCTTGCCAAGCCAGTGCCCGCAGACCGATTTGGGCAATATCACCCCCTACCGGGTCATACACCACGTCCACGCCCTTGCCACCGGTCAATTCTTTCAGGACATCGCGCAATGAAGCCTGCTTATAGTTGATACCGTGGTCCGCACCGGCTGCCAGGGCAAATGCCACTTTCTCATCGGTGCTGGCAGCAGCGATCACTTTGGCGCCCATGGCATGACCGATTTCTACCGCGGTGATTCCAACCCCACCGGCCGCCCCAAGCACCAACAGTGTTTCACCGGCGCGCAACTCGGCCGATTGTTTCAGAGCGTGATAGCTGGTGCCATAGGTCACTGAAAACCCTGCCGCCTGCTGCAGGCTCAAACCTTTCGGGACTGGCATCACCCTGTCCTCGCTGACGGCACATCGACTGGCGAAAGCACCATTCATTGGCAGCAGTATGACTTGATCACCGATCTGGTAACGATTCACACCCTCACCCAGCGCAATGATCGTACCGGCAGCTTCATTGCCCGGAATGAAAGGCGGTGTTGACTTGATCTGGTATTTTCCGGCGATGGACAATACGTCCGGAAAATTCATGCCGGCAGCGGCTACCTCAACCAACACCTCGCCGGCCGCGGCTACTGGATCGGGCATTTCTTCGAGGACCAGTGATTCGGGTGCTCCGTATTCGCGGCAAACCAGTGCTTTCATATTAACAACCTCTTCCATTTGTTGATGTGTTGGGAATAATGGGGTCAGAGTACCATTTTCGAGCATTCCCCAAAGACCGGAGGAACACAACTATCAAAATGGTACTCTGACCCCTGTTTACTGACCCCGGTTTACACCAGCAGGAGAACGCGGTGACTGTTCGACAAATTTTTCTGATTCTGGCGTTGCTCGTTCCTTTATCCATTGTCCTACTCGCTCAATTCTGGCTGCCTGCCTGGTGGCTGTTCATTCTGGTCGCACCGATTCTGCTGATCGGCTTCATCGACTGCCTGCAGAAGAAACACACCTTGCGCAGGCTGTACCCCGTTGTCGGCCGCTTCCGTTACGTGCTGGAATCTTTCAGAAAAGAGATTCAACAGTACTTTGTGGAATCAGAAACCGATGGCATGCCGGTCAGCCGCGAGTTCCGGTCGCTGATCTACCAACGGGCCAAGGGCGCTCAGGATACTCGCCCTTTCGGTACGGTATTTGATGTCAATGCGGATGGTTATGAATGGGTAAATCACTCACTGGCACCTAAAGTTGTGCACAACCACGACCCGCGGATACGCTTTGGCGGCGAAAAATGTACCCAGCCGTATGATGCTTCGCCTTTGAATATCTCTGCCATGAGCTTTGGCTCCCTGAGCAAGAACGCCATTATGGCTCTGAACCAAGGCGCCAAAGCGGGCAACTTTGCCCACAATACCGGCGAGGGTGGCCTCAGCCCCTATCACCTGAAATACGGGGGTGACCTGATCTGGCAGATCGGTACGGCTTACTTCGGCTGTCGCAATGCAGAAGGCAAATTTGACGTAGGCCTGTTTCAGCAGAAGGCCGTACAGCCCGTGGTAAAAATGATAGAGATCAAGCTTTCACAGGGCGCCAAACCTGGGCATGGCGGTATTTTACCCGCCATAAAACTCACTGAAGAAATTGCCCAAATCCGCCATGTTCCTATGGGCCAGGATGTGATTTCCCCGGCGGCCCACAGCGCTTTTAATTCACCGCGTGGCTTACTGGAATTCGTTGATCGGCTGCGCGATCTGAGTGGTGGCAAACCGACGGGTTTCAAACTGTGCATAGGTAAACGCGACGAATTCCTGGGTATTTGCAAAGCCATGCTGGAGACTGGCATCCTGCCCGACTTTATCACCGTCGATGGCGGCGAAGGCGGCACCGGTGCAGCACCCACTGAAATGACCAATTCGGTGGGCACACCTTTGCGCGATGCGCTGATCTTCGTCAACTCAGCGCTAATCGGCATAGGCCTGCGCGACAAGATTCGCATCATTGCCGCCGGCAAAATTTTCTCGGCATTCCACTTGCTGCGCATCATCGCTTTAGGCGCTGACACGGCCAATTCGGCTCGCGGCATGATGTTCTCATTGGGTTGTGTGCAGTCTCGCTCCTGTCATACCGACACCTGCCCAACCGGCATCGCCACCCAGAACCCGGCCCGCTACAAAGCACTGATAGTGGAAGACAAAGCCCGCCGGGTGGCCAACTTTCATCGTGAAACCGTCAAGAACCTGACTGAGTTACTGGCGCTGGCAGGGCTGGACAGCCTCAACCAACTGCAGCCACGACACATCAATCACCGCGTCAAAGGCACCATCATCAGAAACTATGCACAAATGTATCCGCGCATCAGCCCAAGCTGCCTGCTCTCGGACGATTGCTTACCGGAAGACTGGCGTGAGGATTGGGAGTTGGCCAAAGCCGAAAGCTGGTCAAACCTGGTATTTACCTGACAACCGGTAAGTTCATACGGACCAGCAACTCAATGAAGTCAGGCCGATTGCGCAGCACTTGCCAATCTTCACCCAGCTCCAGGAAAACCATTTTTGGGTCACGCCGCATGTAGCCCTGTTGCAACCAGCTCATGGTGGTATCCATGTCGCCTACTCCAAGATAGGCCAATGCCATGTTGTAGGGTGGAACGTAGGTCGTATTGGCTCGAATCACCAATTCTTCCAGCTGTTGTTGTGCTTCCAGTTCGTGGCCCATTTTGGCCAGCTGACCGACCAGCAAGGCTTCCACATAGCTATTGCTGCCAGACAGTTGCTGTGCGACCCGAAGTTCTGTCAAAGCCTCCTCTTCCCGCCCTGAGTTCGAATATGCGTCAAATAGATTTACGCGAATAAGCCAGAATTTATCATTCAGGTTGCGAGCCTGTTCACCCAATCGTATGGCTTCATCATCAAGTCCCAAGTCCAACATAAAGCGAACTTCCAATGCAGCAGCTATGGGATTAAACGGGTTAAGCTCGCGAGCGCGCCACATCTCCTTTTTCGCTTGTTCAAAACGGCCGCTACTGGAAAGCAGGTGTGCATAGCCCAGGTGACTCTCAACATCATTGGGGTCTATCTGGATAGCGCGCAGGAAATGAGCCTCTGATGCAACCCAGTCCCAGTCAAACCAGTGAGCAATCCAGCCCAGCATGGCTTCTCCTTCTGCCAATGAACTATCGATCTCCAGGGCTTTGAGAGCCGCAGCTTTGGCAGCTGGATAGTGCTTAAGTGGTGGTTCTTCTCCCGCTATCGGAATACGGAACTGGACGCTGGCCAAGCCCAACCAGGCTTGGGCGTACAAAGGGTCAAGTTCCACGGCTTCACGGAAATACTCGATGCTGGTCAGCATATCTTCGGGCGTCAGCCGAAACAGGTGCATGCGGCCTTTAAGGTAGAGGATATAGGCATCGGTCTGCGCCGTACCCGCACTTGCAAGTTCTTTCTGCTCCTCAGGTCCCAGCTCCAATGCCAGCGCCTCGGCTATGCGCGCACAAATTACATCCTGCAACTCAAAAATATTGGAAAAGGGTTCGTCAAAGGTATCCGCCCATAAGGCGACACCATCGGCAACCCGCAATAGACGTACAGTTACGCGTATGACCTTATCCTGATGCTGAATACTGCCCTCGACTATGGCATCTACTTTCAGATCCTTTCCCACCTGAATGGAATCCCGATCGACCGCCTTCAACCTGCTTACAAGGTTGATAGGCCGCACAATAACTTGCTTGATTCTGCTCAGCCGGGCGATCAAGGTGTCTGCCATACCCAGCTCAAGCGCAGGGTCACTGTTTTCACTGACCAATGGAAGGAAGGGAAGCACGGCAATCGAAAGGTGGCCAGAAGGGGGTGTTTCAAACTTTTGTTCAGTGCGCCACTGCAAAACAATCCACACCAGTAGCAGTGTCAGCACAGCCAGCACAATGGCTGCAATTCGGAGCCTGCCTGGAGTATGCAATCGGTGTTTGTCGGTTAGCTCTGGCTGCTTTGTGCTCTGCAGAACTTCACTGTTCAGAATGTACCCGCGCTTCGGTACCGTGGTGATCAGCTTGCTGTGCTCACCTGCTCCCAGCACCGCACTGATCTGTTGTCGCAATTGGTAAATGGACTGGGTCAGTGCCTCGTCGTAAACCTCTCCACCAGGCCAGATATCTGCCAGCAGTTCGGACCGTGTTACCAACTCGCCCGGGCAACTCGCGAGCCGCTGCAGTACCGCCATAAGCCTGGGTTCCAGGTGAGCCTTGCCGCCTGGCCCACTAATTTGGCCTATTGATGCGTCGACCCTGACTTCATCGAACTGGAAATTTTCCGGAATAGTGCGTTCGGGTTCTTGCACGTTGCTTCACCTGGCCATTTGACTCGAGTGAGACTTCAGAAAATGTGCCTTCAGGTCATCCATGGTACTGACTTTGCAGCACCGGGAACAGAGGATATAAGCCTCTGAAAACAAACATAAATATTTTCCTGATAAATCATTTGGAAAATGTTCATGTCAAGTCCCTTGCTGCTGGCCATGCTGTGATTGCGTCCAGTTAGAAAAGCGCAACCAAAAAGTCGGAAGTCGTTGCGCAGTAATGACTGCTGATATCGCTGCCGTGATCTCGAAGCCAGAATTGAAGGACTAAAACCATGAAACATCTCATATTACTTGCCACATTTCTCTGTCACAGCGCCTGGGCCCTGGATGGCAGTGGCGTTGACAATTCGTTTGCAAACTACCCACCAGGTTGCATTTCGATACCAGAGCTTCAGACCCGCCTTTACGGCAACAATATTGTAAAAGTGTTTGAAGAAAACCTGCTGTTAATCGATGCGAACAATACCAACCAAAAACGTACCGCCATCGTATCCGGTTACCGGGTTGGCTGTGCGGATGCGAATCGCTCAGTAGTGTGGATTGCTTTCAGTATTCCGCAGGGAAGTGATCCGGAAACTCGCTACATCATGCCGCTTGTGAGCTTTAAACTTGCTGATGGCTACAGGCCCTACGCCACGCTTTCGCGAGAACCCGATGGGCCGACATTTTTCCAACACGAACTAGTCGATCAAATGCTAGGCGGCCCAGCAAATAACGGTATAGATTTCATGGGCAGAAAAACCTGGATCTACATACTGGAGTACCCACCTGCCACAGCCTATTGGGACCGACCCATGCTGGCCGATGAATACAACAGCAGTTTTGGATTGCAGTTCTATACCCAGAAAAGCATAAAACCGACAAAAGAGGTACAGGTACCTGCCACTGCCAGCGTCCTGAGCCCCAATCCCGATTTTCCACTGAACGGCCGACTGTCAGGGCAGTGGATAACCGAAGGTGCAGCTGACCCCGGTTTCCATATAAGTATTTCTGAGCTACCCCCGGCCAGCAAGCCCGAGCCGGACCAGATTGCTTCAACACCTTTGCTGCTATTTTTCTACTGGCACACTTTTGGTTTGAATGGCGAACAACTGTGGTTGACAGGCGCCGCCATTTTCCAGTCAGGGGACAGTCAGGTGACCTTCAGCCTGCTTGAAGTAAACAAGGGTGAGTTTCTGGGAAGCAAGCCGGCAGATCGTCGTTTGGCTGGAGCCGCTGTCCTGACCGGACTCAATTGCAATGACCTGGGTTTTGACTACGATCTACAAGCCCTGGGCCTGGGCTCCGGATCGACACACTTGAGGCGTCACCTTGCTCTTGAGACCGCAGGTCATGCCTGCCGGGATTTGAATACACGCATTTCGGAGGTGGCACCATGAAACTCAGATACATATACCTGCTGGCCCTGCTGGGCAGCCTGGAACTACCGGCCTATACCAACTTCATCGAAAACCCGTATACGCCGTATCCTGCATCGTGCATTTCTGCTCCCGAATGGTGGTTCTTTGCCAATGAACCTGACTGGGTGAAATTTCATCAAGGGACCATTTCACTAAAGAGTGCTACTCCACCCTATGTCAGCCGAACCGCGGTGGTCAAAGCCTATCGTGCGGTCTGCGCTGAGGAGAACAGGTCACTGGTCTGGTTGCAGTTCACCACACCAACAGATCACGAAAATATTTTCTATCAAGCTCCGGAAGTTCGCGCCAGGCTGGCTGATGGCCGGTCCGTGCTGATGAGCCTTTCACAGGCTCCTGGGTCGTGGAACCTGAGCGCAGCCCCATCGGCATCAGCGGCAATATTCGGGTTTAACAATTGCATAGGAAATAACGGCTACTGTTCAAGGGTCGGCTGGGCTTTTGTGCTCGACAATGCCAATCCACTTTTGCCGGGTATTTCAACCCAAACCATACTTTCATCCGGGCAATACAATGATGGTTTCCAACTGGAACTCAAAGGACAGGATTTTGCGCCCGTTCATGTCATCAATGTGCCACCGACCAACCTGTTCTCGCATCTGGCACCTCGCGTTCCTTTGTCCGGACGACTTTCGGGAAGCTGGGTTATCGAGGGCGCCGCAGACCAGGGGCTGGCTCTGTCGATTGCAGAGATTGTTTCTGCAGAGCCCGCCTGGCTGTATGAAGCGCCGTATGCTGCTGCACTCAAGGCCACTCTCACCTGGTATACCTTCGATTCACAAGGTGACATGCTGTGGATTAGCGGGTCAGCTGATTTCAGCTATGGTGCCACTGAAATTTCCATGCCGCTGGAGCTGGCCAGTCAGGGCGAGTTTCAGGGCAGTCAGACGGCTGAGCGCAGAATCATTGGCAGCGTTAAAATTACCGGCAACAACTGTAATGACCTCAGCTTTGAGTATGACTTGACTGAATTGGGCCTGGGCTCAGGTTCGGAACATCTGAAACGCTTATTTGCCCTGGAAACTGCGGGATATACCTGCCGTGACCTGGATGCCCGGATGAAGTCATTGCAGGTAGGAACAGGACAATGAAAAAAATTAACAGGCCAGATCATTTTGTCCGCGGACCATTTCTGTTCCTGGTTCTTTTGCTGTCGGTGCTGACGGGCATTACGCTCACCGCTTATGCGGCATCCACCGGCGCGCTGGACAACTGGAAAATCAGCTCTGGTCCGGTAAAAGTAATTTCTGATCAAAGCAGTTCATCCGGTAAACGAGTCAAGGGCACATTCAAGCTGGAGAGTAAGCTGCAAGCGCCGGGCACCCGGCGCGCGGGCAGCTGTTTGCTGGCAGATCTTACCGCGCAGGGCGTAGGACTGGAGTCCTGCCAGACTCATCAGCAATGCAATGATGCTTACCAGGCGGCGCCCCATCCCGTGCTGGGTTCCGGTCCGACTGGACCCTATCTGTATTGCCTGGGAGAGCGGTCCAAGCGGGGTTCCAAACAGTGCTGGATACGCCCTGGCACTTCGGAAACCCATTGTCGCAAGGAAACCTTCTCACCCGGCGAGTATGAACTGCCAAAAATGGATAACACGGTGCAGAACAGCGACTCGGTAGACGCCAACCCGCTGGATGGTGATGATGCCGTGCACTGGCTGGTCTATGGCTGCCTGAATCCTGAAAACGGTAATCCACCACCGTGCGCAAACCCCGCATCGACCGCCAAAGTCAACTCGATTGGACCGTTGAAAAAAGTAAGGCCATGAATCCAGCGCCCTGGATGTCAGTCCTGATAAGTATAATAAAGGAACAATGCACCCGGAACCTGTCTCAAGCTCATTTGCCAGGAAATACTGGTTCAAGCAGGGGCACTCCGGGTGCAATTGTTGCTGGGCAGCCCTGAAAATTCGGGCAAGAGCATTCAGGGTTTAATTGAATTGGTATTGAACCGTTCCCAAGATTTGCCTGGGATTTCCGTAGAAGGCCGTGATATTTCCTTCGCGCCCCAAGGTCGGTGCGTAGAATCCGGCGTAAATGTATTCCGTATCGCTGAGATTCTTAGCGTGAATACCAATCAGCCAGTGCTTGCCACTGTCTGACCACACCACATTCAGGTCCCACAGTGTATAAGCGCGCTGATCCAGTTCAGGGGTGGGTTGTTCGAATTGCCCTGTTGCGCCCCGGTATGTCAAGCTGCTTGAGAACTGTAGTCGGCCCGGGCGCTGCAGCAGTTGTACTGGAAGCTCGTAACTGAGCACGCTGTTCGCAGTCCATTCCGGTGTATTGCGGAACTGATAAATCCTGGCGACATCCCGTCCCGCATTGTTGATGAACCTTTTGAACTGTGCATCCACATATCCCAAAGCCCAACTCAACCTGAGCTGGGCCTGCTCGCGGCCCAGATTGTTCGCCAAAATGGCCAGCCCTTCCCACTCGGCGCCCTTGATGTCTGCTGCGGCGGCATTGGTGGTAGTACCCACAAACTGGTCCAGGATGCCATCGCCGTCACTGTCATACGCCACTGAGCCCGGTATCTGAACATCGCTGTAGTCGGACCAGAAAACTGCCAGGCGGGAATTCATCCTGCCGCCCAGCAGTTCTGACTTGATACCCAGCTCGTAAGAATTTACGGTTTCAGGTTCGAACTTCATAAACTCGAAAACCTCGGCACCACTGACTACCCCATCGCCATCCGTATCCGGCGCAAGGGTACTTTGGCCGCGCGGATCAAATCCACCGCTCTTAAAGCCTTCGCTGTAGGAAATATAGACGAGCTGCTGCTCATTCGGCTGCCAGCTCAGGCTCAGGCGCGGAGTAGCTTTGCTGAAGGTTTCTTCGCCGTGAAAATCCGAGGTAGTTGCGAAGGGAATCCCAGTACCGCCGAAGAAGGAAGAATTACCTCCGACCAGGGATTGGCGCTGCACCGTTGATTGGCGTTGGTCACGGGTATAACGGATCCCTCCCTCGATAGCCCAGTGGTCGCTCAAATCGACACTGAAATCACTGAACACGGACCAGGCTTTGGTGCTGACATCACCCACTGTATTGGCGTTTAAACCTGGACGCCCAATGATCGCGCCGGTGGTAGCCAGCAACACGTCATAAATCTGGAAGGCGCTGGCATCAAGGTAGTAGAAGCCCAGAACCCCGTTCCAGCGCTGCCCGCTCAGCAACAACTGGATTTCTTCCGAAAACTGTTCATTACGAAAATGCAGGGACAAATCAAAATCGGGCAAGGGCAAGCTGTCAAAATCCCAGGGCGACCCCGTTTTGTCCCGGCGCCAGGCCAGTACGTTTTTAAGCTCCATGCCCGGCTGCACTTGCCACCTGGCCAGCAGAGAAAGGCCGCCGGCTTTAACCGACTGTATGGGATTGTTCAAGCCGGCGCGGGTGTCGTATACATCTGCCAGTATCGGAGCCCCGCTCAACCTTCCCACCAACATACGCCGTCCTTGCCTGGCGTTGGAGTCATCCTCCAGATAGTCGCCATTGAGGCGAAAAAAAAGCTGGTCCGTGGCGTCCCACTCGGCGCTTACTCGGATACCCAGGGAATCCTTGTTGTAGTTTTCTGATCCCAGATAGAGGTTTTTACCAAAGCCATCCCGCGCCAGTCGGGCCACTGAGCCACCGATACGGAATTGTTCATTCAGGGGTGCCGAGGCAGTAATGACGGCTTCACGTAAATTGTCCGTGCCATATGAAAACCTGGCCCGCAACATGGCTTGATCGTCCAAAGACCGGGTGATGTAGCGTATGGCGCCACCCACACTGTTACGACCGAACAGGGTTCCCTGCGGGCCGCGCAACACCTCAATACGCTCCACATCGTAGATGTCCAGGATGGCTGCCTGGGGGCGGTTCAGGTAAACGTCGTCAAGATACATGCCCACCCCGGTTTCAAAGCCGGCATTAATATCCTGTTGCCCGACACCGCGAATATAAGCGGTCAGGGTGGTGTTGGTGCCCGGGGTTGGCTCCAACGTGGTGTTGGGTGAGTACTGGCTGAGGTACGTCAGATCCGGTATGCCCAGCTGCTCCAGCTCCTGGCCACTGAGGGCGGTAACGGAGATGGGTATGGCCATCAGATTGGCTTCGCGGCGGGTTGCCGTCACGATCACTTCTTCGAGTACCCCATACTCGCTGGTTGCCGTTTCGGTAGCGGCTGCGGAAGCTGAAAAAGTCATCAATGTGAAGCTCAAGGCTACCGAAACAAAAAGAATCCAGACCAGGAATATGGGTAGCCCAGGGCGATTAGCATCGAGTCCGCTCACCATACGATCCAGTCAGAATTCCTGTAGTCAATGCCGGTAGTCCACTACCCTGGAATGATGCTTGGCATAAAGCAATCGTCCCGCTTGTTGCTTACTCATTATAGGATTGCAAATCAGGGCCGGATATATCTTTTATGGGGTATTCAGCAACTCTTTCACTCGTTTGAGCAAGCTGGGGAGCATTTCCATTTCAACTTGCGGATTTTGCTTTAACCAGCGGGCATTGCGCGGACTAGGGTGCGGCAGAGGCATCAATTTGGGCCAATAATTTTGCCAGTTGGCCACGGTGGCAGTCAGCGTAGTGCCATTCTGATCCCCCAGGTGCCAGCGCAAGGCATATTGGCCTAGTAACAGCGTGAGCTGTATATCCGGCATACCGTCCAGCAAAGGCTGTCGCCAGGCAGGTGCGCATTCCGGCCGGGGTGGCAGGTCGCCGCCTTTACCGGTGCCTGGATAGCAAAATCCCATCGGTATGAGGGCGAAGAAGTCCGGGTCGTAGAACGTAGCTTTGTCCACACCCAGCCAGCTGCGCAAGCGGTCGCCGGAAACGTCATCGAAAGGTCTACCTTTGGCATGCGTGATGCGGCCCGGTGCTTGCCCGGCGATCAGAATGCGGGATTTTGAGCTGGCTTGAAGTATGGGCTGAGGCCCAAGAGGCAAACCCGCGCATAAGGTGCAGCTGCGAATCTGCTGCAATTGTTGCTGGAATCCGGATTCATCGGTGTTCTTGGAAATCATGGACTGTCTTGACACCTTTGATAGTCGACGGCTTTTGAAGAATGACATTGATTTCCGCCATCGATTTCCCCGAACTCAGGTGACGCGATCCCGCGGCGGTCTGCCAGCAAAAAACTCCACCAAATTGTCAACCATCCGGTGCCCCATGGCCGATCGGGTCTCCTCGGTTGCACTGCCCAGATGCGGCAACAACACGACGTTTTCCAAGTCGAACAGGCCAGCATGTACTGACGGCTCCCGTTCGTAAACATCCAGTCCTGCAGCCCCCAGTGTTCCGTTTTTCAGGGCGATTGCCAACGCAGCCTCGTCGACGATGTTTCCTCGGGCCGTATTGATCAGCGCGGTAGACGGGCCCATCTGGCGCAGTGCATCAGAATCAATCAGATGGCGAGTCTCCGCTGTGCTTGGGCAATGCAGCGAAACGAAATCACTGGCAGTCAGCAGTTCGTTGAGCTCAGAACACTGCCTGGCGCCGTAACGCTCGAGTACGTCGGGGTCTACGCGGGATCGAGTGTGCAGCAATATTCTCATGCCGAAGCCGTGATATGCCCGGCTGGCGACCGCCTGGGCAATACGACCAAAACCGACCAGGCCCAGGGTCTTGCCGCTGACATCCCGACCCAGCAATTGGGTGGGCTCCCAACCCGTCCAGCGGCCACTGCGGCACAGGCGCTCGCCTTCACCGGCCCGTCGGGCCACCATCAGTAACAGGGTCATGGCCAGATCGGCGGTCGATTCTGTCAGCACATCCGGCGTATTGGTCACCATGATGCCCAGCTCGCGGGCTTTGGCCACATCGATGTTGTCATAGCCAACACCAAAATTGGCAATGATGCGCAGGCGTTGGCCAGCCTGCAGCAGCGCTTCATCTATGCGATCGACAACGGTTGGGCAAATCGCTTCCGCCCGGGCCGCCAGCGCCTGCAGTTCCCCTTGCTGTGGTCTGTTCTTGTCACTGCAGCGCAGGACTTCAAATTCTTTCAGTAAACGTGCTTCGACGTCTGCCGTCAGTGACCGGGTCTGCAGGACTATGGGTTTGTGTTCAGTCATGGATCAATCTAGCATTCCCAGCAAGTACAATATGCAAAGTCCACCTTATCGCCATAAGGCACCACCATGAAAGCCCCGGCAATTACCTTGACTGATCCGGCATCACCCTCAGGGCACTATCAAACCATTGTTGGCACTTGAGACCATATCGCAGTGACCTCACTTTCTGCCACCACTAAAGCGGACCAGAACACCAATGATTTGGTATCCGGGTTTACCCGAACATTCAGCATAGAAGTGACCCCAGGCGGCGCGCGCAAAATTGACGACTTCAGGAATCACCTTGCTGAAGGTACCTGGGTCTATGTTACTTCCCTGCCAGGCCGGGATTTTTCTGAGGTCGTCGAAACCTGCAAGAAGCTGGCAAATGAGGGGATGGTTCCGGTACCGCACATCACAGCGCGCGGGATCGCCAATGCGCAAGAGCTGGATGAGCGACTGGACCGGGTTACTTCCACAGCAGGCGTTACGCGCGTGCTGGCGATTGCAGGTGGTGATGGCGAAACCGTGGGTGAGTTTCCGGATACCATTTCTTTGCTGCAAACCGGCCACTTTGAAAAATACCAGATTCGCTCGATCGGAGTTGCCGGGCATCCTGAAGGCGTTCCCGGCATGGAGCGCGCACTGATCAGGCACCACAACGAACGCAAAATTGAATACGCCCGTTCCAGCAATACGGAAATGTATATCGTGACGCAGTTCGTTTTTGATGCACAACCGGTGTTCGACTTTGCTGAGCGTATCCGGGCTGCCGGCAATCATCTACCCATTATTGTCGGCCTGCCCGGCCTGGCAACCCTCCAGTCATTGCTGCGGTATGCCATGGCCTGTGGCGTCGGGCCTTCCATGCAATTTTTGTCCAAACGGGCCAAGGATTTACGCAAGTTGCTGACGGTACAAACGCCCGACAAGCTGGTACTGGATATCGCCCGTTATGTTGCTGCTCATCCAGACTGTGGAATCAGCGGTATGCACCTTTTTCCCCTGGGCGGTTTCGAGAAAAGTGCGGCTTGGGC
>JBBKVS010000177.1:0-7623 GCA_037968555.1 Lysobacterales bacterium | reverse complement strand
GCAGAGACAAACAAGGTAGGCCCGGCCAGGCGTCCGTGCACCACTTGCACCGGCATTTTCAGTGAATCGTGGGTGTAAAGCCGGGCGACTGGCAGGTCTATGATGGCGCGAGAACCCGGCTCGACCACCGTGTCACCAATTTCGAAGGCTTTTCTCTTTTTCCTGGGCGTGCTCATACTTTGACCTTTTTGCTGCGTACTTTTTTACGGCGTCGTTTACCGGTGAGGTAGGAAGTTTCAGGGTCCACAATGGCGTGGCCGCGCAGGGCCGTGCGGCCCAGCAACATGCGAAAACGCATGATGTCGCGAGAGGTGAGGGTGATTTCTACATCCCAGCTACGGCCTCCCAAGGTGATGGGCGTGAGAATAACGGGGCGGGTTTCTTTATGGCCGCCCGAGTCTGTTACCGGGCGTTCGTCATGTAAACGGGCTTCACAAACCGCCTCGGGTTGAAGGTCGTATTGCTCTGGATGCAACCAGAAACGCACCCAGGTTTCGCCCTCCTGTTCGAAAAGTTCGGTCTTGAACGCATGCAGTGCGGAGGTGCGGGCGCCGGTATCTACCTTGGCCTTGATCCACGGAATCCCCAGTTGAGGCAATGCTACCCATTCACGCCAACCCACCTGGATGCGCTCATTTGCCACATCGCTCATAGCCACTTCTTCATGCGGAACAGCATCAGAATGCCGCCACCTATACCGCTCATCATCAGCACCAGCCAGATAAAGGCCATGGGGTTCTCAATGCCAGGTAAACCGGCTACGTTCATGCCGAACAGCCCAGTGAGGAAAGACAAAGGCAGGAACACGGCAGACACGATGGCCAGCAGATACATCTTGGAATTCTGCTCCTGTGCCAGCCTGCTGAGTAATTCTTCCTGCGCCACCATGGCCCGTTCGCGAGCCAGATCCAGCTCTTCCAGGAACAGAGTCATGCGATTGGTTTCTTCAGATAGCGCTGCCAGATCTGCTTCGGCGAAAACCGAATGCTGAATGCGCGACATGCGATCAAGCGCTTCCCGCTGGGGTGCCAGGTAACGGCGGAAATGAGCTGTTTTGCGTCGTAACTCGGAAAACGCACTGCGATGGCCGGCGGAAGGGCTCTCGCTGATGGCAATTTCTGCATCTTCAATGGCACCATCCAGGCGATCGACGACATCGGCAATTCGCTCGCCCAGCAGCCAGGCCAATTCGGCCAGGAAGCTTCCTGGGCTGCGCGGGCCGGTGCCTTTGGCCAGTTCCTGCTGCAGTTCCTGCACCGACATCAAGCGTCTGCGGCGGGTAGAGATGATGCGGTTCGGTTCCAGCCAGACACGAATGGAAACCATGTCCTCCGCTTGCGAGCCCGGGTTGAGATTAACACCGCGCAGAATAGCCAGCACACCATTGCTGGTTTGCAGCGCGCGTGGACGAATTTCGTCATCCAGCATGGCATCCAGCACGACAGAATCTATGCCACTGTTGTTCACCAACCAGTTCTTGCCATCGGGTCTGGAAAAGTCGAAATGGATCCAACGTAAGCCGTTGCTGGCGATAGGCTGGTCCAGGTCCTGCAACTGCAGTTCCTTGCCACCGCCCTGGCGATCCAGGTCGAAAGCACAGATCAGCCCGTTGTTGTTGTCCCAGTTGCTGCTTGTTTCTGCGACCATGCTCACCTTTCCTGACAGCTTGTCATTAGCCGGTTATCATACCGGAGCACAAGCAAATGTACTGGAGCCCTGAGTATGCCTAGCCACTCATTCACCAAGCCCATGGAGGTATTGCAAGCCTGGATTGATGCCGTCAATGCTCGCGACATCGATACCATTATGGGCATGTATTCATCTGACCACATTTTGCTGGCCACTTTCTCACCCCATGTGATACGCGATGATGCAGCCACCTTGCAATACTTTGAACAACTGGCTTCCCGTCAGGGTTTAACGGTCAGGCTGCATCAGCGGACCATTCAAGAACAGGTGCTGAGCGCGCACAGCAGTGTGATCAGTGGCATCTATACCTGGAGTTTTGAGGTGGACGAAGAGCCCTTGTCCTTTGCTTCGCGGTTCAGCTTTGTGGTGGATCTGTCTGAAGCCCAGCCGATTCGTCACCACCACTCCTCACAGATACCGCGTACTCTCAATTAGTTACCAGGAGCTGATTGGGGCTCCTGTTTCAGCAAATAACGCTGCAGAAATAAAAGCGCCGCCTGCTGGTAAGCATCGCGGTTTTCCTTGCGCTCGTAGCCATGGCCTTCGTTGAGGGCGTTCATGTACCACACTGGCTGGCCACGACGGCGCAGTGCGGTCACAATCTGTTCGGATTCAGTCACCGGCACCCGCGGGTCATTCTGGCCCTGTACCACCAGTAGGGGCACGGCAATTTTTTCCACGTGATTGAGTGGGCTGATGGATTGCAGGAAGGCGCGCATTTCCGGATCGCGCTCATCGCCGTACTCCTGCCGCCGTAAATCGCGTCGGTAATCCTGGGTGTTTTCCAGGAAGCTGACGAAATTGCTGATACCCACCACGTCCACGGCCGCCTGCAGCTTATCGCTGTAATGCACCGCGGCGGCCAATACCATGTAACCACCATAACTGCCGCCATAAACAGCCACCCGGCTGGCATCGAGTTGTGGCTGGATTGCCACCCACTCCAGCAGGGCGCCTATATCTTTGACGGCGTCTTCGCGCTTCATACCATCATCCAGCGACAGGTAATCGTTGCCATAGCCAAACGATCCCCGCACATTCGGTGCAATAACGGCCGCTCCCAGCTCCGTCACCCAACTTTGAAACGTGCTGGAGAATGAAGGCCGATACTGGCTTTCCGGACCGCCGTGAATGTAGATGATTACCGGAAAAGGCCCTTTGCCCTCCGGCTTGTAGAAAAATGCCGGAATCTGCCGTGGCAGGTCGTTTTCCAGGTCAAAGCTGGGGTAACGCACCAGTTTGGGTTCGGCAAATTTTTCGGTATCCAACCCGCCCACTTCGCTGAAAGTCCAGCGATGCAGGGATTTGGCATCCAGCGGCGAACGCCCCAGTTGCATCACGAATACATCGCTGGGGGTTTGTGCGGTGTTGAGGGTCATGGCCAGGCGGCGATTGTCGGGATGAAATTCCAGACCGTAAATCAGGCCCATGGGCAGGTTGTTGACCAGGGCATATTTACGCGTACGCGTGTTCAAAAGGTAAAGCCGGCTGATGCCATCTTCATTGGAAGTAAATGCGCCGCGTTTGCCATCGGCGCTGAGTGCAAATTCGATCACATCCCAACGTATGGCTGTGCTGATATACACCGGTGGAACTTCAGGCTCGAAGGATTGCCAGGCCAGCTCAGCCGCCAGGCCGCGGGCATTGCTGATGTAGTAATAACCCTGGTCATCGTTGTCCAGCGTCGAGGCACGGTTGGCCGAGGGAAATTCCGCGTCACCGCTGAGCAGGCGCATCTCTCCCGTAGCGAGATGCAGCAGGTGGATGCGCGAATCGGTGGCACCTATCATCTCCTGTACCAGCAGTGATTTGCCATCGGCGGTAAAGTCCACCGGGCCCCACCAGTGATCATCTTCAGTTTCCAGCACCGGGCTGGCAGATTCAGGCCGGGCGATGTCCATCATCCAGATGTCATTGTTGCGGCCGTTGCGACGGGTGGTTTGATAGGCCAGGCGCTTGCCCTGTTTATCCCATACCAGGCGCGCGTTTCTTGAGTTGCCATCGCTGACCATCCGGGTGGTGGCGCTGTTGGGATCAAACAGGAATATCTGGTCGAATTCGCTGCCGCCACGGTCCATGGTCAGGGCCAGTGTGGAGCCACGTTGCTGACGCAGGACTTCGTTCATAGGCTCGGTAAAATACGTCAGCTGATGACGTGCGCCGCCCTGGAAATCCACCCGGTGTACCTGGCTCAGATCAGCAAAGCGGGTCAGTATCAGCATGCCCTTGCCATCTTTAGCCCAATCCAGGAATTGTGCCGAGCGCACTTCCTGATACTGCAGCAGCCGCTGCACCAGGCTTTCAGGAAATTCCGGCACTTCCTGCAATATCAATTGGCCATTATTCAAGGTGCGGTTGCTGACTTCAGCACCGCTGTCTGTTGCGGCCCAAAGGCTGGTAATCGGGACGTAACAGAGCAGCAGGCTCAAAAGCAGGCGGCGTAGGCGCTGACTTGAGAAAGGCATCATCTGATTTTGAAATACTTTTGAATTCATAGCTGAATCAAATACATAGATTAGTTGATATGTTACCCATTTGATTTGATACCGGTGAGCAGCGCTGCTATCAGTAACTTCGCCCCTGGAATGCCTCAATTGCACTCTTTTCACCGCCCATCAGGCTGCTTTAATAGTGCCATAAATGCTATCCGGCTATACTGTCGCATCCTTTTAAGCGGAGTCCACTCACCATCGTGAGCGAAGGCCTACACATCATTATCCTGGCGGCCGGCGAAGGCACGCGCATGCAATCCAACTTGCCCAAGGTGCTGCACACGGTGGGTGGACAGCCCATGCTGATGCATTTATTGCAAACGGCCAGCAGCTTGCAACCCGATCTTATTCACGTAGTGGTGGGCAGTGGTGCAGATCGGGTGTGCGAGGCTTGCGGGGATTTTTCGGTCAACTGGGTGGAGCAGGCCGAGCGCCAAGGTACCGGTCATGCCGTTGATCAGGCCATGCCGGACGTGCCGGATAATGCCCATGTGCTGGTGTTGCTGGGCGATCATCCGCTGATTCCGGCAGAAGTGCTGCAGCAGATGTCCAGGCCACCCTTACCGGCATTGGCTGTGCTGACCATGGTGCTGGATGACCCGAAAGGCTATGGCCGCGTCGAACGTGACCGCACAGGGCGCATCAACGGTATCGTCGAGGAACGTGACGCGACGCCGACCCAACGCGCTATTCATGAAGTGAATACCGGCATTATTCTGGCCCAGGCAGCGCCCTTGCGGCACTGGTTGCAGCAGCTGGAATGCTCCAACAGCAAGAATGAGTATTACCTGACCGATATTTTCGCTATGGCTTACAAAGAAGGTTACGAAATTCGCGCCGTGCAGGCGCCGGATCCGCGTGATCTGCAAGGTGCCAACGACCGGCGCCAGGTCGCAGCGCTGGAGCACCGCTATCGGCAGCGTATGGCTGATCGGTTGATGGATCAGGGTGTCAGCCTGCTGGACCCCGCCCGCATTGACGTGCGCGGCAACGTGACGGTGGGACGCGATGTGGTGATTGATATCAATGTGGTGCTGGAAGGCGAGATTGAACTGGGTGATGGTGTCGTTATCGGCCCGGGCTCTGTGCTTACCAATTGCACACTGGCAGCGGGCACGGTGGTGAAGGCCTTTAGCGTTCTGGACGGCGTACGTACCACCGGCGCTTGTGAAATCGGACCCTTCGCCCGGCTGCGTCCCGGCACCGAATTATCCCAAGGCTCGCGCATTGGTAATTTTGTCGAAGTGAAAAACAGTCGCCTGGGTGAAAACAGCAAAGTCAATCATCTCAGCTATGTGGGCGATGCGCAGGTCGGCGATAGAGTCAATATCGGCGCCGGCACCATCACCTGCAATTACGATGGCGCTCACAAGCATAAAACCGTGATTGAAGATGATGTCTTCATCGGCTCGGATTCCCAGTTGGTGGCCCCGGTCACCATAGGTAAAGGCGCGACCATTGGCGCTGGCACGACCATCAGCAAAAATGTGCCCGCCGGAAAGCTGACCTTGAGCCGGGTCAAGCAAACCACAGTCGAAGGCTGGCAACGGCCACAGAAGAAAAAGGACACCTAGTCATCATGTGTGGAATTGTGGCAGCCAGCGCGCATCGCGACGTGGTGGATATATTGATTGCGGGCCTGCATACGCTGGAATACCGCGGCTACGACTCGGCCGGAATCGCCATGCAGAACGGCACGGCCATCAAGCGCTTGCGTACTTACGGCAAGGTTAACGACTTGCAGGCCTTGCTGGATGAGACGCCGGTGCAGGGCGAATGCGGCATAGCCCATACGCGCTGGGCCACACACGGCAAACCCAACACGCTGAATGCACACCCGCTGATGTCGCGCGAGGATGTCGCGCTGATCCATAACGGCATCATTGAAAACCACGAAGAACTGCGCAGCGAGTTACAGGAACTCGGCTACGAGTTCACGTCGGAAACCGATACCGAAGTCATGGCCCACCTGGTCAATCATTTGCTCAGTGAAGGTAATGACCTGTACGCTGCAGTGCGCCTGGCAGCAACACGCTTGCGGGGCGCTTTTGCCATTGCTGTTGTTAGCGCGCAGGAACCCGGCGTGGTGGTGGGTGCCCGCGTGGGCAGTCCCATGGTGTTGGGACTCGGTACTGATGAAAACTTTCTGGCCTCGGATATCCATCCCTTGTTATCGATTACCAACCGCTTTATCTACCTCGAAGAGGGTGATGTAGTGCGAATCGATACCAAGGGCTATGAAATTCGTGATCACGCAGATCAGCCGGTTGAGCGGCCGATGAAAGAAGCAGAAATGAATGCCGATGCAGTACAGCGTGGCGACTACAACCATTACATGCAAAAGGAAATTTTTGAGCAACCGCAGGTGGTGGCGGAAACCCTGGAAGGCCGTATTAGCGTGGATCGAATCCTGCCGAATATCTTTGGTGTGGGCGCGGATGAAATACTCAAACAGGTGCGCCAGGTTCACATCGTGGCCTGCGGTACCAGTTACCACGCAGGTCTGGTGGCGCGTTACCAGTTGGAGCAGCTGGCGGGCATACCCTGCACAGTTGAAGTGGCCAGCGAATATCGTTACCGCAATCCGGTGGTGCCCGACCAGGCCTTGTTCGTGATCATTTCGCAGTCGGGCGAAACGGCGGATTCACTGGCCGCACTGCGGCATGCCAGGGAATCCGGCTATCTGGCCACTCTGGCGATTTGTAATGTGCCGGAAAGCTCCATCGTACGCGCTGCGGATTTTGTGCTGATGACACGCGCGGGTCCTGAAATCGGCGTGGCTTCAACCAAGGCTTTCACCACCCAACTGGTGGCTTTGCAATTGCTGGTGCTGATGCTGGCACAGCTCAATAAAGTGGATGCTGAATTAATTGCCGGTTGGGTAGGCGAGCTGCATCACCTGCCGGAAAAACTGAATCACGCCCTGGAACTGGATGGTGCGATCGAGAAACTGGCGGAAAAATTCGTCGATAAAAACCATGCGCTGTTCCTGGGTAGAGGCAGTCATTACCCCATCGCCATGGAAGGTGCGTTGAAGCTTAAGGAAATCTCCTACATTCATGCTGAAGCTTATCCGGCTGGCGAATTGAAGCACGGCCCGCTGGCACTGGTGGATTCTGAAATGCCGGTAGTGGTAGTGGCGCCCAATAATCACCTGCTGCAGAAACTGATCAGTAACATCGAAGAAGTGCGGGCCCGTGGTGGCCAGATGCTGGTGATTGCTGATTCGGAAGCAGGCGCCAGCCTGAAACCGAAACACGGTGAGGTTCTCGAAGTGGAAACCGGAGGGGCCTTGTTGGCACCGGTGGTTTTAACCATTCCGCTGCAGTTGTTGGCCTATCACGTTGCGGTATTGCGTGGCACCGATGTGGATCAGCCGCGTAATCTGGCCAAGTCGGTGACAGTGGAATAACACGGGGCAATCCGATCGGCGCCATCACGA
>JBBKVS010000176.1:0-12123 GCA_037968555.1 Lysobacterales bacterium | reverse complement strand
ACCGGTCTGGGTTCCGGTGACCGGATTGAAGTCAGTGGAGATGTCAGTGCCGGCGACCGCGTGGTGATACGCGGCAATGAAAGACTACAAACCGGGCAGGCTGTCGAAATCATGGGCAGTTGAGCGGATGCCAAGCCATTAACCGTAGCGCAACCTGCCTTTGAATACTTCCCGGCTGATCAACCGGCTGGTCATGGTCGAGCAAGGTGAATGGCCACGCCTGGCCATTGCCTTCAGCTATTTTTTCTTTTTGCTGGGCGGCTATTTCATGCTCCGACCGATACGCGGAACGGTGGCAGCCTATAACAGCGATGTCCTTCACTGGCTGTACACCGCAACCTTTGTGGTCATGTTGGTCATGGTACCGATATTCGGCTATCTGGTTGCACGTTTTCGCCGAGGGCAATTCATCCCCGCCATCTACCTGTTCTTCAGCACTAACCTGCTGTTCTTCTTGCTGAGTTTTGATGGTGCTGATACGCCCGTAGCTATACAGCGCGCGTTCTATGTCTGGCTTAGCGTGTTTAACCTGTTTGTGGTCTCGGTGTTCTGGAGTTTCATGGCAGATATTTTCAAACCGGGACAGGCTCAGCGATTGTTTGGTTTCATCATGGCCGGCGGCAGCATAGGCGCCATCATAGGTCCGCGATTGACCGCCGGGATGGCGGCACAAAGTGGTGAAAAGGGAGTGATGACGATTTCCCTGGTCTGCCTGCTGATCGCAACGCTGTTGGCCATAATTTTGGGTCGGTACCAGTCGCAAGCCACAAAAGTTCAGAGCGAGAAAATTGGCGGCAGTGTATGGGAGGGTGCAATCAGTGTATTCAAGTCGAAATACCTGTTGTTTGTCTGCCTGATGATGTTGCTTCATAACCTCACGGCCACATTTCTTTATAACGGTATGGCGGTATTGGTCGATGAGCGCATTGTCGGCTTCAACGAACGTACGGTATTTTTTGCCAATATTGACTTTGCGGTGCAGGTCATTGCGTTCAGCCTGCAGTTTTTCATCACTTCCCGTTTGATTTCTGCACTGGGCATGCCAAAAACCCTGGTCGGTGTGCCAATGCTGCTGGCAGCGGGTTTCGTTTTGCTGGGCAGCACTATGGGCCTGGTGTTGTTTGCTGCCGCGCAGGTGCTGCAGCGCTCCATGAATTACGGCATCCTCGGCCCTGCCAAGGAGATGCTGTTTACCGTGGTGGATCGGGAAACCAAGTACAAGAGCAAGAACTTCATCGACACCGCCATATATCGGGGCAGTGATGTAGCAGCCTCGTGGATATTCAAAGGCTTGATCAGTAGTGGCCTGGGGCTGGGTCAGATTGCTTTTGCTTATCTGCCCATCATGGGATTGTGGGCCTGGGGCGCATGGCGCCTGGGTAGTCTGTATCAGGATATGTTGGCCAGAAATCAGCAAAACTAAACCTTGCTCTGTGCCTTTTTGTGGATTCAGGTGATGGGATAAAAACGCACACCGGATTTGCCTTGTAAGCGCTCTACCGCGCAACCGTAAGTTTTCTCCAGACTGCTTTCCGTGAGCATTTCTTCAATCGGACCGGCCAGCCATTTTCCCGAACCCAGCAGCATCAATGCATGACTGCAAAAGCTCATGGCCAGGTTGATATCATGCAGCGCAGCAATGGCAATTCCACCCTGATGTACGCTGAGTTGCCGGATCATCTGCATAATCTGCACCTGGTGTTTCAAATCCAGGTGATTGCTGGGTTCATCCAGCAGCATGATGGGTGTTTGTTGGACCAGCAGGCTGGCGAAAGCCAGCCGCCTTGCTTCACCGCCGGACAAGCTGGTGACACAGCGTTGTTCAAATCCTTCCAGGTCCACGCTGCTTAATGCCGTTCCTGCCAGTTCGAAGTCAGCCGGGCTTTCACGCTCCCACAGGCCCAGGTGCGGGTGTCTGCCGGTCAACGCTGTTTGTAGCACGCTGGAATCGAATACATAGGCGGAATGTTGTTGCAACATGCCTAGCTGGCGGGCCAGTTTGCGCCGCGGCATGGTATGGATATCCAGCCCGCCCAGCTCCACCTTGCCATGGCGCGGTGCTCGCAGTCCCGCCAGGCAGTTCAGCAGAGTGGTTTTGCCGGCGCCATTCGACCCCAACAAGGCCAGGAAAGAGCCGGGTTTGATCTCGAGCTCCAGTTGTTTGACCACTTGCACAGTAGCAATCGAGACATCCAGTTGCCTGCATTGCAAATTGTTCATGTCGGATCGCCTGTCATTTCAGCTTGGCCCGATTCAACAGCAAAAGGAACAGCGGTACACCCAGCAAGGCAGTCAGCACACCCACGGGTAACTGGCGCGGTGCCAGCACAGTACGGGCCAGGGTGTCGGCAACCAGCAGGAACAAGCCGCCGAACAACGTGGCGGCGGGCAATAAGCGGCGATGATCAGAGCCGACCAGCAGGCGCACCAAATGCGGCACAATCAGGCCCACAAAGCCTATATTGCCGGCAATGGATACCGCAGTTGCTGTCAAAAGCGAGGCCAGCAGGTAAACCAGCCACAACAATCGTTCAGTGGACTCACCCAGCAATCGCGCGGTGGATTCGCCTATGGCCAGCACATTCAGACTGCGTGCCAAAGCCAGGCACAGTCCAAATGCAGCAATCAGTACAGCGAAACTCCAGGCCGGAGCGCTGGCATAACCGAGGTCACCGATCAGCCAGTACAGCATGCCCCTCAAGCTGCTGTCGGAACCCAATGCCAGCACCAGGCTGATCAGGGCAGCCCAACCCGATGCAGTGACTACACCGGTGAGTAGCAGCCGTGTGCTGCTCCACGGGCCTTCACCCCTGGCGAGGCCAAAAACCAGCAATATGGAAACCAGCGAACCCAGCAAAGCCAGCAGCGGAATGAATGCCGCCGCAACACCCAGAGAAATACCCAGCAATGCGGCGAATGCAGCGCCACCGGAAACGCCCAGTATGTAAGGATCGGCCAGGGGATTGCGCAGTAATACCTGCATCAGGCAGCCGGAAAGTGACAGCAGCGCACCGACCGACCAGGCCGCCGCAATGCGTGGCAAACGCAATCGCCATATGACTTCGCCATGTTCGGTTGCCGGATGGCTGATACCGGCCCACCATTCCGGCCAGCTCAGCGAGATGGAACCCAGCATTGTCGCAAGCGTGATCGCGCCCGCTGTCAGTAGCAGCAGTGCCGGAATCAGCAACCGTTGAATCGCTGTTGGCATCATCAGGTATAAACGATTAACATTTGCGAAAAGGAGCCAGCAAACTATCACCCTGTTTTCTGGCAAGCAAGAAAAGCCCCAGGGGTATCCGGAATTGAAAGACAACCCATGATTGATCCTGATGGCTACCGGCCGAATGTCGGCATTATATTACTCAACCAGGAACGGCAGGTGTTCTGGGCGCAACGGGCCAATAGCGATGGTTGGCAGTTTCCGCAGGGCGGCATGAATACCGATGAAACGCCGATGGAAGCCATGTACCGTGAATTGCGGGAAGAAACCGGCTTGTTGCCGAGGCATGTCGACCTGCTGGGCAGCACGCCCGGATGGCTGCGCTATCGCTTACCCAAGCGCTACCAGCGTAGTTATAGCAAACCCCTGTGCATAGGCCAGAAACAAGTCTGGTTTTTACTGCGATTTCTGGCCGATGACACGCACTTCCGTTTTGATTGCTGCGAAAATCCGGAATTCTGCGATTTTCGTTGGGTGGATTTCTGGTATCCCGCCGAAAATGTGATTACCTTCAAACGTCGTGTTTATCGCAAAGCGCTTTCTTTGCTGGAGCCATTAGCGGATCAAACACCTGCCAGTACCTGATATTGCACCTTAAGCCCTGTTTAAATCTCAAATCAGAAACTGAAAGTTGTGCCCAGCATCAAGGTTCTGGGTTTGCCGGGTCGCGCGCCATAAGGTTCGCGAGCGGCTATTTCCAGTTGATCCGTGATGTTTTCCACCAGGGCATATACCGTCCAGTCTGCATTGATTTCATAGTGAGCGGAGGCGTCAAAAAGTAGTGTCGAATCTATCCGCTCAAATTCTCCACAGCTGGCCTGGGTACAAATTGAATCCAGGTAATTGGCGCTTATATGGAAGGCCCAAGGTCCGCTGAGCATGCCGGCAGAAAGCCAAAGCTGATTTTCAGCAATGTAGGGAACTGGATCACCCTTCTGCACATTGCCAAAAAAATCGGAATCAAAGCTGGTTTGAAATTCGGGTTTCATCCAGGTGTAGGTCAATTGCAGCGGGAATTCCCAGTCTGCATCCGATCTGAAGCTGGCATTGGCAGTCAATTCCAGCCCTGGAATACGCACACCGTCACCGTTGAAGGCGCTGCCAGGCTCACAATCGCTGCCGGATGAATTGGTGCATACCCCTACCAGGTTTTCATAATCGTTGAAAAACAGCATGGCCTCAAAGCCAGAATTCTGCGCTTGCTGGCGTACTCCCAGCTCGTAGTTGGTGCTTTCTTCAGGGTCAACTCCTGGCTGGTTGCCTGGGGTTGAAAAACCGCGATGGATGCCCGCTACCCATTGGGTATTTTCATTGCTTGAGTAAATGATACCCATGCCGGGCAACCAGATGTCTACCCGGTTTTCGCGCGAATCACGGAAATTATCCGCATCACGGCTGGAAGGATCAGCGCTGTTGGTCCGGTAGCGATTGCGCGAGAGCTTGATGTTTTCATGACGCAGCCCCGGGGTGAGTATCCAGTTCCCCAGCTCGATTCGATCCTGGATATAGGCTGCCCAGGCCTTGGCATTCTGATATTCATTGCCGGCGTTGCCTTCCAGGCCATAGCTGTTCAGCGTCAGCTGACCCGCCAGTTGCTGGTAAGTGTCATTGCGTTGCAAGCGGTCTTCCTGGTCCTCGTGCAGACGCAGGCCGAACTGAAGGTCGTGACTGGCAGAGCCCGTCCTGAGAGTGCTGTCGGCAACTGCCTGCACGCCCCTGGAGTAATACTTTCGGGAATTATTGCGGATCTGGATAGAGCCCGCAGCGGTGTCTGCGCCATCCAGAATGGCTTGTAGTGTTTCTGCGCTCAGGCCGTTGATGCCAGTGCCCTGGTTGATGCCATCAATGATATTGGCCCAACCTGTGCCACTGAAGGCTTGTGCCGTTGCACTGCCGTCGTAATCCAATGATTCTGTCTTGTACCAGGCACGTTCGAAATTATTGTCATAAGCGGTGACGGTTAAACCGGAGCCTTGCTGGTTTTCGATGCGCCAGCTCAGTGTGATCTGATCGTGTTCATTGTGCATTTCATCTTCGGCAGTGACACCATAACGCCGTAATGGCTGAATTCTGAAATCTGCATCGGTAAGGCCCAGGTAGCTTTGCTGGGAGTCTTCTTCGGAATATTGCAGCTTCAGTTCCAGTGATTGGTTGAATCTGGCAGCAGGGTCAGAATAAACAGCGAATTTGGCCAGGTAATCCTGCTTCTGCAGACCGGTGGACTTTTTGCTGCGGTCGATTTTCTGGTAACCGTCTGATTGCCATTGGTGCGTTTCGGCCAGGTAGCCGACACGTTCGGTGGTACCGCCATACCAGCCATGAATGCGCCAAGTGGAGTCGGACCCGTATTCTCCCTGCAGAAAACCCTGTTGGCTGGGTGGAATGGGCGTGGAAGCCAGGTTGATCGCACCACCTACGGTGTAAGGCCCCTGGGTGATAGATGCAGGCCCCTTGAGTACTTCCACGGAATGAATGCGCCCGAAAGTAGGGAAGTAATAGGCTGAAGGCGCAGCATAAGGTGCTGGGGCAATCAAAACGCCATCTTCCATCAGGGTAATGCGGCTGCTGCGCTCGGCCGCCGTTCCGCGAATGCTGATGTTGGGCCGCAAAGCCCAGCCATCTTCCAGCTGTATGGAAACACCAGGAACGCGCCGTAAAGCCCGCACCACGTCGCTGATCTCAAACTGTTCCAACTCTTCAGCGCTGATCAGACTGGCACCGCCGGCTACATCACGCACCCGGTCGGCTGAACCGAATATCGTCATGGACTCCATTTGAGCGCAGGCAGGTTTAGTTTGTGTTTGCAAATTACAGTCAGCAGACCAGCCTTCCGCTGAATAAACCAGCAGCGCGATAGCCAAGACAGGCCCGGATAAACGAATATGCATTTCAACTTTCCTAAATGAGAATGATTCTTATTTATGTGAATGATTCTAGCTGAAGAAAAGCTGATTGACAATCATTCTCATTTGCATTTATGATTTGACTTATGAATCAGTTCGGCAATCGGGTGTAATCGATGTACATATGTCTTTGTCACGGTGTGAATGAAGCGACCATCCGCGAAGCGGTCAGGAGCGGCTCGCGTACTGTCAGGGAACTGAGTTTTCAAACCGGTTGTGGTACTCAATGCGGTAGCTGTGTCTCACAAGTGCAAGCTTTACTGGTGGAAACTCTCCGGGCAGAGCAGGATGCCAGCAATACACCTTTTCTCAAAATTGTCGCTAATTCCTGAAAATTCCTTTCCCCTGACACTTTTCCGCAAGGCTGCGCCCTTCGCATAAAAGCAGCAATGATTCTCATTTCTACATCAAGTTCTTCATCCAGCTAGAATGACGTCAGGTTGAATGGATCTGGTATTTTTGGAGAGTTGGAAATGAAGGGCGACAAGAAAGTTATTGAGTATCTGAACGGTGTGTTGCGTAACGAATTAACCGCCATCAACCAGTATTTTCTGCATTCGCGTATGTTCAAGGACTGGGGCCTGCATGGCCTGGCCGATTATGAGCATCACGAGTCCATCGATGAGATGAAACATGCCGATCAATTGATCGAACGCACCCTGTTTCTGGAAGGTTTGCCCAATCTGCAGGACCTGGGCAAATTGATGATAGGGGAAAACACCCGAGAAATGCTGGAATGCGATCTGAAGCTGGAAATGCAGGCCATCCCGATACTGCGTGAAGCCATCGCCTATTGTGAATCGGTCAAGGATTATGTCAGCCGCGATGTGTTCGACAGCATCCTTGATTCTGAAGAAGAGCACGTGGATTGGCTGGAAACCCAACTGACCTTGATCGACAAGGTGGGCATTGAAAACTACCAGCAGTCGCAGATGAAGTCATCCTGAGCTGCACATTCGGCTTAGCTCTGAATAAATCTGAGTTTCCATTGCCATTGAGATAAGATGCACTAAGCCGCATCTTATCTATACCTATGTTCAGTCACACCAGCCAACCATGTACTTTTGAACGCGATTGTGAAGTCGTGATGATACCTGCAGGGGATGAAGTCACCATTCCGGCTGGTACAGTGGGCTATATCACCCAGGCGCTGGGCGGCAGTTTTACGGTATTCGTGGACGGTAACCTGTTTCGCGTGGCCGGTGTGGATGCAGATGCCATAGGCAAAGAGCCCGTCATGCCACCACAGCTGCCGGAAAATGCCACCGAAGACGATGTTGAAAAGTTATTGTGGGACCAGTTGAAGACCTGCTATGACCCGGAAATTCCGGTCAATGTTGTGGACCTGGGCCTGGTTTACCGCTGTGAAATGGAAACTAACCAGCAGGGCGAACGGGTGGTTTCGGTAAGCATGACCCTGACCGCACCGGGTTGCGGTATGGGCGATATCCTGGTCGATGATGTTCGTTCAAAGCTGGAACTGGTGCCCACCATCAGCCAGGTCGACGTTGAATTGACCTTTGACCCGCCTTGGAACCAGAGCATGATGTCCGAGGTCGCCCGACTGGAAACCGGCATGTTCTGAAACTGCAAACCTGCAGTGCTTAATCCAGTAACACCACCGCTTTAATCATTTGTGCCGATAGCGCTATGCGTGCCTGCATGGCTCGTGTCATGTATATTTTGCCTGCCTCGTCCGTCAGTAATATCAGGTCCAGCTGCATGCCTGAAGCCACCTGTGCCCACTCGTCCAGACCGGCAACGACCAGTGCAGTTGCTGCAGCATCTGCAAGGATGCCGCTGTCAACAATCACGGTGGCAGATAAAACGTGTTGTACCGGCCAGCCGTTGCGTGGATCTAGAATATGCGCATAACGAAAGCCGTTTTCATCCACTCCATAACGCTGGTAATTACCCGACGTGAAAACGGCTTCATCTGTGGTGGTTTCAACAATGCCAATGATGCCACCCAATGGATTCTGCACGGCGATGCGCCAGGCGCGGCCATCATGGCGTCCAAAGGCGCGTATATCACCACCGGCATTTACGATGGCCCCTTGCAGAGATTGGGTCCTCAGGCTTTCAATGGCCAAATCCACCGCATAGCCCTTGGCAATGCCACCCAGGTCGAGTTGCACGGCCGGATTTGTGGAACGAACTTCCCATTGGCCGTTTTCGCGTGAAATTAATTGAATATCCAGTGTTGAGGGGTGTGCTGCCAGCAGTTCCTTAATTTTGTTAGCCGCTGGAACTGGTGCCTGGATGGGATAGTCGGATGTATGAAACCCCCAGCGTTCTACCAATTGCCCTATGGCCGGATTGAATCGGCCGCCACTGGCAGTTTCCAGGCCCTGTGATTGCTGGATTAATGTCGCCAACTGTTGATCAGCCAACCCTGATTGCCCGTTTGCAAAAGCCTGGTTAATCTCGGTGAGTAATCCGGGTTCCCAGGCATGCCAGTCGCGATGCATGGTCTGGAACATTTCCTGCAATTGCTGGAACGATGCTTGCGCTGTGGCTGGATCAGCCCCGGAAAGCTCGACTTCGACCAGTGTGCCAAAGACAAAAAATTCAGCTTTCTCTGCTTGCGGTTTTGAGCAGCTCAGCAGCAGGCAGCTTACCAGGCACAGCGATAGACGAAGTCGCTGCTGCGGGATATTCATGAAGACGGCTAAAAAGGCGCCGGCCAGGTTGGCGGCTGGCGCCGAAAGGTAGGATCTAATCCTGTTGCAAGGCTGTGGCAACCCTTTGGCATTCCTGATGTAGCTCTTCCGGTGAACGTGAACCATAGGAACCAAGGTATTCGGCTATGGCCGCCATTTCTGTTTTCCAGTCCTGCGGATTGACTTCCAGCAAAGCCTGCATGGTTTCCGCATCGACCTGAATGCCTTCCAGATTCAGATCGCCCGGGCGGGGCAATAAACCTATGGGTGTACGGGTTGCTCCGGCTTCGCCGCTGCAACGAGCAATGATCCAGTCCAGTACTCGCATGTTTTCGCCGAAACCCGGCCACATGAATTTACCATCGGCATTCTTGCGGAACCAGTTAACGTGAAAAACCCGCGGAAGATTACTGGAGCGCTCTGCAAATCCCAGCCAGTGGGACCAGTAGTCACCGAAGTTATAGCCACAAAACGGTAGCATGGCCATGGGATCACGGCGGACTTTGCCTACAGATCCGGTGGCAGCAGCAGTGGTTTCTGATGCCATGGCGGCTCCCAGTAAGACACCGTGTTGCCAGGATTCACTTTCCAGCACCAGGGGTACCAGGCGTTGCCGCCGCCCACCAAAAATAATGGCGGAAAGTGGCACACCCTGCGCTGCCTCGGCTTGCTCAGACCAGGACGGGCAACGCTTGCAGGAAACCGTAAAGCGTGAATTCGGATGGGCGGCAGGTCCGCGAGCTGGATCAAAGGGCTTTCCTCTCCAGTCCAGCGCAGGCTTTTGATCATCCTTACCTTCCCACCAGGGTTGGTTGTCGGCCGTGACGGCTACGTTGGTGAATATGGTGTCACGGTCCAGCATGGCCAAGGCACTGGGGTTGGTCTTCTGACTGGTACCCGGGGCTACGCCAAAAAAACCGGCTTCAGGATTGATGGCCCAGAGTCGACCATCGTCACCAACACGCATCCAACAAATGTCATCGCCAACCGTCCAGATTTTCCAGCCAGGATAGCTTGCTGGCGGAATCAGCATGGCCAGGTTGGTTTTGCCACAGGCGGACGGAAAGGCCGCAGCAATGTAATGTATTTCGCCTTGCGGGTTCTCAACGCCAACGATCAGCATATGTTCAGCCAGCCAGCCCTCTGCTCGGGCCTGGTTGCTGGCGATGCGCAAGGCGTGGCACTTTTTGCCGAGCAGGGCGTTGCCGCCGTAACCGGAGCCAAAACTCTGGATTTCCAGGTCGGCCGGGAAATGCATGATATAGCGGTTGTCCGGGTCCAGTAGTCCAGTGGAATGCAAACCCCTGACGAAGCTGCCTTCCTGTTCAATGCGCCGCAGGGCAGCGTCCCCCATGCGAGTCATCAGCCGCATGTTGACCACGACATATGGACTGTCGGTAATCTCTACGCCGCAGCGGGAAAGCGGTGAATCGATGGGACCCATACAATAGGGGATGACATATAAAGTCCGGCCCTGCATGCAGCCAGCAAACTGGGCCGCCATCAGCTCACGGGCTTCGGCAGGATCCATCCAGTTGTTGTTCGGCCCGGCATCTTCCTTTGCAGCAGTGCAGACAAAGGTCAGATGCTCGACCCGGGCTACATCATTGGGGTCGGAACGGTGCAGGTAGCAGTTCGGGTGGGTGTCTGGATTGAGTTCAATCAGTGCCCCGCTGGCCAGCTGAAGCTGTATCAGCTGCTCATTTTCTTCGCTGGAGCCATTACACCACTGAATCCGATCTGGGCTGGTCAGTGCTGCAACCTGATCAACCCAGGCCTGCAATTCCTTGAGACTGGTCACAAAATTTCCTCATTTGTCATTTTTAATACGGCGCTGAAAAGCCAGGCGCCGGGGGCTTGGCAGCATAGACGCTCATGGTCATCAATTCAACGGCAAACAGGGACCAATGACCGGCCTGAATAGAAACCATGTAGTCAGCAATCAGACCGTAGATTCGGCTGGAATCAGGGTCTCAATGACGTGGTCGATATAGGTATCAAATTCTTCACTGCTGAGACTGGGCGTCTGATGCTGGCGTTGCAGCTGCAGAAATCCCAGGTAAACCGAATAAGTTAAGCGGGCCTGGTTGCGCGCCAGCAGGGCTGGCATGCCCATTTCTTCAAAGGCCGCGCAGAGATGTTCCATGCGTCTATCGGCAACCCGCTCCAATACCGGCTCAACCTGAGCATGCCCTGCTGCGGCGCAGAGTTCGCTGTACACCTCATGGGTGAGCTTTTCCTTACCAACGCGACGGAAAAATGAGATCAGTCTATCGCGGGGATTGGTAATTTCACTCAGGGACTTGGCAAGATTTCGGCTGTCATGTTCTTCCCAGAGTTGCAAAGCCTGCTCCAGTAAAGATTCACGACCGGAAAAATGCCAGTAAAAACTGCCCTTGGTAATACCCATGCGCCTGGCGAGTGGCTCAACTGCCAGTGCCTGCACACCTTTTTCGGCAATCAGTTCCAGTGCCGCGCGTTCCCAGTCTGCTGCTGAAAGTGTAGATCGTTCACTTTTATCCAGTAAAGATCTGGCGGTCTTGCTGTTCATGAGGCTCCTCTTTCCAGCTTATTCTGCCAGATATGATTCAGTACGCTTTCCAGGTTTCGGGTCAATCCAGCTGCATCTGTCAGGCGAGAACTCAGTAGTTCAGCGCGCAACTGGGAGCGCAAACTCTGCAGTTGTTCTGTCTCGCTTGCAAGGGATACGGCCAATCTGATCAGGCTATTCTGGTCGTTGGCCACCAGAGTTTCCAGTCCCAAGGCCGTTAACAGGCTCAAACCAACTCGAGACCGATGTTCGGTTCCGGCAATGGATAGCACCGGTACACCCATCAATAAGCTGTCACAACTGGTTGTGGTGCCATTGTAAGGATAGCTGTCCAGGCTGATATCTACCTGCGCATAGTTATGCAGGTGTTCAATCTGTGAATGAGTTTTTCCTGCCCATATGAGGCGGTGTCCTGCAATGCCATGAGCTGCAAAGATTTCCCTGATCTGTGATCTGGGTTTCGGGTAGTCCATGCCCAGGTTTTTGATCAGTAAGTGTGAATTGGACACGGCTTGCAGAATTTCGGCCCAGCAATGTAACAAGGGCGGGTTCAGTTTTGGCAGGGCATTGAAGCTGCCAAAGGTGATAAATCCCTGCTTCAGACAAGGTGGAGCAGTTACTGCAGGCAGTTCTGCGGGGGCGGCATAACACAGGAAAGGATGGCGCAGTCTGAGCAGCTTTTCAGTGCAATACGCTTCGGATTGGCCTGGCGGATCGGTCAGCACATCCACGATGCGAAAATCCATTTGGGACAGCCCTGTGGTATTCGGATAACCCATCCAG
>JBBKVS010000175.1:0-6387 GCA_037968555.1 Lysobacterales bacterium | reverse complement strand
TCCTGCTATGGCTCGAACCCTTGTCTCGATGAAACACAAAAAAACGGCCGCATGGGCCGTTTTGTTGTGTTTGGTCGGGGTGAGAGGATTCGAACCTCCGGCCCCTGCCTCCCGAAGGCAGTGCTCTACCAGGCTGAGCTACACCCCGATTATTTGTTGCGCTCCGGACTTTTGGTGCGGGGGAGGCAAGGTCGTTTATTCTATAGAAAGGCCTGATGCATGGGAAGCCAACACCTTCACGACATTGTGTCAGTGGCCCAGCTGATATACGATGGTCTTCGTGTTTCTATTGATCGCAAAATTCTGGCATCTGGTCGCGTAAAATCGTCTTTGCGTCCAGACTAAAACTAAAATTTGACCTGCAGTTAGGCAGGGACCTCAGGAGGAGTGAGACTTAAATGAACGCACCACGCGAAGATATTCCCCAGCCCACCCGCACCGAATTGAACATTCTGAATATCCTCTGGGATAAAGGACCTTGTACCGTACGTGATGTACATGAAGCCATGAACCTTGCAGAAACCAGCGGTTACACCACAGCACTTAAAATGTTGCAGGTCATGCATCAGAAAGGGCAGGTGATACGCGACGATTCGCAGCGGGCACATGTGTATGCTGCGGCTCAAACCAAAGAATCCATGCAAAACGTATTCCTGGCTGATCTGGCTGAGCGCTTGTTTAACGGTTCTACATCACGGCTGGTTTTACAGGCTTTGGGTAACTCGGCCACTGCCAGCGGTGAAGACATGAAAGAAATACGCGATTTGCTTTCTCGCCTGGATCGCGACTGATTCGATGCCCGGTGCAGACCAACTGCTGAATACCGCTGTTATAACAGCCCTGGGGTGGACGCTGGTTCACTTCCTTTGGCAGGGCTGCGTTATCGCGCTGGTTTACTGGTTGATCTGTGTTCTGGCGCCTCGCTACGCCGCTGCACTGCGTTATTGGGCAGGCCTGACAGGAATGCTGTTATCCCTGATGGTCATGTTGCTGACTTTTACTTTAACTTATGCCCCGGAAGCTCGATTTGGACTGGAGACGCTCTCTGCAAAAGCAGTAAATCCTTTCCTCGTACTGTCGGGTAGCCTGCCAGATGTTTGGTTGCTGCTTGAATCTGGCATTGAACCTGTTTTGCCCTGGGTGGTTGTCCTTTGGATGATAGGCGTCGCTACGGTCAGTACGCGGACGCTTGGTGATTGGATTGCAGTCCGTAAGTTGATGCGCGAAGGGCTTGTCAGCACCGAAGTCCAGTTGCAGATTGCCCTGGAAAACATCAAGGCCAAGCTGGGTGTGCAGTTGGCGGTGCGCTTGCTGGCATCGTCTCGAGTGGCTGTACCAATGGTAGTGGGCTGCCTGCGACCCGTGATACTGATACCGGTCAGTGTCCTGGCCAGATTACCCCAGGATCAGCTGGAAATGATCCTGGCGCACGAGCTGGGCCATGTACGTCGTTTCGACTACGCTTTCAATCTGCTGCAAGTTGTGATGGAAACGCTGTTGTTCTATCACCCGGCAATTACCTGGATGTCACAGCGTGTGCGTGAAGAACGTGAACACTGCTGTGATGACCTGGTGGTGCGGGAATGCGGTCGTCCGGCCACCTACGCTCGAGCACTGACCAATCTGGAAGTTCTGCGCAGTCCAGCATTGGCTGCTGCGGTACCGGCAACCGGTGGCAACTTGCTGGCTCGTATTCGGTTGATCATCGACGATCACTCGCCAGGCAAAAACTCCGGGCTGGTACAGCTTGCTTTGGCTGCCATCGCCGGCTTGGTTGTGGCAATGGGAGCACAGCAAGGTTATTCCCTTTCCAGCGAACTGAACCGCGTGGCTTTTTCAGTTCAATTGCAGGCTTCCGATGTGCAATGGAAGACTTGGGGTCATTCGCGCGAAGTCTGGGGGGAAGGAATCAATCTGTACGCTCAAGACCAACGCAAGAAAAAGTTGGCTGCACTCAAAGTAGAAACCATATCCGTGCGGAGTTTGGCTGAGCGCGACTTCGTCCCTGAACCCTTGGCAAGTGTGGATGAAAAGGTACCGCGCGATATTGAGCTGCACTCCCCTGATTTGGCTATTGATATTGACCTCAAAACGCTATCTTCAGAACCGTTGATTTCAGCAATCCCCTTGCTGTTAATGCCTAGACTGGAAACGCTGGAATACTCTCATGGTATTGATTCTCTGGCTATATCCACAGCTGTGCCAGCAGCCTTATCACAGGGCAAAGATGGCTTTGAGCCTGCCGTGGCACAAAGCTCGACAGCTACTTCAGGAGAAGTACTCAATACGGTGAAATCCAGACCGCCCAATTATCCCTGGAGAGCGCGTAGAAAGGGAATTGAAGGTTTTATCGAGTTGGAGTTCGGCTTGAATGAAGAGGGTGAGGTAATAGACGTTGAAGTGCTGAAAGCGATACCTGAAGGCTTTTTTGAAAAAGCGGCTACCAATGCCTTGTCTCGTTGGACTTTTGAAGAGCCGGCAAATGGCGACTCCCGGTACCGACAGACATTTGATTTTGGACTGCAGGATCTGCCCAGAGAGCCAATTCGTAAACGAACCTGCGCCTTGACGGGCAGCCGCACCTGTAGCCAGATCGCGCCCGGGGTTTTTGTGGTTTTGGTAAATGCCGCCACTCGTTCCGAAAAGAGATTTGCTCGTAACTAACTGAAATATAAATAATTAAAACTCTAAATTCAGAATGACACTTGTTATGTCTGCCATTTTCTATTTGTTAAGAATTTGTAATAAATCCCTGTTACAATGGCTCAACCTTTTGAAAAAAAAGGTGGCAAGAGGCAGAAAGTCGGGGGCTCTTTCTGATAGTTTTTGGTTTAAGAAACACACTGTTCTGAACCCGCTAAACACCCCTGTGCTTTACAGCCTCAATTAATGACTTCGAATCTATTAACAGGCGAACTCAAATGAAAAAAAGATTGCGACTATTTGGCCAATTTACTTTGGCCCTTTCCCTGCTGTTGCTCACCTTATCCGCAACAGCCCAGGAAACTACCGGCGGTGCGCGTGTAACCCTTTATGGTCCGGATGGCAATCCAGTGTCAGGGCAGAGCGTCAGCATGACAGACACCCGGACTGGCGCAACTCGTAGCAGTACGACTAATACATCGGGTTTTGCCAGTTTCCGCGGCTTACCTGTAGGTGGGCCTTACACGGTAAATGTGAGTTCGCCTAGTTATGCGAATCAAACCATTACTGATATCAGCCTCAGCCTCGGCGATACCTACGAAATGGTATTACAACTTGGCTCAGCGGACCTGGAGGAGGTTGTTGTCACCGGGCAGATGATTCAGGGCGGAGCAGTCGCACTTGGGCCTTCATCCGTATTCAACGCTGAAACCATAGCGAATATGCCGACCGTTGATCGTGACTTGCGCGATGTGATTCGTGCTGATCCGCGTATTTATATAGACCCAAGTGTGGGTGGCGGTGCTGTGCAGTGCTCTGGCGCAAACCCCCGATTCAACAGCCTGACGGTTGATGGCGTGCGAATGAATGACTTGTTCGGCTTGAACCAGAATGGCTACCCGACCGAGCGTCAGCCATTTTCCTATGATGCTATTGAACAGATTTCGGTAGAATTGGCTCCATTTGATGTCAATTACGGCCAATTTACCGCTTGTAATGTCAACGCGGTAACCAAGTCAGGAACCAATGAATGGCACGGTTCAGCTTTTTATGAGTACACCAGTGATTCTCTGAAAGGTGACTCGCTGGAAGGCGACGTGCTGGACACCGGTGATTACACCGATAATCGCTATGGCGCGACCTTGGGTGGTGCGATCATCAAGGACAAATTGTTTTTCTTCCTGGCGTATGAAAAACAGGAATCATCCAACTTGTTTGATAGAACCGCGTTCGGTGCGCCAACCGTGGGTCGGGTGATTCGAGGCGTAAACCAGGCTCAGATTGATGAAATCGTCGCTATCGCCCGCGATATTTACGGTTATACCCCCGGCCCAACCGTTCCTTCGCTGGCAAACGAAGACGAGAAATACACCATCAAGCTGGACTGGGATATCAATGAAGATCACCGTGCCTCTTACACTTACAACTACAACGATGGCTTCAATTGGTCCGAATCTGACAGTGACGACGACGAATTTGAATTCAGTGATCACTATTACGAGCGTGGTGCAGAGCTGAAGACTCATACCGCTGCAGTTTTCTCCAATTGGAACGACAAGTTCTCGACTGAAGTCCGTTACTCCAACCTGAAACTGGACAATCGTCAACAGTCCCGGAATTCCAGTTCAGGAATGATCGGTGAAATACAGATACGCACTTTTAATGTAGATGAGACGGGTGCTGTTAATCGTGCGACGGTATATTTGGGTGGTGATGATTCACGCCAGTCCAACAAGCTGAATTACGAATCAAACAGCTTCAAGCTGGGTGGTTTGTATGAGATGGGCGACCATTTATTGACTTTCGGTTACGAGTTGGACGATCTCGAAATTTTCAACCTGTTTGTGCAGCACACCTTGGGTCAGTACAACTACGACGAAGAGTGCAGCAGCTCAAACCCCAATGGCTGTATTAAGGAGTTCCGCGAAGGCCGTCCTGATGACATCTACTATGGTAACTCGCCCACCCTTAACCCGGATGATGCAGCAGCCGCCTTCGGCTACAAAATCAACACAGCTTATCTGCAAGACGAGTGGGTTACGCTGGGTGGCGACCTGACCTTGACGTTTGGTGTTAGATACGATTGGTACAGCAGCAGTGATGTGCCGCTGTATAACGCCTTATTTGAACAACGCGCTGGTTTTGCCAACACCGAAACCTTTGATGGCGAAAGCCTGTTTCAACCACGCCTGGGCTTTAACTGGAATGTTCATTCTGATGTGACGGTTCGTGGTGGCATTGGTCTTTACTCTGGCGGTAATCCAAATGTCTGGCTGACCAACAGTTATCAGAATAACGGTTTGACCAACGTACAGAATCGCGAAACCCTGATTGAACGTGCTCCGCCTCCTGCGGAAAACTGTGGGCCAAACCCTGAGTTTTCATTGTTTAATATCCCGATAACCGGCGATGGACGTCCTTTGTTTAATGTTCCTCAGTGCCAGCAGGATGCGGTGGCATTTGCGCGACCCAATTCAGGTACTCAGGCTCTGGATCCGGGCTTCGAGATTCCCAAGCAGTGGCGTGCCAATCTGGGTGCAACCTGGGTCTTCGGTGACGACTACATGCTGAATGCTGACTTGTTGGTAGCCAGATCAGAAGACTCAGCCACCATCGTTGCCAACACCCTGACCAAGACCGGCACTGCACCGGATGGTCGGCCAATTTACACCGATAGCCGCCGCTTTGATTCGGATTATCTGTTAACTAATGTAAGAGGCTCGGACGCTCGCTCTACTCAGCTTTCTTTGTCTTTAGCCAAGTCATATGAGAATTTCAACTGGTCAGCAGGTTACGCTTGGACAGACTCGGAAGATGTGAACCCAATGACCAGCTCTGTGGCATTTTCGAACTTCCAGAGTCCGGCTCTTTCAGACCCCAACAATCCGGGTCTGGCTACATCGAACTATGAAATTGAGCACCGTTTCATCCTCAGTGCCAGTTACTCGGCTTACTGGTGGGGTGACAACCGAACCAACTTCACCTTTTTCGGATCTCACAGCAGCGGACGGCCGTTCTCCTACACCTTTGCCGGTGGTGGCGGTATTTTCGGTGATTTCGTTGATGATCGTCATTTGATTTATATGCCCACGGGTGCCGGTGATCCTAATGTGGTGTTTGGGCCTAATTTTGATACCGATGCATTCTTTGCCTATGCGGATGCCACCGGGCTTTCGAAATATAAGGGTCAGATCGCTCCTCGTAATGCCTTCAACAGCGAATGGTGGACAACCTTTGATCTGCGTATAGAGCAGGAACTGCCTGGCTTCAGAACAGGGCATAAGTTTGCCGTGTATGCAGTCTTCAAAAATCTGTGCAACCTGTTGAACGACAACTGGTGCGTGCTTAAAGAAACTGACTTCCCTCTGAAACGGTCTGTTATTGATGCCGGCTTGAACGGTGATAAATCCAAGTATGTATACAATGAATTTTTCGCCGTACGGCCTGGTCGTCAGGTGGATGCTTCATTGTGGGAAATTGTTCTGGGCGTGACCTACCGTTTCTGATCCAGGAAATAATGCTGTAACAATGGCGGCCTTAGGGCCGCCATTTGTTTGTGGCGACTGACTGTTGCATTGGCGTAAGCTGATCAGCAGTGATTGATTAAAATAGCAGGAGATCCAAATTGGCAGCTGATGCAGTATCCACCCGCATTTATCCTGCGGGCATGTTGAATACCTTGAGTCGGCAGGAAGTTGAACGACTGACGGACGTTAGTCGCGGAAACCTGTCTGAATTGCTGCG
>JBBKVS010000174.1:0-12610 GCA_037968555.1 Lysobacterales bacterium | reverse complement strand
CTTTCTTACTCGGATGACTTTGCCGGCCTGGGTGCCAGCGCCTGGTATCTGGATGGTGGCGCCAGTTATGACTGGGACAATGGTTTCGGTGTATTTGCCTTTGCCGGTTACAGCTTTGGTAATGCCTTTGATTCCAGTGAAGGGCTGCCTTTCGGCGCGCCGGACTATTTCAACTACGGCCTGGGTGTGGCTTACAGCATTGGCGACAATGTGTCGCTGGAAGTCAAAGCGGTGGGTACCAACCAGGACGGAATCTACAAGATTGAAAAAGGTGTATTTGAGAACGACTACCGTGGCATAGCGGCCATCACGATTTCGATTCCCTGACTTGAATCAGCCAGATAAAAACTACTGGCCACGCATAGGGGTGTTAAATATAATAGACGATCATATTTAGCAGCGAAAACAGAGGTCAGTCATGAGTGTTTCGGCCGCGGCAGTAGATGCCTATTGGATGCCTTTCACCCCCAACCGGGACTTCAAGCAGAAGCCCAGAATCATTGTTGGAGCCGAAGGCCACTACTATTTGACCGCTGACGGGCGTAAAGTCTACGACGCTTTTTCAGGCCTGTGGACCAGCGGACTGGGGCACTGTCACCCTCGCATCGTGGAAGCAGTACAGAAGCAGGTAGCGAAGTTGGACTACTGCCTGGGCTTCCAGGGTGGCAGTGATCGTGTTTTCGAGCTGGCTGAAAAAGTCACTGCCATGGCACCCGACAGCATCAATCGGGTGTTTTTCACCAACTCGGGTTCCGAGTCGGTGGATACCGCTCTGAAAATAGCACTGGGCTATCACCGTGCCCGTGGTGAAGGCCATCGCACCCGCTTAATCGGTCGCGAGCGTGGCTATCACGGTGTCAATTTTGGCGGTATGTCAGTGGGCGGCATGTCACCCAATCGCAAGGCATTTGGGTCCAACCTGCTGCCAGCAGTTGATCACATGCGGCATACCTGGGATCTGGAACACAATGCTTTCAGCCGTGGCCAGCCAGCCTGGGGCGAGCACCTGGCGGATGATCTGGAACGACTTTGTGGCCTGCACGATGGCAGCAATATTGCCGCTGTGATTGTGGAACCAGTTGCCGGCTCTACCGGCGTACTGCCACCGCCAGTGGGCTATCTTGAAAAGCTGCGAGAAACCTGCGACCGCCACGGGATACTGCTGATATTTGATGAAGTCATCACTGCTTTCGGGCGTGTGGGTTCAGCTTTCGCAGCACAACGTTTTGGTATTACCCCTGACATCATCACCACCGCCAAAGGCCTGACCAATGGCGTGATCCCCATGGGTGGCGTGTTTGTGCAGGATAAGGTTTATGACGCATTCATGCAGGGACCTGCAGGAGCCATTGAGCTGTTCCACGGCTATACTTATTCTGGCCATCCAGTGGCTGCCGCTGCCGGCATCGCCGCCATGGAGACCTACGAGATTGAAGGTACCTTTGAACAGGCGCGCGCATTGGAGCCACATTTCGAAGCATGCCTGCATGCCTTTGCCGACCATCCCAAGGTCAAGGATGTGCGTAATTTCGGCCTGATGGGCGCCATCGAAATGCACTCCCGTGACGGCGCCCCGGGAGCGCGCGGCACAGAAATGCACAAGAAGTGCTTCTGGGAAGAGGATCTGGTGATCCGCAATGGCATGGATACCCTGCAGTTTGCACCGTTCCTGAATTCGAAGCCGGATGAAATGACGCAGTCATTTGAAACCATCCGCAAAGTCATGGACAGTTTGGAATGAGGATAGTGAAATGAACACAAAAGCAGCACATGCAATGCAAAACGTAGAATGCCTTGGGCATTTTATCAATGGTGAAATGGTGGACAGCACTGGTCGCAGCCAGGCGGTTTATAACCCGGCCACTGGTGAGGTGGTACGTGAAGTCGCTTTGGCCAGCAAGACCACCGTTGAACAGGCTATTGCTGCAGCCGAGCAGGCTTTCCCGCATTGGCGTGATACACCGCCGCAAAAACGTGCGCGCGTCATGTTCCGCTTCAAGGAATTGCTGGAGCAACACGCCGATGAAATTGCTGCGCTGATCACCGAGGAGCACGGCAAGGTATTGCATGATGCCCTGGGCGAATTGCAGCGCGGTATTGAAGTGGTGGAATACGCCTGTGGTGCACCGGAATTACTCAAGGGCGAACACAGCAAAAACGCCGGCCCTGCAATCGATTGCTGGAGCGAGTTTCAGCCACTGGGCGTAGTAGCCGGCATCACCCCGTTCAATTTCCCGGCCATGGTGCCCATGTGGATGTATCCCATGGCGCTGGTCTGCGGTAACTGCTTTGTGCTCAAGCCCTCCGAGCGCGACCCCTCAGCACCCATGTTCATCGGCAAACTGCTGAAGGAAGCAGGTTTGCCAGACGGCGTATTCAATGTGGTCAATGGTGATAAGGAAGCGGTCGATACCTTGCTGATGGACAAGCGTGTTCAGGCCGTGTCTTTTGTTGGCTCAACCGCCATCGCTGAGTACATTTACCGCACCGGCACCGCGCACGGCAAACGCATACAGGCCCTCGGCGGGGCTAAAAACCACGCCATTGTCATGCCGGATGCCGATATCGATAACGCGGTGTCTGCGCTGATGGGTGCCGCTTATGGTTCATGTGGCGAACGCTGCATGGCCATTTCAGTGGCCGTGGCGGTAGGCGATGAAACTGCTGATGAATTGGTAGGCAAATTGAAAGAACAATTGGCCGGACTGAAAGTCGGTGCTGGTTGCGATAACAACAACGACATGGGCCCGCTGGTGACTGCGGAAGCGCGTGATCGCGTGCGCGGCTATGTGGACCAGGGTGTGAAAGAAGGTGCGGACCTGGTGGTTGATGGTCGTGGCCTGAAAGTGGCCGGTCATGAAGACGGCTTCTTCCTCGGCGGTACCTTGTTTGATCGCGTAACTGCGGACATGAAAATTTACCAGGACGAAATTTTCGGCCCGGTTTTATGCGTGGTTCGGGCTGAGGACATGCAACAGGCCATGGACCTGATCGATGCCCATGAGTATGGCAATGGCACCTGCATTTTTACCCGCGATGGCGAGGCTGCGCGTTATTTCAGTGACAACATCAAGGTCGGCATGGTGGGCGTCAATGTACCTCTTCCGGTACCGGTGGCCTATCACAGCTTTGGTGGCTGGAAGCGTTCGCTGTTTGGTGACCTGTATGCCTACGGCCCGGATTCGGTGACTTTCTACACCCGGCGTAAAACCATCACCCAACGCTGGCCTGCCGGTGGCGTGCGGGAGAAGGCCAAATACACCTTCCCCAGCGGCAGCTGATTTGGCGAAAATCTCCACAGCGCTGAAAGGCGCTACAGCCCTGTTGATCATAGGGCTGAATACCATCGTGTTTTCCACACTGGTGTGCATAGGCGGGTTGTTCCGCTTTATTGCACCTACTGCCCGATCACGCGCCAAGGTAAGACACTGGGTGGCCGGCCTGGTGGAGCTGTGGACAGGAATCAACAACCGCGTGTTATCGCTGTACCGCAAGATGCAGTGGGATATTGAGCTTCCGTCCGGCCTGGATTACAAGGGCTGTTATGTGGTCAGCAGCAACCACCAGTCCTGGGTGGATATCCTGGTGTTGCAGCGTTGCTTCAATCGCCGCTTGCCTTTGCTTCGATTCTTCCTGAAAAAAGAGCTGTTCTGGGTGCCCTTCATGGGTCTGGCCTGGTGGTCGCTGGATTTTCCATTTATGCAGCGCTACAGCCGGGCGCAGGTGGCGAAAAATCCCGGACTGAAAGGTAAAGACCTGGAAAACGCCCGCAAGGCCTGTGAAAAATTCCGCGAAATCCCCGTGGCCATGATGAGTTTCCCGGAAGGTACGCGTTTTTCAAAGGAAAAGCGTGAACAATCCAACAGCCCCTATCAACACCTGCTCAAGCCCCGCATCGGCGGCATAGGCCAGGTGCTCTACGCGCTGGGCGATCAGTTGGATGGCCTGGTGGATGTGACCATAGCCTATCCAGGGGCTGAGGTTGATGCGCCTCCGCCCACCTTCTGGCAGTTGGTCTCAGGGCAGATTCCCAAAATCGTGGTGCGGGCACAGCAGCGGGAGGTACCCGCCGAATTGCTGGGACGTGAATTCCGTCGTGATCGGACCTTTCGGGCAGATCTGCAGGCCTGGATGGATCAGCAGTGGCAGGAAAAAGATGCCGCCATTCTGGCTATTGAGAGGTCTGGCTAGACTGTCAAAAACTTTGTGCCTATTTCATCGGCTTGGCTGGTGGCAGCCGTTTGTCCCCGTGCAACCAAAGAATCTCGCTGCCACCTTCTGCCCGCGCCAGGACCCGGGCAATCACAAACAACAGGTCGGACAGTCGATTCAGATAGCGGATCGACACGTCATTGATCTTCTCCTCATGGGCCAGGCTGACCAGCCGTCGTTCAGCCCGGCGGGCAACAGTTCGCGCCAGGTGACAACGTGATGCTGATTCTGTGCCACCCGGCAGGATGAAGTCTTTCAGGGGCGGCAGGTTGGCATTACTGGCATCCAGGTCTTTTTCCAGGTCGGTCACATAACTGTCCGGTATCAGAATCGTTCCTGGCATGCACAATTCGCCCCCCAGATCGAACAGCTCATGCTGGATGCGCGTCAGGCAGGCGCGAACGTCAACCGGTAACCCGGACGCCAACACCAGTCCGATATAGCTGTTGAGTTCATCGACCGTACCGTAGGCTTCCACCCGCAGGCTGTCCTTGTCCACGCGTGCACCGTCACCCAGTCCGGTGGTGCCCTTGTCACCCGTGCGGGTGTAGATTTTTGATAAGCGATTTCCCATCAAGGCATTCTAAAGGTTTGTCTCCTGGTTTGCCGCCAACCGTGTTGAAGGAGTAGAGTAGCGTTAACCAATATTTAACAAAATGTTGGTATTAAGCAATAAACGACGTGCAGGCGAGCTATATGGGACATGGCCTCGCATTCAGATGGCGGATCATTCCGCAATCCACGCACGCACTACCAGGGAGAAAATTATATGCGCAAACGGCATATATCTGTTTTGCAAGGCACCTTTTTATCCGTAATTTTGGCCACCACTTGGCCCATCAGCGCTTTGGCGCAAGAAGAAGACAGTGTATTGGAAGAAGTGATGGTTACGGGTAGCCGTGCCAACTTCTCGACAGCAGATGATGCGCCAGTACCGGTATCCGTATTGACCAATGAAATGCTGACCAACACCGGTGCTACCGAATTGGGTCGGGCCATCCAGGCCGCAGCACCCTCATTCAATTTTTCCAGTTCATCAATTTCCGATGGCACCGACGCTCTGCGCCCCGCCACGCTGCGTGGACTGGGACCTGACCAAACGCTCGTGCTGATCAACGGCAAACGCCGGCACACCAGCGCCTTGATCCATGTGAATACTTCGGTAGGGCGTGGTACGGCAGGTACCGATATGAATGCCATTCCCATCTCGGCCGTAAAACGGGTAGAAGTGTTGCGTGATGGTGCCGCCGCACAATATGGTTCTGATGCCATTGCCGGTGTGATCAATATCATCCTGAAAGATTCTGCTACCGATGGAATCAGCAGCCTGGAATACGGCGAGACTTTTGAAGGCGACGGGGAGACCTGGGTTGCCAATGTCAATTCCGGCTTCGCCATTGGCCCGGATGGTTTCCTTAACCTGACTTATCAATACCGTGATCGTGGCGCGACCAATCGAGCCGGGCTGGATGGTTCGCGGCAATACCCCTGTACCGATGGCACCAATATCGATTTCAACTGCAGCACTATCAAGACGCTGGATCCGCGTGAGGCAACCTTTAATCGGAATAGCTTCAGAATTGGTGATGCCGATAACGAGCAACATGCCTTCACCGCCAATTTGGGGGTCACGGCGGGTCCCGGAGAGTTTTACAGTTTCCTGACCTATTCAGCCAGTGAAAACCAATCCGGTGGCTTTACCCGTACTGCCAGTAACCCCACTGGCAATGTATTGTCCATTTATCCGGATGGCTTCCTGCCATTGATCAATTCCGACATCGATGATTTCAGCATTTTCGCTGGCTATCGTTGGGACACCGCATCCGGTTGGGGTTATGACCTCAGTGGTGGTTATGGCGATAACGAGTTTGCTTTCCTGATCAGCAATTCCCTGAATGCTTCTTTCGGAGCAAACAGCCCGACTTCTGCTGATGCCGGTACGCTGGCGCTGGATCAGACCACGTTCAATTTTGACGCCAGCAAACTGTACGACGGTGGAAGTGTTCCATTTAACGTCGCCTGGGGTGCTGAGTACCGGGATGAGGGTTATCAGATCAGCCCGGGTGAGCCAGTTTCCTATGAGGATGGCGGTCAAAAGAATCCATTCACCGGCCAGAATTACGCTCCCGGATTCCAGGTTTTCCGCGGTTTCTCACCAGCTGAGGCGGTGAACAGAAGCCGTGATAGCTGGGCTTTGTACCTGGATGTCGAATCCCAGGTAACGGATCGTCTGTTGTTGACGGGCGCATTGCGCTACGAGGATTTCAGTGATTTTGGCGACACCACCAACTGGAAAGTGAGCGGGCGTTTTGATGCGACGGATAGTTTTGCCATCCGTGCAGCGGCCAATACGGGTTTCCGCGCACCCAGCATGCAGCAGCAATTCTTTAACAGCATCAGCACCCAGTTTGTTTCACGACCGGGTAGCGAAGGCCTGTTTCCGGAAGAGCGTGGCACCTTCCGTAACGACAGCGCGGTAGCGAAGGCACTGGGTATTCCCCAATTGAAAGAAGAGCAATCGGATAACTACTCATTGGGCTTTATCTGGGATCCTTTGGATAATCTCTCGTTCACGCTGGATTATTTCAACGTGCAAATTGAAGATCGTGTTGTGATCTCGGGCGCGATCTCTTCCACCAACTCAGCCATACCTGTGGCAGTCAGGAATGTGCTGCTGGCCAATAACATTGGCGCAGCGCAGTTCTTTACCAATGCGGGACAAACGGAGACCAGTGGTTTCGAGGCCGTGATGAACTGGTCGATGCCTACCAACAATGGTGGCATGTTCCGGCTGGATGCTTCAGCGGCGTTTATATCCACCGATGTTTCGGGTGATGTGAATACCGATGGTTTGCTGGCAGGCCTGGAAAATGTGATCTTCACTTCTCAGGATAGATCCATCATTGAAGAATGGCAGCCGGAAAATCGTGCTTCTGTAACCGGTTCTTACGCCATCGGCAACTGGAATTTCGTCGGCAGGATCAACTATTACGGCGAATACACTATTGAAGAGGGCAGCAATTCCCGCCAGACGTTTGGCTCCGAATGGTTCCCGGACCTGATGGTTGAATATGGCTTTGGTGATTCCGGATTCTCGATTCAGGCTGGTGCCAACAATTTCACCGACACCACGCCCGACAGGAATCTGATTGGCCAATCCCGTGGCGGAAGCATCCCGGGTATTGTCGATTCTCCGGGCGTATTCACCTACTCACGCCGGGCCGCACCCTTTGGCTTTAATGGGGGCTATTGGTACCTGAAAGCCATTTATCGTTTCTAGAATCTATGTGCAGTACTGGAAAAAGCCGGGAGCATTTGCCCCGGTTTTTTTTTTGGCTACCAACGCAGGTAATTGTGTGAGCGTTCATTCAGCGCATTGCGCAGTGTTTCCCAGTTGGGTATGAGTTTTTCCAGCAATCGATAAAAGCGTGGGCCATGGTTGTGTTCCAGCAAATGGCACATTTCATGGGCAATGACGTAATCCACGTATTGCGGTGGTGCCTTGATCAGCAAGGGGTTGAGTGTGATCAGGCCACTGGTCGCACATGTGCCCCAGCTGCGTTTCATGCGGCGCAATTTCAGCTGGAAAGGTATGGGCGCCAGCCACTTGGCTGAAGAACTGATCTGGCACATGCGCTGCCAGAAATAACCTTGTGCCTGCAAACGGTACCATTTCCACAATACGTCGCGTACCGCGTCTTCGCCCCATTCCCGCACATGTACCTCGATTTGATCGGCGCGCAGAATCACGTGTGGGTGGGCATTGGGGTTACGCCATATATCCAGGCTGTAGCAGCGACCCAGGTAAAGATGCTTGGAACCATGGCGAAACCGTACAGGCTGGACGTCGCGGTTGATCTCGCGCACTTGTTTGCGCAGCTCAACAAGCTGGTCGTGCATGTCGCTGAGTACCAGATGGATGCTTTTGCGGCTGGCCCGCATGGGGGCCGTAACCCGCATCCGGCCATCGTCTTCAAAGCGTACATGGATATTGCGGCGCACCGAGCGTTTCCTCACCAGGTCAAAGTCAATGACCGTGCCATCGAGGCGAAAACGTTCAGTGGTCAGATTCATTTACCAGGCTCCAAAATACCGGGCCGTTTCCCAGCCGCAGCGGGGATAGTTTTTAACCGGGAAAGCTGGTCGTCAATGCCGACCAAGCTGAGTGCAGAGTATAAGCAAAGCAGCGTAATAGTGAAGGGTTTGCAGAAATATATTTCTTCTTGCTAGCCCAATTGCTGGCAGAGTCAGCTTGCGCTGGGTTCCATGCTCAACAACAATAGCTCTGAAATCGATTATTCCTACATATAAACAGGTGAAAAAATGAACTTGAAATCGCTGATGCAGACTCAGGCGGGCTGGGGTGTGGCCATCATGCGTGTAGTCACCGGAATCGTTTTCATGGGCCATGGCGCGCCCAAATTGGGTATCACAGGCGACGGTGGGCTTGAATCCACCAGTGCATTCCTGGGCTCCCTGGGAATCCCGGCCCCAGTTCTGGCGGCTACGGTGCTGGCAACTTTGGAGTTCGGCGGCGGCGCTTTACTGATTGTGGGCTTGTTAACGCGGGTATGGGCGGCTGGACTGGCATTTGCCATGCTGATCGCCATAACCATGGTGCATTTGAGCAATGGCATGTTTGGCCAGGGTGGTTATCAGTGGGCCTTGCTGTTGATGGCCTGTTCCCTGGCTCTGATGATCGATGGCGCGGGTAAAGCTTCACTGGATCGTAAGCTCGGCAGCTGATCCCGTCTCAGACTGGATCTGTAACCCGGCCCTTGGGCCGGGTTCAGCCATCATCAAAGTTGTTCAGGGCGTGGTCGGTTCAGCCACAAAATTATCCAAAACAGCCTGGCGCAGGATATCTGGTGGCAACAAACCCTGTTGCAACAGGAAATCATGATATTCACGCTGCTTGAAACGTTCGCGCATGCGCAATTCCACTTCGGTACGCAAAGACATCAGGTTCATATAGCCCACGTAATAGGACGTAGCCTGCCCAGGGGCCAGGAAGGTGTAGCGATCTGCCTCCTGTTTGGCCAAAGGTTTGGAAATGCCCACTTCTTCCACCAGGAAATCCACCGCCTGCTCACGCTCGATCAGCCCAAGGTTCAGCATGGGATCCAGAAAAGCCCGGGCAGCGCGCATCAACAGGCTGCGCAAACCCAGCAACTGGGCCTCCGGTGAAAAATACTCCAGCATGAAGGCCTCGGCATAGAGCCCCCAGCCCTCGACATTGGCGCTATTGAAAGCATAAATGGCCCGCGCCTGAGATACACCGTTTTCCAGCATGGCAGCGAATTGCATTTCATGGCCTGGGCGGGCTTCATGTGCAGTCAGGGCCCAGGTTGAAGCAGCGCTGCCAAAGTCATTCATGGCCTCACCGCTGTCATCACTGGGATTTTTCGACACCAGCACAAATTCGCCCGGCTGGCCGGTATTGCCAATCAACTGCGGTGGACTCATGAATGGAGCCGGGGCTGCCGCAGATTCGGCTTCCGTGGCGGGCCGGATGGCTGCCGGACGATCCGGTACAGTGACCAGATCATTGTCCCGGATGATGGTTTCAATATCTGCCAACCTGGCTTTGTAATAAGGCATGATTTCTTCGGCTGAAATCTGCTCTTTCTGCAGCTCCAGCATCACCTGGCGGTAATCATTGCTGGCCAAACCACGGCTTTCAGCGACCTGGCGGGCAACCGCCTTCATGCGGAACTGGATTTGGGCAAAACCCAGCTGGGCTTGCTTGATCAGGTCCATGGGGTCCATGTCAACGCCAAAATTCTTAAGGTTATCGGTGTATAAGGCTTCGGGCAGGCGTGCATCCTCTCGCGCACGCGGAGCCAGTTCCTTTTTCAGCCATACCGCGTAGTCATCCAGTTGCTGAGTGAGTAATTTCAGGTCCGCTTCGTATCCCTCCAGGCCGGAATCTGCAAAAGTCTTCTGCAGGCCCGCTTTGAAGCGTGGCACATTGCTCAGGTCTTTTTCCAGCTCAGCACGGAAAGGCCCGAGCAAGCCGGGGATGTCAAAACGTTCCCAGCTGCGGGCTTTCGCCAGTTCGGTCACAGGCTTAAAGCCTTTGGCCTGGCCGGTGTATTTTTTCAGACGCTCCAGTGCGGCCGGATAACGTGCCGGGTCATTGCGGGGATCCAGCAGGCTTTTGAATCCAAAAAAGAGGCTTTGTGACAGGTTGTAGTAAGGCAGCAAGTGCTCGTGATTGAGTTGGGTGGTGTGGTGTTGGTCCTTCAGTGACTTAATCAGAATATCGAGGTCTTGCAGTACACGGGGGTCTTCGGTGGTTTTCTTGCGGTTTTGCAGCTCCTTGATCAGGGTTTTGGTGTCTTTCTGGCTGCGCTCATAAAGTTTTGGCCCCAGGTCAGAGATATCCGCATCAACGCCTTCAATACCCAGGCTGGCAAAGGTTTCCGGGGTGAACCTGGCCTGCTGCTGCATGACAAATTCAGTGTTGACATTGCTTTCGGCTACCCAGTCATCACTGGCAATGGCCAGGCTGGGTGCCCATTGCAGTATCAGGAGCAGGGTGATCAAGGCTGGGCGTAAACTCATGGTAGTTTTCCTGGTTATTCAGAACTGTAGGCGACACTAATGCAAACCAGGGCGTAATTCCCGTGGCAATAGTCATAGTAAGGGACCATCGCTAACGATTTCTGTTCAACCAGGTTCGTTTCAGCTCAGGCTGAAAGAGAGTGATTGCTCCAGCGATAACAGGTATTTCTTGCGCCATAGCCCGCCGCCGTAACCAGTCAATTTGCCGTCACTGCCCACCACTCGGTGGCAGGGCACGATAATGGCCATGCGGTTATCGCCATTGGCCCGTCCCACGGCACGCACTGCGTCGGGCTGGCCGATTCTATGTGCCACATCGGCGTAGCTGAGCATCTGGCCATAGGGAATGGAGAGCAAAACCTGCCAGACCGATTCCTGGAAGGCCGTTCCGGTGGCTTGCACCGGCACGGTGAATTCGCGCAGCTGACCATCAAAATAGGCTGTCAGCTCAGTTTTTAGCTGGGCCATCAAGGGGTGCTCGCCCGGCAGGAACACCCGCCCCAGTTCCAGCCGCAAGCGTTTGAGCTGCGTATCCAGCATGCGTCGTTCGGCAAATTCCAACAGATGCAAGCCCTGGTCAGATACGCCCATGATCATGGAGCCCAGCGGGGTCGCCAGCCGGTTGATCCAGATGCAGGATTCGCGATCCACCGCGGTGGGCGGATTGCCGAATACCTGGCTGAAGGCTTCACGAAAGCCGCTTTCCGATTCGTAACCGGAATCGATGATGGCAATGGTGACGGAGGTGCCCGTCTGTATCTGCCTCAGGGCCACGCCCAGGCGACGCAAGCGAGTGTAAGCGTGAAACGTCATGCCGTGATTGGCGATAAACCAGCGGCGAACGGTGGCAGGGTCTATACCCAGGCCCAGATCATCGCCGGCCATATCGTAGTCATGCCAACGTCGCGCTGGATCGGCATCGACAACGGCCATCAGGCGGGGTAGCCAATCGGGGTCACTGTCCCCGGTATGCAGGGGTTTGCAGCGCTTGCAGGGGCGGAAACCGGCCGCCAGCGCATCGCGGGCATTGCCATAGAAATCCACGTTGGCAGCATTCGGGGTGCGCGCAGTGCAGCTGGGCAGGCAAAAGATGCCAGTGGTTTTAACGGCAGTAAAAAATACGCCATCAAACTCGGGGTCGTTGTGCTGCATGGCCTGCAGCATGGTTTCGCGTGGTGGCAGTGTCATGCCTTCAATGTAGGCCAATGTTCTTCCTTCCGCCACCGGAATCCGGGCAGGTAATCCCATCGGAAAAATTGGAGGCCATCTGCAAAATCAGGATGGTTGATGTGAACTGATCCTGATCAAGGGCTTGGCGCTAGGTGGATCCCGGATATTCGCTACGCGAATTCCGGGATGACGTGAGGGGTAGCGAATTCCGGGATGACGCTAGGTAAAGGTGCCTCCCTGAGTACCCCTTTAGACCGTCATCCCGGAAGTGGCGCAGCCACTATCCGGGATCCACAAACCCGAGTTGGGCTAGAAAAGCGTGCCGTTAATGAATTCCGGGATGATAACCATGGGGTGATGAAGTAGATGCCTTTGTTTCCGGTTTTTGCTATTCTGGCCTCTGGTAAAGGGAAATTACCTTAAGGGGGTAGTATGATTTACCAAGGGATTTCAGGCCGTATTCTCGGCCTTTTCACCATTACAGTTCTGGCTTGCCTGGGCACTTTGCTCAATGCCAATCTGGCTACTGCCGCGTCCAAACAGGACGAGGTGGCCGTCGAGCATAAGACTCAGGGTCTGACCGATTTCCGACTGGCTGATTACCAGGCAGAGCTGCTGCAATGCAGTGCGCTGTCTGCTATCCACATGTGGATAGGCGACA
>JBBKVS010000173.1:0-9256 GCA_037968555.1 Lysobacterales bacterium | reverse complement strand
CTGCTTTATCTTTGCTGATACTTTCATTGATTCATGGAGAATTATGTATGCCCAGTCTGAAGAAATTCACATTGTTATTCGCTGTTCTATGCTTCGCGCCATTGCTAATGGCTGCCGATGTTGACCCGGCGCAAGAACGCCACGAACGCATGGAAAAAGTAGGCGATGCAGTCAAGCCCCTGGGCGGTATGCTCAAAGGAGAGCTTGATTTTGATGCGGCGCTGGCCATGGCCAGTTTTATGACCATGCAAGAACAGATAGATGGCATAGGCGAATTGTTTCCTGAAGGCAGCTACGTGGAAGGTGAAAAACGTGCAGCCAAGGCAGTTTGGGCCAACCGTGCCGATTTTGATCAGAAAATGTCCGACTTTTCCGCCGCGCTGGATGGCGCAATAGCAAGCAATCCACAGGATTTGCAGTCGCTCCAGCCAGTGGTTAAGGGGCTGATTGATAACTGCAAAGGCTGCCACGAAGACTATCGCACCCCCGGTGACTGATCTCAGCTCATTACTTTAGTGTTTTGAACAAATTGAATTGGGGTGTGCGCAGCCTGGGCCTGGGCCTGCTGGGCCTGGGCCTGATCTTCTGGTGGCTGACCAGACCAGATATCCTGGCTGATGCTGATCTGGATTTTGACCAGCCAAACCTGGCCAACGGTGAGCTGATGTTTCATGCCGGCAGCTGTGCTGCTTGTCATGAAGCAGATTTGCGCGGCGGCATGGAATTGAAAACCGATTTCGGAATTTTCCGGGTGCCCAATATTTCACCCGATCCGGAAACTGGCATAGGCCGGTGGAGCCAGACTGATTTCGCCAACGCCATGCTGCGTGGTGTATCGCCTGAAGGAAAGCATTACTACCCGGCGTTTCCTTACACCTCCTACACCCGTATGCAGGTGCAGGATGTGGTGGATATCATGGCCTATATCGATCGCTTACCGCCAGTGCAGCATGTGGTTGCTGACAGTGAACTGGGTTTCCCCTGGAGCATTCGTCGCGGTATCGGTTTATGGAAACTGCGATATCTGAACCCAGAGCCATGGCTGGAATTGGCGGGTGGTGCAGATGCTGCATTGCTGCGCGGCCGTTACCTGGTCGAAGGACCCGGGCATTGCAGCGAATGCCACACCGAGCGCGATGCTTTCGGTGGAATTCGACTGAAGCGCTGGATGGCGGGTGCACCGAATCCGGATGGGGAAGGGCGCATACCCAACATCACGCCGGATGCCTCCGGTTTGGCCGAATGGTCAATCAGGGATATTACCTATTTCCTCGAAGCCGGTTTGACTCCAGACTACGACACGGTGGGTGGTTCCATGGTGGCGGTACAGGAAAATCTTGCCAGGCTGGGTTCCGATGACCGGGCAGCCATTTCGGCATATCTCAAAGCCCTGCCTGCAAAAGTAAATGCTGACTAATTCCTTGTCTGATAGTCTTGCCGCACTGGTTCAGTCCTAATCCGCTTTGTAACTCTATGATATATTTAACTATGTTTCATCAAGTGCTGTGTAATATTACAACCACACACTTACTCTTAAGTCGAAAATTTACAGCAACACGGAGATTGATATGACCTTCAAGCTATCCGAGCTTCCTTATGCCATCGATGCTCTGGAGCCCTACATCAGCGCCAGAACTCTTGAATTCCATCACGGTAAACACCACCAGTCTTATATAAAAAAGCTCAATAAGGCCATTGCCGATACCGGCTATGAAGAGTTGCCGCTGGAGTCCATCATCGCCCGTTCGCACGGCACCACTCATAGTGATATTTATAACAATGCCGCACAGGCTTGGAATCATGCTTTCCTGTGGCAAAGCATGTCACCTGAGGGCGGTGGCAGCCCGGACGGATTGCTGCTGGAAAAGCTGGAAAGCAGCTTTGGCGATCTGGCGGGTTTTGCGGATGCCTTCAAAAAGGCGGCCAAGGGACAGTTCGGCAGCGGCTGGGCCTGGTTGGTGAATGACAAAGGCACCTTGAAAGTGCTGGCTACGGCAAATGCAGGTACGCCACTGGTGCAGGACCAGAGCCCACTACTGACCCTGGATGTTTGGGAACACGCGTACTATCTGGATTACCAGAACAACCGGGCTGGCTATGTAGACGACTTCCTGAATCACCTGATCAACTGGGAGTTTGCGGCTGCCAACCTGGCTGCATGGAGAACGGCTGCCTGAGGACCTTCAATTTCTGCATACGCGGTCGGGTTTAGTCTCAATCTGCGTTTGTCAGATTCAACAGAGATGCGTAAATTCGGATCAGATTCGTTTTAAACTCACTATCCGGGTTCGACTGCTAAAATGTACCTAAGCTGAGTTGAATTTTTAAGCTTACTCATGCCTGGGAGATAATCGATGCCGATTTCATCCGAGGGCCATACGCAGTACCGATTTGATGCATTCACGTTGGATCTGGATCGTGGTGCATTGCTGCGAGAGGGCGAGGAAATCGCCCTTCGACCCAAGTCATTTGAAGTACTGCGCCATTTGGTCACGCGACAGGGTGTTCTGGTAACACGTGAGGAGATGTTGTCTGCCATTTGGCCGGACGTAGTGGTCAGTGATGATTCACTGACGCAATGTCTGATTGACGTTCGCCGCGCGCTGGGGGATGAGAATCGCAGTTTGATTCGCACCATTCCCCGCCGTGGTTTCATTTTTGAGCCAGAGGTTGAACATGTCATAGAATCAGCAGCCACTGGCTCCAGTGCAGTTGACCGGAAATTCACCGTAACAGCGCTGGTAGTGTCATTGGCAATGCTGAGTCTGTTTACCGGATGGTGGTACATATCAAACACTCCAGTTCGGCAAGACAACACGATTGTTTCGGGCCATGCAGAAAGCATCCTCTCTGTAAATTCCATTGCCGTGTTGAACTTCAAAGACATGGGCCCCGATGATGAGCAAATATGGTTTGTCGATGGCTTGGCCGAGGAGATCCGGAATCTACTGGCATCCCTTCCTGAATTGAAAGTTATTGGTCGCAGCTCTTCTTCTGCAGTCAAGCAGTGGAGTGAAGACTTGCGGGATATCGGTAAGGCCTTGGGCGCCAGGTATTTGCTCGAGGGCTCAGTAAAACACGACGCTGATTTGGTTCGAATCAGTGTTCAGCTCATCGACTCTCACGACGGAACAATGGTTTGGTCAGATTCATACAATAGCAGCAAGAATGATCTCTTTGCGCTTCAGGAAAATGTTGCTGCAGCGGTACTGGATGCGCTTAAGATCGAGATTATCAGTTATCCAACGCGGGGATTCCCCACCAAAAGCAGCGAAGCATATGCCATGTTTTTGCGAGCGAAGCTGGCCCTGAATATTCAGGATGCGGTTACCGCAGAGTCAGAGTTGCAGAGTGCCCTGGAATTAGACCCTGGATTCGCCGAAGCCTGGGAGCTGCTCGCCCATACCTACTGGACCGAACCTGATCCGACTCTCAGTTGGATGGAAACCTTCAAGTTGATCAATGACGCGGCCGGTCGGGCATTGGCCATAGATCCATCGCGCGAATTCGCCAGTGTTTTGTACCTTGAAAGTACCACGGTAAATTATTCAACCGCGAAGATGATAGCAGCATTTCTGGAAGCCACGGATCAGCAGTGGAACAATCCCGCATTTCTGCGAACGATAAGCTGGCATCTGGTGATGGTAGGCTATCCATCCAGAGCGATTCGGTACGTAAACCAGTGGGTTGAAATCGACCCTCTCTCTTCCATTGCACACGTCAGGCTTGCAGCGGTATTGCGGTCGATGGGGCGTGGCCACGAATCTATCAACGAACTCCTGGTGGCCCATCGATTGAGTGATGGCGATCTCGACTGGTACCTGGGAGAGGCATACCTGGTCCGTGGCGAAGATGAGCTTGCCATCAGGCATTTTGAAGCTGCGCTTGATCAATTTGGTTACACCGACAAGCAATGGCTTTCGAATACCATTCTTGATGTACAGGCCCATCCAGAATCACTTGAGAAGCTCGATCAGGGGGTACTCCTGGCCAAGTCCAGATTGCAGGATGAATCCGTGAGTTTTATTGAACCGGCATTGAATCGCTGGTATTTTTTCTTTGGGTTTATTGACCGGTATTTCCAGATCATTCATGAGGCTATCCAGGATGATTTACGCTGGGAAGCTGCCCAGTTCTATATCTGGTACGGAGTAATCTTTCCTGAACTTGGCTTTACGGCCCATCCTGGTTACCTGGAGCTTGCAAAACGATTTGGTTTGGTTGATGTTTGGGAACAACTTGGGGCGCCGGACAGGTGCGAGAAGCTTGCAGGTGATTGGGTTTGCAACTGAGAATTAATTGCCTGTCTTCCCGGAACCTGGTTCAGATTCCGGTTTTGGAAATCAACGCACAGGGCAGAGCACCCTTGATCGGCTATCATCAAGGGTGCCCCGTCCAACATCTCCGTCCAACATCTTCAATCACACCAGATTAAGGCAGCGCAAATACAGCGATAGCGGCCGGTGTGAATGCCGGTCCATCAGCCAGAATGCCAAGGTGTGGTGCACCCGCTTCGGGATCTTCAGGCGTCAGTAACTGCCGCGCCAGTTTGCGGCCGTCGGAATAATCTGCCGGGCCGTGTGAGTACAACAACAGGAAGACCAGAGAGCCTGGGCTGGGTTTTAAGCCATTCACTCTGCCCAGAAAAGAAAAGTTTCCATTTTTTGATCCAACGGTGGAATCAAATCGCCCGAACACTCCTTCAGGATCAGCGTCGTCGAAGCAATCCAGAGTTGTCGGGTCGCAGCTTGAAGGATCATCAATGTATACGAACCATACGGTGTAGGCGCTTCCTTCGGTCAGCCCTTTGGCCTTCATGCTGCCTCGAAGTCCATCAGGAGTTGAGCACAGGTTCGCATTACCCCCTACAGCTTCTCCCAGCGAAACAACATCCTGTTGGCTGCAACTTACGTGATCGTGTGCTTGTGCCGCAGTCACGAAAGTTACATTCAGCGCCAAATTACCCAGTAGGACAGTAAAAATACCAGTAGCCAAGCTTTGCCAGTTCATGAGTGTCTCCCTCCTTTGAAAGTTCTTGGAAAGCGAAAGTATTGAGCTCTCGCAAACAGGATTTCCCGGATGGGTGATCGCGTGCGTGATCAAGCTCTATCCGGTACTCACAACGGTAGGTCAGGGCTTTACTTTAGTCCCTTGAATCTGGCTAAAGATTTACTAAATTTCTACAAAATTCCTTGAAATGTCAGAAAGCTGCGGGCAAAGCCGCATCAGCACCGGTAGATTTGAAGGTTTAGTAAAACCGGATTTTAGGGCAATACCAACAAAAAACCCGGCATCATGGCCGGGTTTTTTGTTCATTCTTGAGTTGCAGGTATTAGCCAGCGTAGCGCCTCACAGCAACCAGGCTGGTGATCAGCATCAGTACGCTCAGCAGTATCAGGTTGATGCGGCTGAGGGTGGGAATGCCTTCGAAGAAGCGCGTGTTGATGATGGTACATCCAGCGCTTGCCTGGCCAACCAATACCGGAACATTCTGACAATCACTGTCATCCGGCTCAACGCTGTCATCTGTAACCTGCTCATTGACTACACAGTACGTTGCGTCATTCCAGCGCGGCAGTACTGAGAAGTTTTCGCTGTCGATTACTCCGGAGAAATACAAATTGCCGTCGTAGATGGCGGGAATTTCAACGGTGACCGAGTCTGCACTGCATTGTTCTGGATCAATTGTGGCCAGATTGAAGCACTCATATTCAGCTCTGGCCTCCATCGGCAGTTCATCACCCAGACCACTGATCACCCATTCTTTGGTGACGGTAACGTCTACCGGGATCAGGTGATTGTGGACCACGCAATTCTGCACGGTGGTGGTCATGATCTGTTCGAACACGCAACCTGCCTCACTCATTTCCACACCATTGTGATACAGGGTTTCATAGCCTGGTACCGGTGCTTCAGTGACGGTGCAGTTCAATTCGGTGGGATCAAACTGGGTGACTATGAATTGCACGCCGTCGCCTTCGCTGATGGTCTTGTCCTGATCCAGGACCAGGCCGGTGTTGCAGTCCAGCAGCACATTGACTTCACCCGGGTTACCGTCGTTGAAGTCCTTGCTCACGGAAATAACAGCTCGCGAGCTGGCCGACGTTCCGAAGGTGAACTGATAGTCTTGCTGCATGGGTGTTGCACCCACCGGTTCAACTACCTCGCTGGCGATTACGGTAACCGTACAGTTTTCAGTCAGGCCGAAGTCGATATCCGGATTCAGTGTCCAACTGACCGGGCCACCGCTCAGCACAAAGCTGTGAGTGCCGGTTTCCGCGCATTCAATCGTGAATGAACTGGCAGAGGCGTTAACCGCTTCGGCGAAATTGATCACAATGTTAGAACCCAGATCCACATCTGCCTCGCCATTGGTTGGATTGGTGGATTCAACCATTGGTGCATTAGCCAAATCCACTCCGGTCAATACCGGATCATGGTCCGAGGCACGGTAGAAATCGGCTTCATAAAGCGGGTTAGTAGGCGGTTTGGCTTCAAAAGAAGCCTCACCTGCATCCTGGATGGTGTCGTTGTAGTCCAGCAGGGCGTTTTCGTCCGAGTTGATGTTCCAGACGCCACCTGCCGGACTCTGTGCGAGCAGACTGGGGCTGGCCAGAACATGATCCAGCGAACCACGATTTCCACTGAACACATAACTGTGGTCTGACTGGGCGATCTGGTTTACATAGCCTGCGTTGTAGAGCACCTGCATCGGGTCTTCCTGGTAGTAGGCATTCAGATCTCCGATGATGAACACGTCTGGGTCGGTCACACCGATGTTACCCAAGGTATCGGTAGGATCGGTCGCCAGCCAATTGAGTAACTCCATGGCTGCTCCGGTGCGTGTGCCATTGCAATTGCCTTGCACCACATTATCGTCACCAGCACCACAACCAGAACCTTTCGATTTGAGATGCAGAACCACCGCCGTGAAGGCGCTACCCACATCGGGGTTGCCCGCATCAATGACACGGAAGGTTTGTGCCAGTGCGGGTCGGTTGCGCTCGCTACCGGTTGAATTGGGATCGGTAAACGCTGCGGTCGCGAGGGATTGTGGCGCTCCAACCATTTCAACAGAGGCAGGTTTGAATATCAGTGCAACTTTAATTTCATCGGTGCCGCCATTGGCTCCAGCTGGAACAAAGTCGTAGGTGCCAACACCCATTTCATCATTGATTTCAGCAACCAGATAAGCCAGCGCGTCGTTCACGCCATCGGCATCATTCTCGATTTCCATCAGGCCAATTACATCTGCATTGAGGTCTTCTATGGCCTGGACGATTTTGGAGCTCTGGCGGTCCAGTTCAACCTGGCTGTGAGCGCCACGTGCGGTCGGGAATCCACCTCCCAGTCCATCACCATTGAAGTAGTTAAGCACATTGAGCGCAGCTACGCTGACGTTGCCACCCAGTAATGGTGGACCTGGCGGACGTGGTGGGTTGGTGAAAGCGACAGGTGAAGTTTTCTGCGGTTGCAGGTTCCACTCACCAAAGCGCACTTCCAGAACGCCTACCAGGTTCACGGTCGCGCCGATGCGAATGAAGTTATCCACCGCAAAACCACCCGGCTGTGGATGGAGCACCGGATCGATGTTTTGCTGGCTGTTGTAATCATCCAGCTTGATGCTGCGCCTGGCCTGGTCATCCAGCCAATTGTTGAAATCCGGCTCATTCAGTGGCAGTGGAGCGTCCTGGCTGTACTGGCGCAGATTGCCGCCTTCCGACAGTACCATCTGGCCATAACGGGCCAGCTCAAATTGCTCGCTCACCGTCATAACATCACTGAAGGACAACAACATGCCCTCGTACTGCTCCCAGAAATCATCAATGGAAGCAAAGGCATTCGAAATCGGCAGATCAATCGCAGCCGGCGTCACGGATTGACCGCTGTCGCACAGTGCCATATCAGCAACCATTCCCAGCTGGGTATTACCAAAAGCTTCATCGACAACACCGGAAACACGCACTACATCGCCTTCTGACAACTCCAGGGTTTTATCCGGGTCGAAAACGAAGATACCTTCAGATGTTGCAGGGTCGGCATCGTTGTCGGCATCCTCTTCCTGAACAAAGAAACCTTGCAGCTCGGGACGGGATGGATTGGTGGTGGAAGTTTCCTGATAATCGCCGACCACCACGCCTTCGATTACGTGGGCCTGGCCCTGCAATGGTGAAACCGCGCCGCTGCCCTGTATGGCTGAGATCAGCGTAGCGTCATCGCCGCAGATTCCCAGCGGAATGGTGGCTGAGACCTGGAAGCTGAAAATGTGATCACCACCTTCGAGTCCATCACCATTACCATCAAGAATATGGCTGGCAAAGGTAGTCGGAGATTCTGTACCGGCTGGTACCACCTCATAATCGTTGATGGCAGTGGCAATAATGGTTACCACGCAGGTATCACCCGTTCCAAAATCGGTAGGATCAATGGTGACACTCTTTACTGCCACATAGGGGCCGCTGAAAATTTCCGGTGCGCCGTAACTGGTGCAATCCACTTCGGCGAAGTCACCGTTGATATCCACCGGCTTGTTGAAAATGATGGTGATGTCGGCTTCTGCGGGCGCATTATCGCTGCCATTGACCGGATCGGTTTGTACTACCTGGGGCGGAGAATGATTCTGGCCGCAGGTATTGGACACACCGGGTGTTCCATCCGGCGTATTGAAATCATGCAGCGTTGCAAGACTGAATGCACCAGCGGGCGCATCCGGACAGCGGTATGAACCAGCGGGAAGAAAAGATCCATCCGGGCCAACCACCGGGCCACCGCTGTAATTGAAATCAGTAGCACCCGAGTCCCTGAAGGAAACGCCATCGGCAATACTGGTCCAGAAAGTGGTATCGATAATGCCATCATTATCAGCATCTACGTCATCATTCGCCGCACCGGTAAATTCAAATACCAGCAGATTGCTGGTGGTGCTGTTTTCAAAAGTGTTATCGCCAATTGAAGCATTGCCCGAAAAACCGTAGATTGATTCCGCCTCGGAACTCATAGCTACCCAGAAGCCATCGCGCGGAACGGGGCCCGCCATGGGTACCACTTTGTCTATGTTGCCAGCTGAGCTGCCATTATCGCTTTCAACAACCAGCAGGGTTGAACCGCCCAGATCTGTTCCGGGTGTGCCGGTCACTTCAAAAAATTCCCAATCCGTGCTGGTGGTGCTCACGGTAACTTCATTCAGATAAAGAGTCGGCGCGACGCACTGGCTGTTCAGGGCACCAGGCGTTCCATCCGGCGTATTGAAATCCAG
>JBBKVS010000172.1:0-7703 GCA_037968555.1 Lysobacterales bacterium | reverse complement strand
ATTCAGGAAGCGAAGCTTACCGATATTACTTTGCCGGCTGGCGCGCACAGCGGTGCGGCGGTCGCGATCTCCGGGGATACCGCCGTGGTCGGCGCACCGCTTGAAAATGGTTCGTTCGGAGCCGCCTACGTATACCTCAGGACCGGTGGCATCTGGGCATTGCAGGAAAAGCTGACGGCAAGCGACGGCGCAGCGGACAATCGGTTTGGTGCTGCGGTGAGCATTGCCGGCAACGTGGTTGCGGTCGGGGCCCCTGGCCGCGCTGCCGCCACGGGCTCGGTCTATACGTTTACCCGCACCGGTAGCGACTGGGACCAGGACGCTACCGTGCTGGTAGGCAGCAGCACATCTCCCGGTAACCAGTTTGGCGCTTCAGTCTCTGTCCAAAACACTGGGATGGCGGTCGGTGCACCGTTCCAGAACGTCGCCGGTAAGCTGTCCAAGGGTGCGGTCTACGCGTTCATTATTGGTGGCAGCGGATGGGTCGAGCAGCAACGCATCACCGAGAACAAGAACAACGTGAAGGCAGGCGCGCAGATCGGCTGGTCGGTGTCGCTTTCTGGTAACACCATTGCCGCAGGTGCGCCCGGTACGAACTTCGGCAAGAAGACCAACGTTGGTACGGTGTTCATCTATGTCCGCAACGGCACGGTCTGGACGCGGCAAGTACGCCTGAATCCGGGTGGTGTCGCCAATGACCGGGTGGGCTCCGCGGTCGCGCTGTTCTCGAATGCGCTGGTGATCGGTGCCGAAGGGCGCGAAGTTTCCAACAAGGTCAACCAGGGCGTAGCTTTCCTTGAAACCCGTTCCGGCACGACCTGGACTCTGCGCAGTACGCTGACTTCGAGCGATGGCGCCGCGCACGATCATTTCGGCGCGAGCGTCGCGATCGCTGGTCAGTTTGCCGTGATCGGCGCACCGCAGGACGATCCCACGCCCGGTGTCGGTGCCGGTAAGGCCTATCTGTTCGGATTCACCGGGGTCAACTCCCTTGCAGAAATTAATTCGCTGGTGGCCACTGACAATGCCGCCGGCAACAATTTCGGCGCCGCTGTCGCCTTCGGCTCCACCCGCGCACTGGTCGGTGCACCCTATGCCGATTCGACCGACGTCGATGCCGGTGCAGGCTACGTATTCGCCTTCACCACCACCGAGACTGTGACCACGATCGGCGCGATTGCGCCAGAACCCTCGCAGGCCGGCCAGAGCTACAACGTTCCGGTTACCGTGGTCGCGACCGCCGGAACCGCAACAGGCACCGTCGATGTCGACGATGGTGATGGTGCCACCTGTACCATCACGCTCACGGCCGGTAGCGGCAATTGCAACCTCACCTCCGTCTCACCTGGTCTCCACACCATCACCGCCAACTACAACGGCACGTTAGTGTTCGCCTCGTCGAGCGACACCAAAAGCCACCAGGTCAATGGCAACGATCTCGGTATCACCAAGGACGATGGCCTGGATGGCGTCTCGGCCGGGCAACATATCACTTACACCATCGTGGTCAGCAACCTCGGCGACGGCAATGCGAACGGCGCCGGTGTAACGGACAACCTGCCCGCCGAACTGCTGAATGGAAGTTGGACCTGCGTGGCGAGTGCCGGCAGCGCTTGCGGCAATGCGAACGGCAGCGGCAATGTCAATGAAACTGTCAGTATCCTGGCAGGCGGCAATGTCACTTTCACCTTGCAGGCTGATGTGATCGGCGTGCTGGGCGCGGACGACGTCGTGATCAATACCGCAACCGTGGTGCCACCGGTAGGCTTCGGTGATAACAATCCGAACAACAATAGCGCAACCGATGAAGACGCAGCGTTCGAGGAAATTAACTTCAAAGACGGTTTCGAAACCCCAGTCCCCTGACTGCAAGCCTGGAACCCGCCGTGGCCCCCCGGTCACGGCGGGTTTATCTTTGCCAGGCTCCAGTAAAAGCAAGCAAGATATAAACAAAGTCATCCATCCGCTTGGCTGGTGTTACCCATGCCTGATATTTGCTACCCCTGCATGCAATGAAAAACATCTTACCCACCTACAGAACTTGAGAGTGGTTTGTCCGACTCAAAGTCTGTCAGGGATCGCAGTGTAAAAACTTTGCACCCTTGTTGTGGCCCCACGGCAATGCGGTAAAAGAGCTGATCAGGAGTTTTTCATTAATACGTTTCATTGCCGCCGATAATGGTTCATCACGGTTGATTGCGCCCATTTGCATTTATCTGTCGAAATAGTTCTGGGAATTCTGGCATGATTGAGCCAGGTATTGCCTCGCTCTCAAATACGGCCTGACAGAACTGCATCAAGGTGCAAGCGAAACGGCTTTCAGCCAGCATGCGAAAGCTTGTAAGCCACCGACCATTCTGGAGAAATTAAATGTTACGCATTACCACACTCGATAAAACTCAAGTCCACATTGACGAAGATACGCTGCTGGCATTCAAGACCTCGGTTCGTGGCTCTGTGCTCACCTCGGCTGACTCGCAGTACGACCAGGCCAGAGGCATATTCAACGGCATGATTAACCATCGCCCTGCACTGATCGTCTGCTGTACCGGGGTTGCAGATGTCATCCAATGTGTGAATTTTGCGCGTGAAAACCGGCTGCTGACGGCGGTGCGTGGCGGCGGGCATGGCATCGCTGGCACTGCCGTTTGCGATGGCGGCCTGATGATCCATTTGGGCCTGATGAATTCTGTTCGCATCGACCCGAAAGCACGCGTGGTCTGGGTGGGCGGCGGCGCAGCTCTGGGCGACGTGGATCACGAAACCTCGGCTCTGGGACTGGCGGTCCCGGGCGGAGTGGTATCCACCACCGGCGTGGCCGGCCTGACCACCGGAGGCGGCTACGGCTGGTTGCGTGGCAAGCTGGGCATGTCGATCGACAATTTGCTGGCGGTCGAGATGGTCACACCGGACGGCCAGTTCCGCCGCGCCAGTAAAACCGAGAATACCGACTTGTTCTGGGCCATACGCGGCGGTGGTGGCAATTTTGGCGTAGTAACAACATTTGAATTCCAGGCCCATGAAATCGGCCCCCAGGTCATGTTGAGCAATCCTGTTTATGCTGCCGAGCATGCGCGTACCGTGCTGAAAGGCTGGCGCGAATTCATGCACACCGCGCCGGATGAATTTACCAGTGAGTTTTTCTTCTGGACCATCCCGGAAGTGGATAATTTTCCGGCGGAACTGCATGGTCAGGATGTAGTCGTGCCCTGCGGTGTGTATTACGGCCCGGTGGAGGAGGGCGAAAAAGTCATTCAGCCCTTGCGTGAACTCGCGCCCGTTCTGATCGACGCCAGTGCTCCCATGCGCTTTGTCGATATTCAGCAGATGTTCGATCCATACCTGCCTTATGGTGAAATCCAGGGTTACTGGAAAGCCCTTTACATGGACAGGATGGACGACGATATGGCCGATACCCTGGTGGATCATTTTCTCGACCGGCCCGCCAACGCCAAAGTTTGCCCCCTGGTGCTGCACTATCTGAATGGTGCCAGCCAGCGCGTTCCTGCGGACGAGACGGCGTTTCCCGGCCGGCACTGGTCCTATTTGATGGAATACAACGTCACCTGGCTAGACCCTGCTGATGATGATGAATGCCGTACCTGGACGCGCAATGCCTGGAGCGAAATGCGCGAAAAGTATGGCCAGCACGGCGGCACCTATTTGAACATCGACAGCTACACAGACGATGGTGAGAGCTGGGTGGAAGAAACCTACCGGGGACACTATAAACGCTTGCGTGAGATCAAGAAAAAATACGATCCGATGAACCTGTTCCGCCTGAACGCGAATATTCCGCCGCAGGAGTAAGTCAAACTTTACCCGACACGGTTTTTTTATATGCTGACTTTGTCGATGTGCTGCAACCTGCGTATGGCCAGTTGTCGAGCGCCCGGCTTGTGCCGGGCGCCTTTACAAATTCAGGCAGCAGCTGATTCCTGTGCGCTGGCCAGCATGGGGCCATGCAGCAGTGCCTGTCGGGTTGTATCGACGATCAGGTCTACCTCAGCGCTGGTGATTCCGAAGTGCGGTGTGTAACGCAAGGCATTCTGTCCGCCATGAATGACGTTGCAACCCTGCATGCGCATAAATTCCTCGGTGGAATCAGTGCCGTAGCATTTGTAGAGTTTACTGTTCAGTTCCAGGCTGAATAGCAGGCCAGTACCTTGCACCCGGGTTATCCGGTCACCCAGCTCTTTCTGCAGTGCGGTGAGTTTTTGTATAAATTCGTGGCCGCGATCAACAATATTTTTTCGCAGCTCCGGTGTCAGGATCTGCAACATGGCATAGCCCACATCCATGGCGCGCGGATTGGTCGTCATGGTGTTGCCGTATATGCCCTTGCGATACAGGCCTGCTGCGTGCTTGCTCAGGGCCAATACGGAAAGTGGGTACTGGCCGGCGTTCAGTGACTTGGAATAAGTTTCCATATCCGGTGGAGTGGCGTCCTGGAAGCCCGGATAGTCGATGATGGACAGTACGCCATGGGCGCGCAAACCAGCCTGGATCGAATCAACCAAAAACAGCGAGCCGTGAGCCAGGGTCAGTTCCCGCGCAGTATCGTAGAATTCGCGACTGATGGACTGGCCCGGGTTGCCTTCACCCATGACGGGTTCCATGAAAAAGGCTTCAATAAACACATTGTTCGAGTTAGCCCAATCGAAAATCTGCCGTAACTGTTCGATATTATTGGGCTCAACGGTCAACAGCGGATCATGATCGCGGAAGCTGGCCAGATGACGCACATAGTTTTGCCGGCTTGAGTCGGAGAATTGAGCGGGGCGTTCAGTACGGCCATGAAAGCCGCCACAAAGGCTGGCCATGCGTATTTTTTTGTTGGCATGGCGACCACCGGGATCGGTCATCAACTTGGCATTCACATCGGAGATTCGTGCTGCCAGGCTGACGGCTTCGGAGCCGCTGTTAAGGCACAGGAACTGGTTCAGCGGGCAGGGTTCATTGCGGCTGTGGCCAATTTCCAATACCAGGGCATCGTGCAGACGCTTCTGGCTGTAGTTGGGTGTCATCACATTGGCCATAACCTGTTGTTGGTCCATGGCCTGCAGAATGCCAGGTGGAGCATGGCCCAGGCCCAACATGCCATAGCCACCTGAATCATGAATAACGGCGCCTTTCATGGTGATGATCCAGGGGCCTCTGCCGGCCAGAGCCGAGTAAGGCTTGACCGCGTCTTCCGGATAAAAATTGATAAAGCCCTGTTGGATTTCAGCAATCTGGCTTTCTTCATCCAGAGCCATGAATTCCGCATCTTCTTCACAAAGTTTTTCGAACCTCGCCAGGGCAGCATCAACCGCTTCGTCCAGGCGATCATCCAGTGCCGCAAAGCGCTGTATGGTTTCATCGTTCAAGCCGCTGCTCAGCGTCTCTCCGCCAAACTCGCGCAGTTTGCGCAATTTTTCAATAATGGGCAGGGTTTGAGTACCCATAAAACAGACTCCTGTGTAAAACAACAGCGCGGGCCCAAAATCGGATACTGGGTCCGCGCAGGAATTGAATTCATGAAACTCTGGTGTTTTCAGAGCTCTATTCAGTCCGGCCAGAATACCACAGCGCCCCTGTTCAGGAGAAACAGCTCATAGGGTTTCGGTCTGCTGTTGCAGGGCCCAAAGCACATGCTCCTGCACCATTTCATCGGGATAAGACAAGTGTGATTGCAGGCTGGCAATGATGATCGGGTTTGAAGGCGCATTGCCCAAAGCAACCGCAATATTACGCAGCCAGCAGTTAAATCCAATTCGACGGATAGCGCTGCCCTCAGTGCGCTGCAGGAATTCTGCTTCGGTCCAGCTGAAAAGCTCCAGCAACTGCGCTGCGTCGAGTCCGGGCCGGGGCCTGAAGTCATCTTCTTCGCTGAATTGGGCGTAGCGGTTCCAGGGGCAGACAAACTGGCAGTCGTCGCAGCCGAAAATCCGGTTACCCATCAAGGGGCGCAGCTCCAGCGGTATGGATTCACGCAATTCTATGGTCAGGTAAGAGATGCAGCGCCGCGCATCTACCTGGTAAGGCGCAATGATGGCCTGAGTAGGGCAAACATCGATGCAACGACTGCAACTGCCGCAATGATTTTCTACGGCTTCGTCCAGTGGCAAAGGCAGGTCGGTGTAGATTTCGCCCAGGAAAAACCAGCTACCGGCCGACTTGTTCAGCAGATTGCTGTGTTTGCCTATCCAGCCCAGTCCAGCCTTAGCCGCCAGAGCTTTTTCCAGCACCGGTGCTGAATCGACAAAAACGCGATAGCCAAATGAACCAAAGCGTTCTTCAATCCGGCTGGCCAGTTTTTGCAAACGTTGGCGCATGAGCTTGTGGTAATCCCGGCCTAATGCATAACGTGAAATCAATGCCTGCTCGGGTTTCTGCAACAATTGCTCTGCAGCTTCAGCCTGTTCGGACAGGTAATCCATGCGCACACTGATGACCCGCACCGTTCCCGGAAGTAGTTCGGCCGGGCGGCTGCGGCGTGTGCCATGACGCTGCATATAGGCCATCTGTCCGTGCCTGCCCTGATCCAGCCAGTTGAGCAAATGTTGTTCGTGTTCCTGCAATTCAGTGTCGGCCACGCCGAGTTGCTGAAAGCCCAGCTCCATGCCCCAGGCTATGATGTCGGACTTCATGTCCAGCAACTGTTCCGCAGACCAGTGGGTACTGGAGTTGGTTTTGGTGTGCGGTTCAACAGCGCCACCATTTTGCTGGAGATGGGGTTTTTGCCGATTCATCGTTATACTTTTAGTCATGAGGAGCCAAGCAGACCGATTGTATACCGCCCGGCAAGTACGGATGCTGGATCAAAGCGCGATTGAAGCGCATGGGATTCCAGCATTGGAGCTGATGGAGCGTGCCGGGCAAAGCGTTTTTGCCGCAGCCCGTGAGTATTTTCCTGAAGTGGGAAACTGGTTGATTTTTTGCGGTGCTGGCAACAACGGTGGTGATGGTTATGTGCTGGCCAGGCTGGCCAGGCAAGCCGGCTTCAAGGTGACGGTGTGTGCCCTGAAGCCAGCTTCAACGCTGCAGGGTGAAGCGGCAAGCACTGCACAGAGCTGGTTGGCGAGCGGTGGTGATACACAGGCCTGGCCTCCTGCTGCCGATCTGGTTCCTGGGCTGATTTTTGATGCGCTATTGGGCACCGGCCTGGACCGTGCTCCTGAAGGTGATTTTGCCGCGGCCATCAGTTGGATGAATCAACAGGCCGCGCCTGTCATCGCAGTGGATGCACCTTCGGGCTTGAATGTGGATACCGGCAATGCCTGGGCTGAAGCCGTGAAGGCTGACTTAACAGTTACTTTTATTGGCAACAAGCGCGGCCTGTATACCGCTGATGGGCCGGATCATTGTGGCCAGGTGCAATACGCGTCCTTGCAAACACCCGCATCAGTACAGGCATCCGTCAAAGATTCCGGAATTCTGATTCGTCAAAATATTATCGAGTATTTGTTGCCGCGGCGGCCCAGAAACAGCCACAAAGGTTCATTTGGCTGGGTGCTGGGCATAGGAGGCAACAGCCAAATGAGTGGCGCAGTGCGACTCTGCGGTGAAGCAGCCCTGCGCAGTGGTGCGGGTAAAGTCACGCTTGCCACAGTTCCCGAGCACGCGGCCATGGTCAACCTGTCCTGCCCGGAACTGATGGTGCGCGGCGTCAAGAAAGGCCGCGAACTGATCAGTTTGCTGGAGCAGGTCAATGCCTGTGC
>JBBKVS010000171.1:0-40338 GCA_037968555.1 Lysobacterales bacterium | reverse complement strand
CTGGATATCACGGGAGTGGGTCCATTCGGGGTCGAGCTTCAGCAATCCATACAGGCTGAAGCCAAACTTCGCAGTATTTTGGCCTCGCTGGCGGTGGTGCTGGTTTTACTGGTGCTGTTCCGCAGCCTGCGGTTGTTATTGCTGGTGGCACTACCGGTTGTCGTCGGCTTGCTGGCCGGCCTCACGGCGGTGTGCCTGTTTTTTGACAGCGTACATGGCATTACACTGGCTTTCGGTTTTACCCTGTTGGGCGTGGCGGTCGATTTTCCGATTCACTTGTTTGCTCATCAACGCAGCAATGCTGAAAAACCAGCCTGGCCAGGCTTTTGGCGAACCCTGTGGCTGGGTGCCATCAGCACCGCCCTGGCTTACCTGGCCATGCTTTTTTCTGGTGCGGCAGGTTTGGCACAGCTGGGATTGTTCTCAGCCGCCGGGGTGCTGGGCGCCATGGCCGTCACACGCAGCTGGTTACCGCTTCTGTTGCCAGCCAATGAAGATACCCGACAGTCGCCCTCCAATCAGCAGCCGGTTCAGTTACGGATGGCGCCGGCTTTGCTGGTTCTGCTAACGCTGGCCGGCTTTTATTTTTGGCAGCAACAACCCCTGCACTGGGATGACCGGCTGGCTTCATTGAGTCCGGTTGAATCGAAACGTGTTGAGCGGGATAACCAATTGCGATCGGCCAGCGCTTCATTCGACATGCGTTATCAGCTGCGCCTGCAAGCGGCCAGCCTGGAGCAGTTGCTACTGCAGTGCGAGCAACTGAACCAGCATCTGGCGGAGGCGCGGGAAAATGGTCTATTGGCCGGCTGGAGCTCACCCTGTATGTTGCTACCCAGCGAACAGCAGCAGAAACAAAGACAGCTGCGCATTCCTGCAGCGGCAGAATTGCATGAGCGCGTGCAGTCAGCCTTATCCGACAGCCCTTTCCGGCCCGATGCATTGCAGCCATTTGAGCAGATTTCAGACACTGCGAAAACCGGCAGCCTGCTGCAGGCAGCTGACTTTGATGAGGGTCCTTTGGCCGCCTGGCTGGCTGCACACTTGCTGGAACTGGATGGTCAATGGTTTGCCCTGGTCAACCTCAGTCAACCGCAGCCCGAGCCATTGGCAGAAAGGGTCCAGGAATGGGGCCTAAGCCTGAGCTGGGTGGATCTGCACGAATCATCACAACAGATGATGCAGGCCTTCCGAATGGAGGCCACGCGGGCGGTAATTTTTGCGGTCATTGCCATCCTGTTGATGTTGGCACTGGCCAGGACCAGCCGTAGACGCTTGTTGTGGATACTGTTGAGTGCCGCAGCCAGTTTGAGCATTACCCTCGCCGTGATCCTGTTGCTGCACGGGGCAGTTAATCTGGTTCACCTGGTGTCCCTGCTGCTGGTGCTTGGGCTGGGATTGGACTACAGCCTGTTCCTGAGTCGGGCAGATGCCAGCGCCGATTTGCGCACTGCACGTTACTCGATTATTGCCTGTGCCTTATCCACCACTCTGGCCTTTGGCATTCTGTCCGATTCTTCCATCCCGATGTTGCGGTTTATTGGCTTGACGGTGGCGGCAGGCTCACTGAGTGCTTTTGTGTTGGCTTATCTGGGCAGCAGTCAGCGCAAAGCGGGTTGAAGGCGAGCTAAAACCCGGGTCACATCAAGCGCTTGGCGAGATCGCCCAACAGGCTACAATCCTGAGCGGAACTTGCAGGGCTCCCTGCCAACAGATTTTCCAGGAGCGGGACCAAAGCCTCAAGCACGTTGCGGTTATGTTTCAGCTCCTGCATCAACTCGAATTGCGGCTCAATCAAGGCCTGGTTGAACAATTGTAAAACCGGAATGGCCAATTGATCGATAAATCGACCGGCACCGGCTGTGGTAATTCTCTGGCTGGCGCGGTCACGAAATAAAGCCTGCATGTCTGCGTTCAAGTTCAACACGGCACGGAAATCGGCTTCGCAGTTTTGCATGAACGGCAGGTCGGTTTGTACATCCCGGAAAAACATCCAGGCCAGTATCGACCAGTAGTAGGCATAGTCCCAGGTTGATTTCACGGCCATCAGGCGGAGATCACCGAAGCCGGCATATTGGTTTTGGTACAGACTCATGGTGCTGCCGAAAAATGATCGGAACAAGGCGTTAAATACCACGCTGCGCTGTTGCAGCTCAGTCGGACTCCAGCCCCCTGTAACCAGATCCGTGATGTAGCGGTTACCAATGCCGATATAGTCGGTTCCTGGCGAATAAAACGGGTCTGCGAACAAGCCCGACTCACCCGCCATGGCCCAGCCTTCGGCGGACCAGATCTTGCGGCAGTCGCGGCTCAGATCCCGCAGAAAGTGAAAATCCATCAAGCTGGATTGCACCGCCTCAAGTCGGTCAGCCATGGCCGGTTGATGTTCCCGGGTCCAGGCCAGAAAGCGCGGCAGGCTGTTGAATTGTTCCAGCGGATGAATATCCGGATCGGCAACCAGGCCGATACTGGTGCGGTTCCCGACCAGGGGAATCACCCATAGCCAATACCCAGCGCCCATCAGGTGGTTGGTTGAAAGCCGACGTGGGTCCTGACAGCGCGCCTGCCACTCGGGGTTCGAGCTCCAGTCATCAACTGAAATGACGGTGTCCAGGCGGAACCAGGCCGAACAGGCTTTATGCGGTACCTTGCGGCCCAAATTGAGCTGTCGTTTCAGCAAACCGGCCCGCGCGGCGGCATCGATTACCCAGCGGCTGTTCCACAGCTGCTCACTTTCATGTTGCTGCAGTTTCAGCTGGTGGAGCCCGTTTCCGTCAGCCAGTTTGATTGACTTCACCCGGCTCTCGGGCTGCAGATGGATGCCTCGCTGCTGCAGAAGCCCAGCCAGGCTGCCTTCGAATACGCCGCGATCCAGTTGGTAGCTGGTGGTATTGAAGTAGTCGCTGGCACCTAATTCGTCAGCCTGCGAGATGTCGGGGCGGTGTGCAGCGTCGAAGAAAAACCGCAGGCCAAATTTGCGTAACTGGGTCTTATCCAGCAGCTCCTTCAGCCCCAGGGTATGCGACAGATAGTGCGACCCAATCTCCACGGTCGACTCACCCACTTTGTGCGCTGCATGAGGTGGTGGCAGGGAGTTGCGCTCAAATACGGCGATTGAAAGCTCAGGCTTGGCGGCCTTCAATTGCAAGGCCAGGGTGGCGCCCGCCAGACCGGCACCGATGATGGCCACATCACATTCCTGGATCACAGCGCTCAAAGTTGGGTGTCTCCTGCAAAGCCCAAGCGTATACCCAGGCTGCCATGCGGTGACAGTGGCAGCCGCAATGACGGGTATGGGGAAAGGCTGGAGTTAGCGGCTGCGGCCTGTGCCAATGGGATGAACAATGGCAGCATTCTGCCGGCGGGGCTGGTGCTGTAAGCAGCCGCCAATGCAGCCGGCAATAGCGGCCAGCTCGAAGGCTCATCTTGTAGGCTGATTTCCACCGTGGCCACAGTCTGTTCTGCGCAGGCTTGATCTGGCGCAGCGAGTAACAAAGCTAAAGACAGGGGGAAAGGCGAACGGCACTGTGGCATCAGCGCAGGAGTCGCCTTGCCCTCCTGAATGACCAGCAGCACCGGGCTTTGGCTATCCATGCACAAGACCGCCGCTTCCAGCAAACCCGCTGTACCGGAATATTCTCCGGCAGCAACCGCATTACAGGCGGCATGTGAAGACTGGCTGATCGACCAGTTACCCACTGCTGCATTGTGGACCGAGTTATGAAAGCTGGTAGGCGAAACCAGTAAAGGGTTTTTGGCCAGGGTTTTACACATGTAATCGGTGATATCCATATCGCCCATGGATGAGGCTGTCACTACCGAAATACTGTCCAGCGGAACAGCCGCATCTGCAGTGGCCTGGCCCATGGTTTCCAAAGCCATTTTGACCGTATGCGGTGCCCTGCGGCGCTCTCGTGGTGGAATCATCGCGGGTTGCAGCGGCCTCTGCTCCGGCCAGGCAGCACCATTCAGGCCAGCACACAATTCCATGCAATCAGCAAAACGGTCACTCCAGGCTCCCAGGCCCATGACGGCCACCTTAAGCAAGGCGCTCACCGAACACCAGGCTGGCATTGTTGCCGCCAAAGCCAAAAGAATTGCTCATGGCCACTTTCACCGGCCGGGTAACATTTTCCTTCAGGATGGGGAACTGCATGGTCTCATCGAGCTGTTCCAGATTCAGAGTGCCAGGCACCTGATGATGGCGGATGGCTTCCATCGCGATAATGGCTTCCAGTATCCCCGCAGCGCCCAAGGTGTGGCCTGTCCAGGCCTTGGTTGAGCTGGCCAGGGTATGCGTCTGTAACACCTTGGCCAAAGCGATGGATTCGATCTGGTCGTTGGCCTGACTCGCGGTGCCATGCAAATTGATGTAATCAACCCGTTCAGCACCACAAGCGGCACTTTGCAACGCCTGTTGCATGGCCAGAATGGCACCTTTGGCCTCCGGATGGGGGTGTGACATGTGATGGGCATCCGAGCTTTCGCCATAACCCATCAACTGGATGGCTCCGTTTGAGCTGGACTGCTCCAGTTGCAAAATGGCGAAGCCAGCGGCCTCACCAATATTGATTCCCTTGCGATGCTGATCAAATGGACGACAGGGCTCGGATGAGATCAGTTCCAGTGAATTAAAGCCATACAGCGTGTTAAGGCAAAGCGTGTCTACTCCGCCAACCACCACCGCATCGACAATTCCCTGTCGTAGCCAGCGTGCTGCGGAGGCGAACACCTTGGCACTGGATGAACAGGCAGTGCTGATGGTCAGGGATGGCCCTTTTATCCCACTGGCCAAAGCGACAAAATGGCCAGCTGAATGCATGTTGTGCACCCATTTTTGCTGGTAGGCCGGCGGGAACTGTTCATCTGCTTGCAATGCGCGGTAGGCAAGCTCGGTTTGGCCAATACTGGAGGTAGAGGTGCCTATGATCACGCCAATTCGCGCTGGCCCCAGTTTGTTCACCAGTGCTTGCAGGCTGGACAAAAAACCATCCTGTTGCAATGCCAACCAGGCGAGGCGATTGTTCCGGCTTTCCAGCTCAGACCAGCTTGCCGGTAGCGCATGGTCAGTGACGGCATCAACCCGCCCTACCCAGGTATCGAGCTCGCCACCTGGAATATCCTGTTGACTCAATCCGCTTTGTCGCTGTGCCAGGGATCTGGCCAGGGCTTCAAGCCCTAGTCCGGCAGCACAACTGACGGTGTAATTCTCAACAACGATGGCCTGAGTTGAACTCATGCAAGCTCAGCACATTGGCTTGATTCAATGCCCGAAGCTGAGAAGCGGGAGGGCAGATCGTACCGTTGACAGGTGAGTGCCGGACTTTCGCTTTGATGCATCACAAAACTTACGAAGGCGTGATCGAGTACCTTCAGTTGCAGCGCGTACCAGGACTCAACCTGAATCAGCTGCTGCAGCTGCATTTGGCTACTGAGCTGGTCAAATCCCTCAATACTCTGGCTGAGGATGCTTTTGGATGAAACTTTGGCGCAGGCTTCCCAAAGGGTCCAGCGCGCCAGGAAGCTGTCCTCGGTGGTATCGTCCGGATTCCAGCCCAGGTAGCTGCCCAGGGCAGCAAAGTTCCTGCCGGAGCCACAGCGTTCAATGTCCACAGCAAGTGGAATTCCCTGGCCTAATGCCAAAGCAAAATGCTGGCCACTGTGGCTGAAACTGAGGTGATAGCGGGATGGGCGCCCCTGGTACTGCAGCAAAGGGGCGCCCTGATTGCTATAATTGACAGCCCAGTTACCGCTGTCGATGGGGTGCAAAACCTGCAAGAGTTGTTGTAGTAGCCAACGGCAGCTTTGGGACTGTGAGGCACGCGATGCGGTAGAGTAATTACCATGGGCGTGAAGCAGATAAGCACGGACCTCGTTGCCTCCGGTGTATTCCAAGTCGCCAGATTTGTTGACGACTTCAATGAACCCGTCTATTACCAAAGGCATGACGGGCTGGTTCGAATAGTCGATGGTCCAGCAAGGCGGTGAATCGTGTTGCATTCAATAAAGCATCCTGATCTGACCTTTAGAATAGCCGTTCTGAACCCACGCGTGGATAATTGTTTGATACGAAATGGCCTGAACAAGTCGCTACCTGCTTGCCGTGAATAGCCTGAGACAGAAGCTGGATTGGCTTTGGCGGCTGCTGGGAACGGCTACCAGCTTCAGCCTGTTTGGCCTCGGAGGCATATTTCTGGGCTTGGTGCTTGCACCGCTCATGTTCCTGGTCCAGCCTGATGCTGCGAAACGACAACGTGCTTGCCGGTACTGTATTGGCAAAGGCTTTGCCTTGTTCATTGCGGTGATGAAATTTCTCGGTGTGTTGAGCTATGAAATCCGTCATGCCGAGCGTCTGCAGAACCACCAAGGCACGTTGGTAATCGCCAATCATCCCTCTTTGATCGACGTGGTTTTTCTGGTTTCCTTTTTCCCCCAGACAGAATGCATCGTCAAGTCGGCGGTCACGCGGAATTTCTTCATGCGCAGCGCGGTTTCTGCCGCAAACTATATTTCCAACGAAGATCCGAGAGAGCTGCTGGCTGTTTGTACAGAAAGACTGAAGCAAGGCGCAAACCTGGTGTGGTTTCCTGAAGCCACCCGGTCGGTAGTTGGCCAGCCACTGGACTTCAAACCGGGTGCGGCGGCTGTGGCGATACGTTCCAGGGCCCGCATATTGCCCATTCTGATTCGCGTTTCTCCAACCACTCTGACCAAAGGTGATCCCTGGTACCACATACCGCGCAGGCGCCCACACTGGGAATTGGATGTTTTGCCAACCATTAGCCTGGAGGATTCGGTAACAAAACCACCTGACTTAAGACAGGAAACCCGAGCGCTAAATCTGCGCCTGGCTTCACTATTTGAACAGGCGCTGGAGAATTCTGCTGAAAAAATGCAGCCCGCTTTAAGCGGCAATATTCAACCGGGGTAATCATTTGGGGAATGTACTGCTAAACTTCCTGACAGGGTCACGCATCCGAGGGGCACACCTGGGGGATGGTCCACTGATATTGCACAGATTCATCACAACGGGGATTAGCTCACAGCCATGGATAAACAGCAGATTTACCTGGAGGTAAAGAGGGTCCTGGTAGACCAGTTTGAGATCGAAGAGAGCCTCATCAAGCCAGATACCCGACTGTACGAAGACCTGGATATTGACAGCATAGATGCCGTTGATTTGCTGGTCCGTATCAAAGAAATCACCGGTAAAAGAATTCCACCGGAAGATTTTCAGGATGTGCGAACCATTCAGGATGTATTGGATAAACTCGCTGATCTATGAATCAGGCGGCTTTGTTCAAAGTCCTGTTTTTTCTGGTACTGCTGGCTTATCCCTTCATTGTCTATTTTGGTATACAAACCTTTCCTCCCAGCCTGATCGGCGTGCTGTTGTTGTTTCTCTTGGCAATGCGCTTCGGCATTTTGCGGCCGGAAGAGCGCCGCGTACAGTTGCCGTTTCTGCTCATCTTGGTGGCCTACGCATTGCTGGCCACATGGCTGGGCAATGAAAAGTTTCTGTTGTTTTATCCGGTAGTGGTAAACCTGGTGTTGTTTGCTGTTTTCATGATTTCCTTGCGATCTGAAGAATCCATCCTGCTTCGATTGGTGCGTGCCCGTGGCGTGAAAATGAGTGTTTACGGGCCGTTCTATCTTAATCGCCTGACACGGGTGTGGTCGGGGTTCTTTCTGCTCAATGCTGCAGTCGCCGGCTGGACAATCACCCAGCCGCTGGAAATCTGGACCCTGTACAACGGACTGATCGCTTATTTGCTGGTGGCTTTGCTGGTGGGCGCTGAATGGCTGTTTCGCATCCAATATAAAAAACGTAAAGGGGTGTGAGATGAATGCGCTGATCGTGTGGCGACCCCGGGCCCAGCAGACAGTTTTCCCATGCCTGCATTAGAGCATTTGCTGGCAGATCAGGATTGGCTGGAGTCTTTCCAGGTCTTTTCTGGTGGCGAGAGTACTGCGGACAGCCTCTGCATCGTGCTCAGTTCAGCAGGGTTTGAGCGGGTGCAGGAACAGGGAATCAACGCGGTTCTGGATCAATGCAGAGACCTGTTGGCGAGTTTGCCGAGTAACGAACCTTCACCCCAGATAGAGTTTGCGCGTCCCGCTCAACTGGACGATCTGGGCTTGCCGCTGGCACCTGAGTATGCAGCGCTGCGCTATTGGCAGGTGGAAACCGAGCGGCAAGCCTTCCTGCTTGAGGTGGACTCAGACTGGGAGGTGTTCTCCGGACACTTTCCAGATTTCCCCATACTTCCCGGCATCATCCAGCTGCATTGGGCAGCTCAATATGCGCACCACTTCATGGGCAGGGCAGAGCTTCCGCTGGAAGTCCGCCAGCTGAAATTCCACAATATTTTTGTGCCACCGGGTTGGCTGGTGCTGGAGCTGCAGGAAATTTCAGGCAGCGTACTTAAGTTCCTGGTATCCAGTGTTGGCGGAGTTCATGCCCAGGGAAAACTGTTGTATGCAGAGTGAGCTATTGCGTTGTTGCCTGGTCATTCCTCATTTCGACCATGTCGAGGAGTTCAGGAAAATCTTGCCCGCCTTTGTGAGCTCGGGCTTGCCGCTGATCATTGTCGACGATGCCAGCCCTGCGGCTGAATTGGAAAAGTTGCAAAAATTGCTGGCTATCGAGGCACCCCACGCGACTTTGGTGTTACACAGTGAAAATCAGGGCAAGGGAGGCGGCGTCATGTCAGGGCTGAAAGCCGCCAGGGCGGCGGGATTTACGCACGCTTTGCAGGTTGATGCAGACGGTCAGCACGATATCCAGAGTTTGCCCTTGTTGTTACAGGCCGCGCAGCAGCACCCCGATCGGCTGATTTGCGGTCTTCCCCAATTTGGGCCGGATATTTCCAAAATGCGCTATTACGGGCGCTATCTCACCCTGTATCTCTGTTGGTTGGAAACCCTGGGTACCGAGATCCAGGATGCGCTCTGTGGTTTCCGCGCCTATCCGCTGCAACCTATCCTGGCAGTGATCGAGCGCAGCCAGCCTGGGCGTCGCATGGCCTTTGATCCGGAAATTCTGGTGCGCGCCTGTTGGGCCGATATTCAACTCCAGTACCTCCCCGTAGCCGTTAACTATCCACCTGGCGGTCGTTCACACTTTCACTATTTTCAGGACAACCTGGAAATTACCTGGATGCACACGCGGTTGATATTTGGCATGTTGCTGCGTCTGCCGATGTTGCTGGCAAGAAAACTGCGCAGTGATAAGAAAACAGGACTGCCTTGACTGTGCCCACCCAAGCAGTCGAAAAAACCCACTGGTCCGATATCAAGGAAGCCGGGGTACTGCGTGGTATGCGCATTATGGTTTGGATTCATGCCAATTTGGGCCGTGCGGCTTTCAAGCTGGTGCTGATACCGGTCATGGTTTACTACTTCTTGCGCCGCGGCGAAGCGCGACGGGCTTCGTTCAACTATCTACGCCGTATGCGCCGCTTCCAGCCAGAGTGCCTGCCGTCTGGGTCCCTGCTTAGCCTGTCGTATCGACACTTTCTCGGTTTTGGCGAGTCATTGCTGGAAAAGTACCTGGCCTGGACAGGCGCACTGCCCACTGTTGACATGAAACCATCCGAGCATGAAATGTTGTACGAGCTGGTTGCCAGGAAAAAAGGCTGCCTGGCTATTGGTTCTCATTTTGGCAATCTTGAATACTCACGTGGGATATCACGCCGCCACCCAACCCTGGTGATGAATGTTTTGTTGCATGACAAACATGCCGCCAAGTTTGCCACTTTGATGGAGCAGGCCGAGCCTGACTCGCGTATGAACCTGATACAGGTCAGTGAATTTGATCTGCCACTGACTTTGCTGTTGAAAGAAAAAGTGGATAGAGGCGAATGGGTGGTCATCGCCGGCGACCGCGTGCCCGTGGGCCTGGCGCCGCGAGTCACGACCGTCAGCTTTTTATCCGACCAGGCTGACTTTCCGGTTGGGCCTGCCGTTCTGGGCAGTGTGCTGGGCTGCCCGGTTTATCTGATGCATTGCTATAAACTGGGCAAACGGCATCACATGGGCTTTGAATTGTTTGCAGAGCAGATTCAATTGGGCGGGCGGGATAAGAGCGCCGCTTTGCAAAGCTATACCCAACAGTATGCAAGGGCGCTGGAAGAACAACTGACCAAGGCACCCTTGCAGTGGTTTAATTTCTTTGATTTTTGGAGTGATGGGGTCGCCGCTGAGAAGCAGATTCCAGGAAGAACTTTATGAGCGAGGGTGAGTTGAGCAACATTTCTGCCAGTATTTCATTGCACATACCCTTTCATGACATCGATTTAACCGGTGTGGCATGGCATGGCCGTTATCTGAAGTATTTTGAGCTGGCCCGTGATGCGCTGATGGAAAAAATCGGCTTCAGCTACGATGAAATGCGCAGATCCGGCTATGTTTTTCCGGTCGTTGATACCCAGCTCCGCTATGTGCGTCCCTTGCGTTTGCATCAACAGGTGCAAGTCACGGCGGTATTGAAGGAGTGGGAGATGCGCGTGGTAGTGGCTTACACAATCCATGATGAGCAGGGAGCGACATACACCAGGGGCAGCACCACCCAGGTTACGGTCAAAGCAGCCAATTGGGAGCTGCTACTGGGCTCACCGGCCGAATTGCTGGAAAAAGTGGCTGCACAATCAAGCCGGCATGACTGAGCTAACTTTGTGGGAGGCGCTTTGAATTCATTGTCCTCCCTGGCGGGAATGCCGGTTGCTGCCCTGATTCAACACCGGGGCAGCATGTTGCTACTCGATACCCTGCTGGCAGTGGATGAAACCAGGGCCGTTTGTGAATGGCGGCTTGCTGAGCAATGTGCCCTGATGATACCCGGCAAGGGTGTGCCAATTTATGCGGCAATCGAATGCATGGCACAATGCATCGCAGCCCATGCAGGCGCCAAGGCCCGCTTGCGCGGCTTGGCACCACCTCTGGGCTTATTGTTGGGGACCAGGCAGTTCAGTGCCAGCATACGCTGGATGCAGGTTGGACAAAGCTATCAGGTAGAGTGCGATGAATTGCTTCGTGATGGGCAAGGCATGGCTTCCTTTGATTGCAAGATGTCTCACTTGGGCCAGACCATTGTTTCCAGCCGACTGGCAGTGTTTGAAAAAGAATCCGGAAAAAGACTGAATGAATCCTGATAAAGAAACTGTACTTGTGACCGGCTCCAGCTCAGGCATTGGCCGGGCAATCGCCTTGCGGCTTTCCGAACAAGGGTTTCGCATTGTGACGCATTTCAATTCCAGGGCCGAGGAAGCAGAAATTACTGTGGCCTTGATCGAAGCCCAGGGTGGTGAGAGTCGAATTCTGCAATTCGATATCAGTGAGACACAGAGCTGCAAACAAGCCATTGAACAGGATATTGAGCAGCACGGTGCGTATTTTGGCGTGGTGTGCAATGCCGGAATGACTCACGATGCGGCCTTTCCCATGTTGTCTGAGTCGGATTGGAAGCGCGTGATCGATGTCAATCTGAACGGTTTTTATAACGTCCTGCAGCCCGCTGTGATGCCGATGATACGGCGCCGTAGTCCGGGCAGGATTGTCACTCTGTCATCCGTATCAGGATTAATGGGCAATCGCGGCCAGACCAATTACAGCGCGTCGAAAGCGGGCATAATTGCGGCAAGCAAATCGCTGGCCGTGGAATTGGCCAAGCGCCAGATCACGGTTAACTGCGTAGCGCCGGGCTTGATTGAGTCAGAAATGACCGAAAATCCGCATTTGCAGGAAATGATCAAAGCCATTCCCTTGGGCAGAATGGGCAAACCGGAGGAAGTAGCTGCTCTGGTGGGCTTCCTTTTTTCCAGGGATGCGGCCTACATCACACGACAGGTTTTTTCGATAAACGGGGGTTTGATTTGATGCATCGGGTGGTCGTTACGGGGGTGGGCGCCATTTCTGCTCTGGGCCTGGATTGGGCCGAGACCGAACAAAGCTTGCGCAGCCTGAAAAACCGGGTGCAATTCATGCCCGAGTGGCAGAAGTACCGCGGCCTCAACACAAATCTCGCAGCCCCGGTCAATAATTTTGAATTACCCGAAAACTTCACTCGCAAACGGGTTCGCAGCATGGGCCGGGTTGCACAATTGGCTACCGTGGCCAGCGAAAAAGCCCTGCAGAATACCGGCTTGCTGGATGATCCTGTGTTGCGATCAGGCCGTGTGGGAGTCTCTTTCGGATCGTCCACCGGCAGCACGAAGGCCATTGCGGATTTTGGCAACATGTTGATCAACGACACCCTGGAAGGCATTACCGCAACCACTTACATACGCATGATGAGTCATACGGCAGCAGTTAACATTGGTGTGTTTTTTGGCTTGCAGGGTCGAATCATTCCCACCTCAACTGCCTGTACTTCAGGCAGCATGGGTATTGGCTATGCTTTTGAAGCGATACGGCATGGCTTGCAGGATGTGATGCTGGCCGGAGGAGCCGAAGAACTGTGCCCCACGGAGGCCGCCGTGTTTGACACGCTTTATGCAACCAGCACCCGCAACGACAGCCCTGAGTCCAGTCCAAGACCTTTTGATCGCGATCGGGATGGCCTGGTGATTGGCGAAGGCGCCTGTACGCTGGTTTTGGAAAATCGGGATCACGCCCTGGCCCGAGGTGCCCACATCATGGCTGAAATTGTCGGTTTCGCCACCAACTCAGATGGTTGCCATGTAACCCAACCGTCCTCAGCTACCATGCAGCGGGTCATGGAGATGTCATTGGAAAGCGCTGCTCTGTCAGCCTCACAGATTGGTTATATCAGTGCTCATGGAACGGCGACTGATCGGGGCGATGTGGCTGAAGCGGCTGCAACCCGGGAAATATTTGCAGACAAAACACCCATCAGCGCCATGAAAAGTTACATCGGGCATTCATTGGGTGCATGTGGAGCTCTGGAATCCTGGTTTGCAATTGAGATGATGAACAATGGCTGGTTCGCTCCCACCGTTAACCTGGATATGGTTGATCCCGAATGCGAAGGTCTCGATCACATTCGTGGGCCCGGGCGTGAACTCCAAACGGAATACGTGATGAATAACAATTTCGCCTTTGGCGGAATCAATACTTCACTGATTTTTCGCCGGACTGATTAAACTTTCAACCACAACACTTGGGCCTGACAGCCAGGTTGAACGGTCCGGCTAAAAGCTCTACTTGGTACTGACAACTTCCCCGATCAAAGCAACACCGGCTATGGTGGCTCCGGCACCGCAAGTGAACTCGGTTTCGCTACTGACTGGAACGTCCTTGTAGTTGGACTTGATGTTGATGACCGCATTGCCGCCCAGGTCCAGCGCTCTCTCCTGCAACTGCAACAAGGCTGACAACATGGCCCACTGGCAAGCGAATTTGTCGGTTTTATTGAAAGCGTTGGTTTTTTTGTTGGTCCGGTACTCACCAAAATTCTTGATTGGCACCGGGTGTGACTGATCGCCAAAAAAGAACCGGACTCCCTGCAAGCGTGCGGCATATTCGGGATTGGCGAAAATCTCGGCAATCGAGTGGGTTTGCACGGTGTCCCGGGCCATTGCGGAAGATGGAAGCCATACGACAAGTAAAACCAGGCAAGCAGTCCAGAGCATCTTCATGACTTAATTCCTCGCATAAATAAACAAATGGGTGGAGCTTTTTGTCATTCTAGCCCAGAAATCGCAGATCGTTGGTTGCGACAAACACAAAGGCAATTGAATGCGACAATCACGGCTTGAGTTTACTCACCATGGCCACAGGCTCGCCCTCGCTGACAGGGGGCGTGCCCAGTACGTAGTTAACCACCCCGGCAAACGGTGAGCGTATGTCTTCAATGTGTACACCAAAGGCATCCACCAATTCACCCAGCAAACCGTTCTCGGCTACCGCGTAGCCATCGCGCACGGCTGGGCGGAAAATACCATTCTGTGATGCACGGACCACTTCGTAATCCTCCAGCCAGACCACGTTTTCGTTCGGAGTGACGGAGCCGGGCAACATGCCGAGGTGGCGCATCACATTGAGAATGCCGTCCTCTGCCAGGCTGACCCAGTAGTCATCACTCAAGCCCAGCTGGCCGGTTTCGGTGGTGATGGCCGGTATGCCGCGTGATATCGCTGTCTGATCGGTGTAGAGCGAGGCTTCAGGTGGTTGCGCCCTGCCCTTGTCCAGCACGATATGGTCCAGGCCAAAAGCAATCGCCAGCCCACGACTGGCGGCATCCAGCTCAGCCTGGCCGGTTTCGGGCAGATAAACATATGGCCGCAGCGCCTCGTTGCCATCACCGGCATGCAAGTCGATCAGGAAATCGGCCTGCTCGATTACATTCTGTGTGATAGCCAGGGCAATCCGTTCACTCAGTGTGCCATCGACTTTCCCGGGATAAACCCGATTCAGATTTTTACCATCGGCCGGGCTGTAGTAAATGGTTCGACCGTAAAAAGATGGCGGGTTGGCGATGTGTACCAGCAGTAAAGTGCCACTGACATCGGTCGGGTTAATGGACTGTCGGATGCGCTGCAGGGCAATGATGCCAGCGTATTCATAACCATGCGTTCCGGCGATTAATGCCAGCGTGGGGCCGGGCTTGGCGCCGTGGATGATGGACACCGGAATTTCAGCACCCGCATCATTCAGCGCAGCAATATGCAGATAACCCGACACCACTTCACCCGGCGCTGCCTGTAAATCCGCGATTCGTCTGGGCTCTGCTGCCAGTGTTGCGCCACAGGCCAGCAAAATGAGTGCTGCCACCAGGTAACGAACGAAACTTGGGAATTGCATGGTCTTGCTCCAGGGCGCTGATATCAGACCCGGGATGATAGCGCATGCCCCCAGAGTCTCGCATGCTTTAAACTGGTAGCTTGATTCGCAGCGCGAATATCGGCGCTGCCGCTGGCGAATATCTGCAAGCTGGAGAGACTGCATTAACAAGATCATGCAATTCGGGGCTGAACTGAGCGAACAACTGATACTGCTGCTCAGCGAGACCGCAGTGGTACGTCAGCTGTTTATTCTGTTGCTATTGCTTTTGATTGCCCGGGTGGTGGCCTGGAAGTTGGAGCCCCGCCTCGAAGCCCGTATTCGCGCCATTGAATCACCGGATCGCCGCCGCCTGCGGCTGTTTGTCATTTTGTTACGGCGGCTGGGCTGGGCTGTTTTCATCGTCCTGGCGGGATTGGCCCTGATGCTGATGAAACAGACGGACTGGCCGGGATCGGTTTACCTGGTATCCACTTCGATGCTGTTAGCGCTGGCCTGGTTGGTGATCCGCTTGGTATCTCAAGCCATCACCAGCCGCTTGTTGGGCCGATCAGTGGCGATACTGGTGTGGTCCTATGTGGCCTTGCACCTGACAGGGTTGACCAGCGAGGCGATCGTTTTCCTGGATGCTCTGGGCTTTTCTGTTGGCAACTTCCGGCTTTCGGCCTGGTTGGTTATCAAAGTTCTGGTGTTGATGGGTGCCCTGCTGTGGTTATCCATCAGAATCGGCGATTTTCTGGATGGGCAACTTCAGAAGTCGGAAGACCTCACGCCCTCCTTGCGTGTTCTGATTGGCAAGGTCGTCAAGATCACCTTGATCGTGATGGCCACCGTAATGGGCCTTTCCGGGCTGGGTATCGATCTTACCGTCTTCACTGTTTTCTCCGGTGCCATCGGTGTCGGCCTGGGCTTCGGCTTGCAGAAAGTGGTGTCGAATTTCATCTCCGGCATCATCATCCTGATGGACCGGTCCATCAAGCCCGGCGACACCATTACGCTGGGTGAAACTTTTGGCTGGATACGCGAGTTGCGGGCCCGCTTTGTCAGTGTGGTGACGCGTGATGGGCGAGAGTACCTGATACCGAATGAAGACTTCATCACCCGCGAGGTGATTAACTGGTCCTTTTCAGACGAGCTGGTGCGGCTGGATGTGCCCTTTGGGGTGTCTTACAGCAGTGATCCACACCAGGTGAGTGCGCTGGCTATCGAAGCAGCGCAAACCTGTTCTCGCGTTTATGAGTACAAGACACCGGTCTGTTGGATGACCGCATTTGGGGATTCCTCGCTGGATTTTGTGCTGCGCTTCTGGATTACCGATCCACGTGAAGGATTGACCAACATACGTGGCCAGGTGTTGTTGGCTTTGTGGGACACCTTCAAGGAACACAATGTCGCGATTCCCTTCCCACATCGCGAAATCATTATGCGTACACCGGTGGAGTTTGAACAATTATCGTCCGGTAAAGCAAAACCCAGCGATTAATAATTTGACCGTCCTTCCAGGTGTTTGCTGCGCAAAATCTGGAAAGACGTAGCTAAATATGCGGGCTAAACAGGCGATATCCCGCCAGGTCTAGATTGGCAACTCCCGGGTGTGTTTGATTTCCGACAAGGCAATGCTGGAGGTGATTTCCTGTATGCCCGGAACCGCTGAAAGCTTCTCGAAAAAGAATTTTTCATAGGCCTCGATATCGGCAGCAACAATGCGCAACAGGAAGTCGATATTGCCCATCATCACGTAACATTCCAGCACTTCCGGAAAGCCCTGCATGGCTTCCGAAAAAGCAGACAAGTTGGCGCGCCCTTGCGAATTGAGTTTGACCTGGGCAAATACCATGGCATTGAATCCCGCCTTCTTCCGATCCAGCGTGACCACCTGCGGCGGAATCAATCCGCTGTCACGCATGTGCTGGATGCGGCGCCATACAGTGGCTTGTGATGCACCGATTTTCTCGCCAATCAGATTGGCCGAGATATCCGCCTCCGTCTGCAGCAGGCGAAGGATGCGGCGGTCCGTTCGGTCGAGTTTTAATGCGTGAATAGATTCAGTCATATAAATTTGAATACACGTATAAACTATTCATATATTTACAAACATTCAAGGTAATCGCAACAAAAAAACGCCAATTTGGGTTTACCATGAATAAAATTGTGAAAGGATGGCCCCATGGCGCCAACATTGCCCAATCTGTCAGGCCAGGAAGACGTGTACAGCGTACACACCACCGGGCATGCGCCCGAGGCAGCTTTAGCAAGTGTAGACATCACAATATTTCTGGAACGGTTTCCCGGTTCCCTGGCCAGGGTGTTTGCGCTGCTGTGCCTGTTTGAACTGGTGCCCCGTCTCGCCCAGGTCACACCCTGCAATGCAGACGATATCCGGCTGGAACTCCGTTTCGATCAACTGCAAGCTGATCGACTGAATCTGCTCATACGAAAAATCAGGCAACTGACCGAGTGCCTGGATGTTTACAGCTCTGATCCTGGCGCAGACCTGCTCCGCGACAGTCTGCCGGGCACTAACAACCTGAATGCCGAAATATTGCTGGCCGGACAGGTAGCAGTCATTCCGGCGCAGGCTGGAAACTGAAGCTCATCAAGTTAGATTTGATCCCGTTGGCATCATGTGCAAGCTGGTTTCCGAGCTTTAGGCCCTTAGATGGGACGGAGATCACGAAGCACGTTCAGGAAAGGCAGATAAATCATTGCTTTGACCATAGACCGCGCGCGCCGGAGCGCTTAGTATTGAGGGTCGGGTTGGTTCACCATGGCGGTATGGGGCCAGCCTGGAGTGATGTTGAGGCTTACATAATAATTCAATCTGCCTCCCTTAAAATCCGGATTCATTAGTGAGGTCCCACCATGTGTTCCATTTTTGGCGTGCTGGATGTACGCCAGGACGGCCAGTCCGTCCGTAAAATAGCCTTGCAGCAATCACGCTTGCTGCGTCACCGCGGCCCCGACTGGAGCGGTATCTGGACTTCAGAAAAAGCGGTGCTGGCGCACGAGCGTCTGGCCATCGTTGATGTGAATACAGGCGCCCAGCCACTGATCAGCGAATCGGGCAAGCAAGCCTTGGCCGTCAATGGTGAAATTTACAATCACCAGGAAATTCGCCAGCAGTTGGACGGCAACTACCACTTCAATACCGAATCCGATTGCGAAGTCATTTTGCCACTGTATCTGCAGCACGGCCCGGATTTTCTCGACCAACTGCGCGGCATGTTCGCTTTCGTGTTGTACGACGAGGAGGCTGATCGCTGGATGATGGCGCGTGATCCCATGGGCATCATTCCCTTGTATTACGGCCATGATGCGCATGGTCAACTGTATGTAGCTTCTGAAATGAAAGCCCTGATGGATGTATGTAACCAGGTGCATGAGTTTCCGCCCGGGCATTACTGGGTCAGCGGCCAAGCTGAACCGCAACGCTGGTACCAGCGCGATTGGGAAAACTTCGAAGCGGTGGAGAATGCCACTTCCGATCGAGTTGCCTTGCGCGATGCAATGGAAGATGCAGTCAAGAGCCATTTGATGACCGACGTGCCTTACGGCGTATTGTTGTCCGGCGGCCTGGATTCCTCCATCACCGCTGCTCTGGCTGCCAAACATGCCGCCATGCGGGTGGAAGATGATGAGCGCAGCCCCGCCTGGTGGCCGCGCCTGCATTCCTTCGCCGTGGGTCTGGAAGGCTCGCCGGATCTGGCCGCCGCTGAGAAAGCCGCCAAACACATCGGTACCGTGCATCACGGTTTTACTTTCACCATCCAGGAAGGCCTGGATGCGCTGGAAGAGGTGATTTATCACCTCGAAACTTACGATGTGACCTCCATCCGCGCAGCCACCCCGATGTATTTGATGGCTCGCAAGATCCACGCCATGGGCATCAAAATGGTGTTGTCCGGCGAGGGTGCCGACGAAATTTTTGGTGGCTATCTGTATTTCCACAAGGCACCGAACCCACGGGCATTTCACGAAGAAACCGTGCGTAAATTGTCACGCCTGCACAGTTACGATTGCCTGCGTGCCAATAAGGCCATGGCGGCCTGGGGTGTGGAAGCGCGCGTGCCCTTTCTCGATACGCGATTCCTCGATGTGGCCATGCGCCTGAACCCTGCGGACAAGATGGCAGGCCTGCAAAAAGACGGCACGCGCAAAATCGAAAAATATATCCTGCGCGAAGCTTTTGCCGACATGTTGCCGGATGAAATCACCTGGCGGCAGAAAGAACAATTCTCCGACGGTGTGGGCTATGGCTGGATTGACGCGGTAAAAGACCATGCCAAGGAAATGGTCAGCGATGGCGATATGGCGCGTGCTGCCGGGCGCTTTCCTTTCAATCCACCGACTTCAAAGGAAGGCTATTATTTCCGCAGCCTGTTTGAGAAGCAATTCCCCCTGGCGTCTGCTGCCCAAACAGTCCCTGGCGGGCCAACGGTGGCCTGCAGTACACCGGAAGCGGTGTTGTGGGATAAATCACTGCAGGAGATGAACGATCCTTCGGGGCGTGCCATGCGTTCAGTGCATCAACACGGTTATGCGGGTGATGCCCAATGAATTCGGCGAGTGCGACAGGCAAATTACCCGCAAATCTGCTGGTACAGAAATTCGGTGGCACGTCTTTGGCGGACCTGGTGGGCTTCGAGGCCAGTGCCGAGGTTATCCAGCATCACGGTGGTGATGGCCAGGTGATCGTGGTGTTGTCGGCAGTCAAGGGCGTGACCGATTTGTTGCAAGCCGCTATCGACCAATCCGTTGAAGGCGAAAAAGGCCAGCAACCGCTGGATGAAGCACTGCAGCGGCAACAGTCGATACTCGATGACATGGCAGCGCAGGGTATAGCCACGCCATTGGGCTTAGCTTGCCTGCAAGAGCAGCGCGAACAATTGGCGCAGCGCATCGAGGGTGTACGATTGCTGGGCCAGTGTCCCGATCGTATCCGTGCACGCATACTGGCCAGCGGTGAAGGCTTCTCCAGCCGTCTGATGGTGGATTTACTGCAGCATCGCGGCATTGCGGCTGCCTGGTCTGATACCGATGTGCTGCCGCTGGCCAACGAGGACTGGCTGGATTCGCTGGTGGATATCGAAGCTGCTGGTCCCTTGCTGAAAGCGCGCTTGAGCGATGATGTGAAAGTACTGGTGCTGCCCGGATTTTATGGCCGCAATGCAGACGGCGAGATCCAGCTATTGGGTCGTAACGGCACGGATTATTCTGCCGCGGCCATTGCTGCCGCCGCGGGTGCTTCCCGCTGCCAAATCTGGAAAGACGTGGACGGTTTCTTTACCGCCGATCCGCGCATTGTTTCCAATGCCCAGTGCCTGACTGAAGTCTCTTATGAAGAGGCCATGGAGCTGAGTTATTTCGGCGCCAAGGTGATCTCTGCCAAGGCCTTGACACCGCTGTCCGCCAAGGATGTGTTGTGCGAAATCCGCAATACCTATGATCCTGAGCAGGCCGGCACCCTGATTCATCGCGATGCCAAGCGTAGCCACGTGGTGCGCGGTATTTCGCATTTACAGAATGTGGCCTCCATCACCCTGCACGGTGGTGGCTTGCGCGGCCGGGTGGGCATAGCCCGCCGGGTTATGGATGCACTCGCCAGCCGTTCGATTTCCATATTGCTGATCGTGCAGGCTTCCTCTGAATACAGCATCACCCTGTGCGTGAAGCAGGCGGATGCCGACAAGGCCCGCCGTGCACTGGAAGAAGAATTCCATTTCGAGCGTTTGCACAAACTGATAGACGACATCCTGGTGCAAGGTAATCGCGCTGTGGTTTCGCTGGTGGGCGAGGGCATGAAACATTATCGCGGCATCGCTGCACGTTTCCTGACCGCCATTTCCTCGGCCGGTGTGAACGTGGAAGTGATTGCCCAGGGCTCTACCGAGTGTGCCATCGCCGTGGTAGTGCAGGGTGATGAAGCCCAATCGGCTACCCGCGCCTGTCACACCGCCTTTTTCAGTCGTACTACTCATATTGATGTCATTTTGCTGGGTTGCGGCAATGTGGGTGGGGAGTTGTTGCGACAGATTGCTCAGCAGTCACCCAAGCTGCTGGAACAGGATGTGGAACTGCGCGTGCGCGCCATCGCCAACAGCCGCCAGCTGTTGGTGGCGGATGATGTGGTTGACCTGTCGCAATGGCAGCAGCAGCTGGAAAAAGAAGGCCAGGCCTATAGCCTGGAAGATGTGATCGCTATTCGTGATCGCCTGGGTTTGTTGAATCCGACCATAGTCGATTGCAGCACGGCCGAGGAGCTGGCAGACCAATACGTGCGCTTGCTGGAAGCCGGATTCAACGTGGTTTGCGCCAACAAGAAAGCCAATACTTCATCGTTGGCCTATTATCATGAAATGCGCAATGCTGCCTCGCGTAATTTCCGTAAGTTCCTGTATGAAACCAATGTCGGCGCCGGCCTGCCCATCATGGATACTCTGCAGGGCCTGATCCGTTCCGGTGATGAGTTGAAATCCTTCGAGGGCATTCTGTCGGGTTCCTTGTCGATGATCTTTGGCCTGCTGGAAGACGGTATGCCGGTATCACAGGCCGTGGCCAAAGCCATGGATCTGGGTTATACCGAACCCGATCCACGCGATGATCTGTCGGGCATGGATGTGGCAAGAAAGCTGTTGATCGTGGCACGCGAGATCGGCCTGCAACTGGAATTATCCGACGTTGAAGTTGAGCCTGCTGTGCCTATGGATAGCATTGCCGATGTGGCCAAGGCCGATTTATTGCCAGCCCTGCAGAAGCTTGATGCGGCATTCGCAGAAAAAGTGTCAACTGCAGCAGCTGAGGGCAAAGTGTTGCGTTATGTAGGCAGCGTGATGGATGGCAAGTGCCGGGTAGCAGTGGTTGCTGTGCCCAAAGACAAGCCACTGGGCGCTATACGGGATGGCGAAAACGCACTGGTGTTGCATACCCATTATTACCAGCCCATACCCATGGTGTTGCGCGGTTATGGTGCGGGTGCGGCGGTGACTGCAGCCGGTGTATTCGGTGACCTGTTGCGCACCGTGTGGCGGCCGTTGGATCAACGCTCATGAGCGCAACTGGAGCCGCCGCATCAACTCAGACTACTTTGCGCGTCTATGCGCCTGCGTCCGTGGGTAATGTTTCGGTGGGTTTTGATGCCCTGGGGCTGGCACTCGCACCGATCGATGGCACATTGCTGGGTGACATAGTCGAACTCAGCCCCTCCAGCGGGGATGACTGGGACTTGGTCTGTCGCGGACCTTTTGCCGACAAGCTACCGGATGATCCTGAACACAACATCGTGCTCAAATGCTGTCGTTTGTTCCAACAGGAAATGCAACAGCGCGACAAACCGGTGCAGATGGCACGCGTCGTTCTGGAAAAAAATCTGCCCATAGGTAGCGGGCTGGGTTCCAGTGCCACTTCGGTAGTGGCCACCCTGGAAGCTTTGAACCGCTGGCATGGCAATCCGCTCACATCCCGGGAAATTTTCCACCTGATGGCTGTGGCCGAAGGCGGAATCAGCGGTGAGGTTCATCTCGATAATATCGCGCCTTGCCTGTATGGCGGATTGAGACTGTGTCCACCCAGCAGCCAGGCAGAATATGCTCTGCCCTGGCCGGTGCGTTGGCAGGCGGTGGTGTGCTGGCCGGGTACGGAGTTGGTCACGCGCGAAGCACGGTCCGTATTGCCTGAACAGTTACCCCGTAAAACAGTGGTAAATCATGGCGCCCAGTTCGCCCAGTTTGTTTATGCCCTATACACCGGTAAAACGCGACTGGCGGCCTCGTCCATGCACGATCTGATTGCGGAGCCCTACAGGCGCGCATTGTTACCCGGCTTTGATGAAGCGCGTGAGGCATTGTTGAAACTGGGCGCCTTGGCAGTTGGTATCTCAGGCTCGGGCCCGACGATTTTCGCCATAGCCGATGATAGCTTGGTTGCCACAGCAACGGCCGACTGGCTGAACCAGCATTATCGACAGAATGAACTGGGCTTTGTGCACATCTGCCGTGCCGACCTGGGCGGAGCGCGCAGCGTTCGCGGATAATTCATCAAGCCCCCGTAGCAAGGATTTGCCGGAATGGATTTAATCAATATCAAACACCCCGAAGAAGCGGTCAGCTTCAAACGGGCCGTATTGCAGGGTTTGGGCCGAGATCAAGGCTTGTTTTTTCCGCGTCACATCAAGCCATTGGAAGACGTGGCCAGCTTACTGCAACAGGACTTTGTACCGCGTAGCGCTATGATATTGCACCACTTGCTGGATGGCGAATTAAACCAGGCGCAAGTGTTGGCCATGGTGGAGTCAGCTTTCGATTTTCCCCTGCCGGTCGTTAGCTTGAATGATCAAATCGCCGCCCTTGAACTGTTTCATGGCCCGTCATTGGCCTTCAAGGATTTTGGCGCGCGTTTCATGGCCCGTTGCCTGGTGGAATTCCGTGATCAGGGCCCTATGACCATACTCACGGCCACTTCCGGTGATACCGGAGCTGCCGTGGCCCATGCTTATTATCGCCAGGCTGGCATCAAGGTCGTTATTCTGTATCCCAAAGGCCGCATTTCTCCTTTGCAGGAGAAATTGTTCTGCACTCTCGGTGACAACATCACTACCGTTGCAGTTGAGGCCGATTTTGATACTTGCCAGGCGCTGGTCAAACAATGTTTTGATGATGCCGATCTGCGTCAGGCAATTGGCCTCAATTCGGCTAACTCCATCAATATTGCCCGCTTGCTGGCACAGGTCTGTTATTACTTTGAAGCAGCGGCGCAATCTGCTGATGTAAAACGCCTGGTGTTTTCGGTGCCTAGTGGCAATTTTGGTAATGTAACGGCGGGCTTGTTGGCGCGTGCCCTGGGCTTGCCTTATAAGCGCATGATCGCGGCCACCAATGCCAATGACACGGTTCCGCGTTTTCTGGCGTCAGGGCGATGGGAACCACATGCTACTGTCAGCACCCTGACCAATGCCATGGATATTTCTAATCCAAACAATTTTCCACGGGTTCTGGAGCTTGAAAAAAGACATCAGTTGTCATTATCAGAACTAATATCGTCCTTTTCGCTGGATGATGCGCAAACCCGGCAGGCCATTATCGATCTGTGGGAGCAAGACTATCTGGCAGACCCGCATACTGCTTTGGCCTGGGCGGCGCTGAAAACCAGCCTGCAAGCGGATGAGTTGGGTTGTTTCCTGTGTACAGCTCACCCTGCCAAGTTCCTGGAGACCCTGCAGGATGTGCTGAAAATTGACCAGCCTTTACCGCCAGAATTGGCTGCAGTAAAAGACAAAGAAGTACTGTCAAGTACCATAAGTGGAAATATTTCTGAGTTGAAGAAAATTTTGTTGGAGAATCAATAATCATGATTTACTCCAAACTGATTATTCTCAGCATGGTTTGCACATCTTCAGTTGTGGCAACAGCCCAGGAAAGTTCAATCCGTAATTACGATTGGGTCACCATGGGAAAAGTCAGCGGTTCGCTGGTGGTGGAGCAGGCCGCCGACGGTAGCCAGAAAGCTGAATTTGAATACAACGACAGAGGTCGTGGTCCCAAACTCAGTGAACAAAGCCAGGTTGATGAAAACGGCATGCTGGTTTCACTGGATACGCGCGGCCACGCTTACATGGGCGCACCGGTGGCGGAGAAATTCAATGCCGATGGCAATACCGTTACCTGGAGCAGCACACTGGAAAATGGTCAGGCCGCTGCGGGCGGTTACTACTGGCCTAATGAAGGCACCCCGGTTCAGACCGCCCTGTTGGCTCGCGCCCTGCTCAAAAGCAAGGGTGGCAGCCTGGCATTGTTACCGGCCGGGCAGGCCTCCATCGAGAAAATTACCGAGCATGCTGTAAGTAGTGAAATCACGGCGACACTCTATGCCATCCAGGGTTTAGGGCTCACGCCTGAGTACGTCTGGCTGGATCAGCAACAACAGTTATTTGCCCTGGCCTATGGCTGGATGGGCATGGCTCCTGCAGGCCAATCTGCTGTGCTTGAGGACCTGCAAAGACTTCAGGACGCGGCCGAAGAAGACCGTAGCCACAAGCTGGCCGCGGAGCTGACAAAACCACTGCCCGATAAGTGGTTATTGCGCAATGTGCACCTGATAGACGTAACAGCAGGCACCACTGCGCCTGGCCGCATGATTGCGGTACATAACGGCCTCATTTCCGGTATCTGGCTGGATTCCGATGTGGTTGCGGAAATGGAGTTGGGGGCTTACGAAGTCATTGACGGCCGCAGCGCTTACCTGATCCCCGGCTTGTGGGATATGCACACGCATTTGTCACTGGACGATGGTTTGCTGCAGATCGCTGCCGGTGTTACCACGGTTCGGGACCTGGCCAACAATGAACAACGACTGACAGAAATCACCCGTGCGTTTGATACGGGTGCTGCCATCGGTCCGCATTCCTACCGGGCGGGTTTCATCGACAAAAAAAGCCCGTTTTCAGCGCCCACCGGCAAGCTGGCGGATACCTTGGATGATGCGCTGGCCATGGTCCAAGGGTACGCTGCCGAGGCTTATCCGCAAATCAAGATTTATTCATCCATTGAACCAGACTGGGTGGCACCGATTGCCAGGGCCATTCATGCCCACGGTATGCGCTTATCAGGACATATTCCTTCCGGCATGACCGCGGAGCGGGCGGTGTTGGATGGGTTTGACGAAATTCAGCACATCAATATGTTGTTTCTGAATTTCCTGGCCGGGCCGGATGATGACACGCGCACCCCGGTTCGATTCAAGCTGGTTGCGGAGCAAGGCGGCAGCCTGGATCTGGACTCCGATCAGGTAAATGTTTTTATCAAGCTTTTGGCCGACCGGGGCATTGAGGTTGATCCCACCGTAGCCATTTTTGACAGCATGTTTCGCCACCGCTCCGGTGAAATTGATCCATCCTACGCGGCGGTGGCTGACCACATGCCCGCTTCGGTGCGTCGCTCCATGTTGGCCGGTGAGATGGATATCAACGAGGAGAATGCAGCTCGCTACGCTCAATCGGCTCAGGCCTTGCTGAATATGATCTTACGTCTTTACCAGGCTGGTGTTCCCCTGGTGGCCGGCACCGATGCGCTGGCCGGATTTACCCTGCACCGCGAACTGGAGCTGTATCAACAGGCGGGTATACCAACAGCAGCCGTATTGCGCATCGCCACACTGGGTTCCGCCAAAGTAGTGGGCGCTGAGGAAACCACCGGCTCCATCGACGTAGGAAAAACAGCCGATCTGGTTTTGCTGCGGGATGATCCTTTGCAGGATATCAGTGCCGTGCGGCACCCGCTGATGGTGATCAAAGGCAATAACCGTTACGACCCGAATGCCTTGTACCAGGCGATTGGCATCAAGCCTTTCAATTAATCCAGTTCGTCATTACGGAAACGAAACAGCAAAGCTTCTTGTTTATGGATTCCGGCTCGCGACTGTGTCGCGTCCGGAATGACGCTGGGTAGGGTAGAAAGTGGCCGGAGTGAGGCCAGGCGTTTTGTCCTCCCGGACCACTACTCACCCCAAAACATTTGCAGCAGAAAAACACCGATCATCAGGAAACTGATGGACAGCTTGAAAGCGGTAGCGAATACCAGACCCAGCCAGGCGCCGATTCCTGCTTTGCCGGATGAGCGCCAGTCATTGCCGCCGCTCAATTCGCCAATCACTGCGCCCAGAAACGGACCCAGAATAATACCGGGCAGGCCGAAGAATATGCCAACAATGGCTCCCAGGGTTGCGCCCCAGAAAGCCCGTACACCGGCACCCGCGTAGCGCGCACCATAAGCGCCGGCCAGGAAATCAATGATCAAAGCCAGTACGGTGAGGGCAGCAAATATGGCTATGGTGATCCAGCCGATGGCTGTGAAATCCGTCAGCCAGGCGCCCAAAAGCAGGCCACCAAACACCATGGGAACTCCGGGCAATGCCGGCAGAATGGTGCCCGCCAGGCCAGCCAGCACCAACAAGGTGGCGATGAGCCACCAGAGTATGCTCCAATCCATCAGCTATCCGAACCGGGTTCGGATCAATCAGAACAAGGAGGCGATTTTGCCCAGCAGATTGGTTGCCTGGTCGCGATCCCGCTTGCTGAGAGCATCAAAGCGGGTTTTCAGCGCAGTCAGGTAGCGTGGGTATTCACGTTTGAATACCTTCTGACCCTCTTTGCTCAAATCCACAATGATGCGACGGCCATCATCGCTGTCGCCCCAGCGTTGTACCAGGCCTTTCTGTTCCAAGCGATCTATGACGCCCGTCAATGTTCCCTTGGTAATCAGGGTCTTGTCGGTGATATCGCTGCAGGTCATACCATCGGTAGTGCCCAGGCAGAATATGACTTTGGCCTGGGGTGCAGTCAGTTCAGAGCCTGCCAAGCGATGAATCTCGGCATCGTATAGAGAAAACAGTTGGTGGGCGCGTGCCAGTTCGCTCATCAAGGGAATAAAGTCCTGCTCGGACGCATTGCTGATAGTGATACGACTCATGATCTAAACCTCTGAATATTAAATACTAATTGGACCTGATATGGTCCCTGTAAGGATGTAATTCAAGGCTGTACCCCGAATCAATCTTCAACTTTGTTCCGCAATTGCTTGGTGCGGGAGCGTTGTGACTTGGAGGCCAGCCGTCTTTCTTTTGACGCCTTGCTGGGCCGTGTGGGTATTCGTTTTCGGTGTAGCTGGATAGCGTTACGTATCAGTTCTGCTAGCCGGTCCAGCGCATCGCGACTGTTTTTCTCCCGGGTGCGGTGTCGCTGAGCTTTGATGACAATCACGCCGTCGGAATTAAGCCGCCTGTCTGAGATGGCCAGTAATCTTGCCTTGTACTCCTCAGATAGCGAAGAGGCGGCAATATCAAATCGCAAGTGAATCGCGGAAGAAACCTTGTTAACGTTCTGTCCGCCAGCGCCTTGGGCGCGTATAGATTCCAGATGGACCTCTTCTTCTGGAATTTCAAGCCCTGGCCGTATGATCAACATGTCCTGCTTGCAACAAACACCTGTCTGAATGATGAACAAATTGGCCGGCACCGGCTGATAGACCATTCCCCGCTGAAAAAGTTCAATATGCGTTCAGGAGGCGTTAACACGACGCTGCTGCGGTATCTGTAACTCCAGGTATTCCAACATGCCCTTGGCCGCGATGCGCGCATCCGCAATGGCTGTTACCACCAGGTCGGATCCCCGCACCATGTCGCCGCCGGCGAATATGGCCGGATTGCTGGTCTGCCCTGGCAGGCCGGCAATACTCACCCGGCCATTGTTTTCGGTACGAACGGATAGTCGTTCCAACCAGTCGGGCGGACTAGGCCTGTAACCAAAAGCGAATATCACCGCGCTGGCAGGCAATACTTGCTCGCTTCCGGAAATTACCTGAGGACGGGCTCTGCCTCCGTCCTGATCGGCAATCAGTTCGGTTCGGACAATTTCCAGGCCATTGAGACGTCCATGCTCGTGTTGCAATGCCACGGGCAGGGTATTGAATTCAAATTTCACCCCCTCCGTCATGGAGTTGTCTACTTCACGTTGCGAACCCGGCATGTTGTCGCGGTCACGGCGGTACACGCAAGTGACGGAATTCGCACCCTGGCGTATCGCGGTGCGCACACAATCCATGGCGGTATCACCACCGCCCAGTACCAGCACGTCTTCACCGCTGAGATTGATATGCGGATAGCCGGCCATTTTCAGACCGTACATATGCGCAGTCTGGCCGATCAGATAAGGCAGCGCGGGAACTATGCCACCGGCGTCCATACCGGGTAATTCCGCTTGCACTGGCGTGTAAGTGCCGGTGCCAAAGAACAGCGCATCGTGCATATTGAGCAAATCATCAGCCGCGATATCACTACCGATTTCACAGTTCATGCGGAATTGGATACCCGCTTCTTCAAATACCTGGCGACGCAGGCGCATGACCTTCAATTCCAGTTTGAAATCCGGTATGCCAAAACTCAACAGTCCGCCGATTTCCGGATGGCGATCGTAAACAGTAACGCTGACGCCATTACGCGATAAAACATCAGCACAGGCCAAGCCAGCCGGGCCGGCACCCACCACGCCCACGCTCCAGGGCTTGGGACGCACATGTGACAGGTCAGGCCGCCAGCCCAATTTGAATGCTTCGTCAACGATGTAGCGCTCAATCGCGCCTATGGTGACGGCACCGAAACCGGTTTGCAGCGTGCAGGCTTGTTCGCACAAGCGGTCTTGCGGACAAATGCGGCCGCAGACTTCCGGCAAGCTATTGGTTTCATGGCACAGATCGGCTGCTTCAAGAATTCGTCCTTCCTGGGCCAGTTTCAGCCAATTGGGAATGTAGTTATGTACTGGACATTTCCATTCGCAGTAGGGGTTACCGCAATCCAGACAACGCTCCGATTGATCAGCCGCTTCCTGCTGCTCATAGGGTTTGTATATCTCGTGGAATTCCTTGCGACGGATTTCCAAAGTAAACACATCCGGATCACTGCGTTCACGTTGCAGAAAGGCAAAATTATCGTGTTTGGAACTCATGCTCTCACCAAGCGCAAGGGTACGTCCTGTTGCGAAATGTCCTGACTGGCCTTCAGGTTCTTGGGCAGAACATAAACCCAGTGTGGCAGCATCAATTCAAACTCATCCAGCACCTTGCGCCCCCAGGCGCTGCTCGTGTGATTTACGTGTGCCGTAATCAAGGACAACAACTTGCGCCTGGGTGCATCAAAGCGTTGTTGTTCCAGCGCAGTGGCTTCGACAAATTCCGGATTCAGATAGCGCGCCACCAGTTGGTTGGGGTCGAGCACAAACAGCTCGCCACCGGTCATGCCGGCCCCGAGGTTGGGACCCACCGGCCCGAGTATCACCACGGTGCCGCCGGTCATGTACTCGCAGGCGTGATGACCGGCACCTTCGATAACGGCATGGGCGCCGGAATTGCGCACCGCAAATCGTTCACCTACCTGGCCGTGCGCAAACAGCTCACCACCGGTAGCACCGTACAAGCAGGCATTGCCCAATATCACATTGCGATGTGCACGTTGCCGGTCGGTATCTGCAGTGGTGACCACGATACGGCCTCCTGACATGCCCTTACCGACATAGTCATTGGCATCGCCGGTCAGGTGAATGCTGATTCCTGGCGCATTCCAGGCGCCCAGGCTTTGTCCGGCTGTACCGCGCAGATTGATCTGCAGACTGTCGCTGGGCAAGCCCTCACGGCCGTGTTTGAGTGCCACGGCACCGGACAGGGTCGCGCCTATGGAGCGATCAAAATTCATGCTGCTGAAATCGCCGCTCCAGGGCAGGCCGCTGTCCACTGCGGCCTGGGCTGCTTGCAGGATTTCCTGATTCTTCAGGCCAGGGTCGAACGGTGGATTGCGGCTTTGTGTGCAAAAAACCGGCTCCTTATGCCGCATGGCCGCGGAGCGCAGAATCGGGCTGAGATCCAATGCCTGCTGTTTGGTGGTCAGGCCCGGCAGCTGTTCGAGTAAATCACTGCGGCCAATGATATCGGTAAACTGGCTGATACCGAGCTCGGCCAGCAATTCACGTACGTCCCGGGCAATAAAGTGGAAATAAGCCATCACGCGTTCGGGCAGGCCGTGGAAATGTGCATCACGCAGGCGTTTGTCCTGCGTAGCGACACCAGTAGCACAGTTGTTCAGGTGACAGATGCGCAGATACTTGCAGCCCAGCGCCACCATCGGGCCGGTGCCAAAGCCGAAACTCTCGGCGCCCAGGATGCCGGCTTTGATCACATCCAGCCCGGTCTTTAATCCGCCATCCACCTGCAAGCGGATTTTATGCCGCAAGCCGTTGTCCACCAGCGCCTGGTGAGTCTCAGTCAGGCCCAGTTCCCAGGGTATGCCGGCGTATTTCACCGAGCTCAGCGCGCTGGCTCCAGTGCCACCGTCGTAACCGGCGATGGTAATCAGGTCGGCATACGCTTTGGCCACGCCCACTGCTATGGTGCCAACCCCGGTACCGGCCACCAACTTGACGGAGACCAAGGCTTTGGGATTGACCATTTTCAGGTCGAATATCAATTGCGACAAGTCTTCGATGGAGTAAATGTCGTGATGCGGCGGTGGTGAGATCAAGGTGACGCCGGGGGTGGAGCAGCGCAATGCGGCGATTTCCATGGTGACTTTATCACCGGGCAATTGCCCGCCTTCGCCCGGCTTGGCGCCTTGCGCAATCTTGATCTGCAGCACATCGGCATTAACCAGGTAATGGGCATTGACGCCGAAACGACCGGAAGCTACCTGCTTGATGGCTGAGTTGCGTTCCGAGTTAAAGCGGCTGGCATCTTCACCGCCTTCACCTGAATTTGAACGACCCCCCAGACGATTCATCGCCACAGCCAGAGACTCATGCGCCTCCGGCGACAAAGCACCAATCGACATGCCGGCCGAATCAAAACGTGGGAACAGTTGCTGTTCCGACTCTACCTGATCCAATGGGATAGGGTTTTCACCGGGCTTCAGTTGCAGCAGGTCGCGCAGGGTCAGAATTTTCCGCTGGTTCACCATGTCCGCATAAACTCGGTAGTCCTGCCAGCTGTTACTGGCCACGGCTTTCTGCAGTTGCATGACCACGCCGGGGTTATAGCCGTGCTGTTCGCCACCGTGTACGTAGCGGTAAATCCCGTCACGCGTGGGTTGGCCCTGTTCATTCCAGGCCAATTCGTGCATACGGCGAATATCCTCTTCCAGCTCGGCAAAGCCCGCGCCGCCAATTTTTGTTCGTACCTTGGGGCAACACAGATCTATCACTTCGCGCGACAAACCAATGGCTTCGAACAACTGCGAGCCACGGTAGCTGGCCATGGTGCAAATCCCCATCTTGGAGAGGATTTTCAGCAGGCCTTTGCGGATACCACGGCGATAATTCTTGCGCAGGTCGATGGGGTCGCCCTGCAAGGCACCGATGTCGATCTGCTGGTTGATGGTCTGGAAAGCCAGGTAAGGATAAATTGCGGTAACACCCAAACCCAACAACACGCCGAACTGGTGCGGGTCACGGGTTGAGCCGGTTTCCAGAAGAATGTTGGCGCGCGTGCGTTCGTGGGCACGCATCAGTGCCTGGTGCACCGCACCTACCGCCAGTGGCGCGGGCATGGTCAATGTCTCGCGACTGATGTCGCGATCAGACAGCACCAATATGGTCACGCCAGCCTTCACCGCTTGCACGCAATTCTCCACCAGGCCTTCAATGGCAGTTTTCAGGCCATGTACTTGCGGGTCGAAATTCAGGCTGAAACGCTGGTTGCGATAATGTCGTTGATCCAATCCCAGCAGGGTTTGGTACTTGACGAAATTCAACACCGGCCAGGGCAGTACAACCCGATGTGCATGCGAGGCGGTTTCATTGAACACGTTGTGTTCGCGGCCTATGCTGGTTTCCAGCGACATCACCGAAGACTCGCGCAGCGGGTCTATGGGTGGGTTAGTTACCTGGGCGAAGCCCTGGCGAAAATAATCATAGATGGACCGGTTGCGCTCGGACAGCACAGCCATGGGCGTGTCATCGCCCATAGAGCCCACGGCTTCCTGCGAATCGTTGGCCAGCGGGTGGATCAGCACCTCGCATTCTTCCTCGGTGAGCCCAAACAGTCGTTGAAAAATTGGCAGCGTAGAGGCCGACTCGCGCATGAATTTAAGTGCAGCTTTGCGTTCCTGCTCGTCGTTGTTCCAGACTCTCACAACGTTTTCCGCCAGCCATTCGCGGTAGGCATGACGGGCCTTGAGATTGTCGTCTATGGTACCGGTTTTCCATATCTTGCCAGTGGAGGTATCGACTGCAATCATTTCTCCGGGACCGAGGCGGCCACGGCGTTTAACCCGCTCGGGTGGACAATCCCACACACCGGTTTCCGATGCCACGGTGAAAACGCCATCATGCGTGATGCTGAAACGAGCCGGTCGAAGGCCGTTGCGGTCCAGGTTGCAGCAAGCTACCTCACCGTTGGTCGACACGATGCCAGCGGGCCCATCCCAGGGCTCCTGATGCATGGAATTGAATTGCAGAAAGGCTTTCAGGTCCGGGTCCATGTCGTCGCGTACCGCCGGAGGCAACAACAAGCGCATGGCGCGGAACAAGTCCATACCGCCCGCCATGAACACTTCCAGCAGGTTGTCCAGTGAAGACGAATCTGAACCGCTTTCGTTTACCAGGTGAGACAAAGACTCCAGTGAGGGCAACAAGGGCGAATGCAGAATACCGGCGCGGGCATTGGCCCAGTCGCGGTTGCTGTTAACGCTATTGATCTCACCGTTATGCGCCAGGAAACGGAAGGGCTGGGCGTAATTCCAGCGCGGCAGGGTGTTGGTGGAAAAGCGCTGGTGGCAGATGCCGATGGCCGAAGTCATGCGTGGATCGCGCAGATCGGGGTAGTAATCAGCCAGGTGTTCCGCTTGAATCAGGCCTTTGTAGACCATGGTAAGTCGTGACAATGACACCACGTAATACAGCGGGTCAGGGTCGGGTAATTTGCTGTGTTCGTCAAAAGCAAAACGCCGTGCCACGAACAGTTGTCGTTCCAGGTCATGGGAGTGCCAGCCTTGAGGCGCATTGACGAACACCTGGTAGATAGCTGGCATGCTGACCAGGGCTTGCTCGCCGACGAATTCGGGTTGTGTAGGCACTTCGCGCCAACCCACCACTTCCAGCGACACTCGTGCTAGATGACGGGTCAATATTTCTTTACCGCGTTCGATCAGATCGACGTTGGGGGAGAAGAACACCAGTCCAGCTGCGAAGTTGTCGGCCAACTTGATGCCGCAATCTTCGGCCACTTCACGCAAAAACGGCTCGGGGAATTGCAGCATGATGCCGCAGCCATCACCGGATTTTCCATCCGCGGCGACGGCGCCGCGATGGGTCAATCGGGCCAGGGATTTAAGAGTGGTTTCAACCAACCAGTGACTTTTTTGCCCGTCCATGTGCGCCAGCAAGGCAAAGCCACAACTGTCGCGAAAATCTCGCACCGGGTCGTGCAATGTCAATGACTCTGGTCTGGTGTCCTGGGGCAAGCATCTACTCCGAAATATACAAGTCGCTTTTATTACGACGATAAAAAGGCAGTTAAAAGCATAACCAAAGCATCATCATTGCAAAAGTTAATATTTTCAATAAAGAATATCATTTTACTTATAGTGAAGTTCTCGCAAAAAGCTTTGTTGACATTATTAATGTGCAAGCGATAGGGTAGCAATCATTAAGCGCCCACCCGATTGGGCCAAACTCATGGAAGAGACTGCGGCTCAGGATGAGCAAACCGCCTTCAGGCAAATAACTCCGCAAGCCGGTCTCATGTTTTTGGGATCCCCGGAATCAGGAAGAATCCGGGAAAAATGCATTTCACCTACAGCAGAACTGCGCCGACCCGGTCCGGGATGGCCTTGAGCTTCCACGGAAGTGGCTGGGAACAATAAGTGTGCGTAGGGGTGAAAGATGCTACTCGCGGAGCAAGGAACAGGCTTTGCCTGTCACCAGCTTCTGCCGGGGATTCCTTCTGTAATGCTCAAAAACAGACTCAGCGCTTGTTCTGTGTCGACAAGTGGTTGACCAACCAGGTTCAGGGCAAGGCTGATACATTCAGAGCTTTCTTAAGCTGTAGCACGCTCGGCAGCGAACGCGTTGATGTCTTCAAGCAATTTGCGATGGACGCTCTTGCCTTTACGACTCAGAGACAAGCGGCGAATGCGCCTGTCGCTGGGGTCAAATTCCTGTCGAATCCAGCCTCTGCCCTGCCTGGTTTCGCCCATCAACGAAATCACGCGCGAGACAGTTTTAGCGGACAATCCCGTACAACGGGCTACTTCAACCTGGGTGGTGCCCTCGTTATCAGCGACACACCAGAAAACAGCATAGCTGGACAACGAAGCATCGCTTTGGCCCAGCAACTTCAGGGGTTGTGAAAAGGCCCGGCGCAACAGTCCGGTCATGACGCGTTCCGACATCATATCAGTAGCCCGAATGGCTTCAGATGGTTTGCTCACAAAAACTCCTACTCTTTACTTCGACATAATGAACTACAAACGACAGTCACTACAGTTGGAATTTTACCGTAAGAATGTGATTGAAATGTGAAGGCAAGAGAAACAGCTTGCTGGTTGATAGTCAATCAGGACTAACCCTATCTGACTATTGTCGAGCGAGGAGTGCACTTACGTTAGCTGTGGCAGCAACCCCGTTCATGGTTCGCCTGCCCAGTCGTTGAGCGCGCAAGGCTGAATGGGTTCTTTGCTCATTGAAAGTTTGCCATTTCTCAAGCAACTCATCCGGCTGGATATCCGCCGTTGTTTCAATTCCCAGCCGTAATTTCAAACTGATTTGTTGGATCGCATTCATAAAAACCTCTGTCAACTGATTTATGGAGATGTTGCAAGAGTAGATGCGGCGAGTGACCAAAGAGTTACATGAGCTGCGATAAAGTGCCTCTATTAGCCGTTTAACGGTCATTCCGAACCATTTATCCGAGGAGTTGTTTGGCGGATTTGACGGCAAAATGGAGCTTTGGTACTCCGGAATACAACGACAAAGCGTCGGAATTTGATGAGTCAGCTTGAAGACCTGTAGTCGGGTCCAGTAGGGCTCTGCCGCACTGATCGTCAGCGAGTTACCCCTTATGCCGATGCCACTGGCTGTCGGTTTGCTTCTGGCCCGGTATTTGACGGCTGCCCAAACCCGTTCGGGTCAGTTAGCATAGCGCCATGAACAGAGCCTGGATTGATCTCGACCCCGCCGATGTCCGCAACATGTTGGTCAGCCTGATTGGCTACCGCTTTGGCGAACAACCCGAGACCCGCGTAGATGAAATTCGCGTAGAGCGCCGTGGCTACGCGCAGAAATTTCTGCGTCTCGCAGCGGTTAATAAAGATCAAACGGTTATAGACCTGGGCTCAGGCTGTGGTTTTGGCACCGGCGCCATAGCGGAACAAGCTGGCCAGGTGCATGCCTGTGATATCAGTCCAGCCTTCCTGGAATTTGCCCGGCGCGAATGTGCCGATAAAGACAATATCCAGTTCCACGCCGTGCAGCCGCGCGATCTCAGCCCCATTGCGGCCAACAGCATCGACAAAGTGATTTCCATGTCGGTTTTCATCCATCTGAACCTTTACGACATGGCCTGTTATTTTGACGAATTCAAAAGGGTGCTCAAGCCCGGCGGTAAAGTGGTATTTGATTTTGCCGACAGCAACCGTCTGTTCCGGCGCTTTCGCAATCACGGTAATGACCAGTTATTCCGTGAACACACCGGCTATTACAAGGAAAATCCCGCCTCACTGGCAGGTCTGGTGCAATTCAACAGTGCGCGCGGAATCAGTCAGGTGGCTTATGATCGCGGCTTCCGCCGCATCAAGCGGCGTGGCCACGTTTTGCTGTTTGCACTGCGTTGATCTGAGACCAAGTAAAAATCTCGGCCTCAATGTCCTGAACCTAGCGTAAAAAGCGTCCGCGCAGGCCGGCGTATACCGCGCGGCCGGGGCGGGCAAAGCCGAGGATTTCTTCATAGTCTTCATCCAGCAGGTTGCTCACTCGGGCTGTGAGTTCGAGGTCATCGGTCAGTTTCCATGAGCCTGCCAGACCCACCACCGTAAAGCCCTCCAGTTCGACCTGCTCAGACAGGTACAAAGGCGGCGCGAAGAAATTATCCAGTTGTGCACCGTTGTAATTGATGTTCAGGTTCAGGTTACCGCGCTCATCGGCGAAGCGGTAATTCGTATTCAGGCTGGCCATATGCCGCGGCCGACGCGCTTCCCGCACCCGTTCATCCAGGCTGGTGGTTTCGCTGCTGTCCAGATAGGTATAGCTGGCATTGAAAGTAAAGGCCTCCAGCCACTGACCGGATGCGGTCAATTCCAGACCCTGTCGCTCACTGTCGCCGCTTTTATTGGCGGCGGTGAACAGGAAAGTGCTGGGGTCGAATACAAAGCCATCAATTTCATCTTCCAGTTGCTGGTCGAACCAGACTGCACCGAGGGTTACATTCTGCTCGGCCAGTTCCAGCTCAAAACCCAATTCCCAACCTTGGGAGGTTTCCGGTTTCAGATCGGGGTTGCCCACAAAGAAATCCGGGTAGAAACCAAAGCGCTCAATAAAAGTGGGCGCCTTTGAACCGGTGCCGGTAGAAGCGCGCAGCCGCCAGTTTTCACCCAATCGCTGTGAAGCAGCCAGTTGCCAGGTGAACACATCATCAAAATCACTGTAATCATCCTGTCTGCCGTTTACCGTCCAGGTAAAAGACTCGCTTGGCTTGCCTACGTATTCAGCAGCATAACCGGTGACGTCAAAGGACTGATCCTGGTTGGGATCACCCCAGGGCAGGGCGGTGCCGCGCTGTGAAAAATCCACCTCATCCTGGTCCAGGGCGAAACTGAGCCGATGATTGCCGGCCTCGCGATCGCCCAGCAGTACGCTGGCGCGGGCACGCAACTCGAGGGTATTGGCGGCGGTGCTGCTGTCCCAGATACCGTCTGCAAAATTGCGATTGTCGGTATCCAGCCAGCCTGCTGTAAAGCTGCCATTCCAGGCCAAATCATCGGGCTGCCAGCGTGCTTCACTTTTGAGATAGTCGCGGCTGGCGCGAGTCTCACGGTCTGCATCGGTGGGCAGGCCGGTGGTGAAGTTATCAAAATCATCAAAGTCCGATGCCGCATCAACGTGCAGGCCGCTGAACAGCAGCGTCCAGGACTCACTCACATCCCACTCTACAGCCAGATTGGCGGTAGTGTTGTCGGCGCCATCCTTTTCGTTGCCCTGGCGGGAAATATTGGTGCCGTTGGTATTGATGTACGACAGGCCGCCCGACAGCTGGAAGTTTTGCCGGCTCAGGCCGCCGTTCAGCGCCAGGTCAAGACTGTTGAAAGAACCGTACTCAGCATTGGCAGCCAGATAATCTTCGTCCACATCCTTGCGGCGGATGATATTGATCACACCAGCCAGGGCATCGGTGCCCCAGATGGCGCTTTGCGGACCGCGGATGATTTCAATGCGCTCGATATTAGCGGTCGAGGCGAATTGGAACTGGAACTCGTCGCCAGAAGCCGGATCATTGGCACGCACGCCATCCATCAATACCAGCAACTGGTTGGCTTCAGCACCGCGTACCCGCACCTGGGTGAGCGTACCCGGGCCGCCGGATTGACTGACTGCAAAACCGGGCACATCGCGCAGCAGTTCCGACAGGTATCTGACCTGGCGCTGTTCAATTTGAGCGCGGGTGATGACCGTTACCGAGCTGGCTACATCGATAGCCGAGACGGGTTGCAGAGCGGCACTGACCAACAGATCATCCAGTCGCGCAGGGTCTTCGTCTGCGATTGCCGTGCTGAGTAATAAACCAAGACCCGAAAGAACCACACATCGACGGCCCAGGGCCATCGGCGGGCGTACTGCCGCAGTTGCAGAAAAAATGCCAGAAAACATAATGAAGCTCCTCGCGATCGCACCCGAACGCGTTGCAAGGTCAGCGAGGAAAGGATTCCTGTGGTATTGCGCGGAAGCAGTGTGATTCAGACGGCCGGCAATGCGCACAAGCCATCGCCCTCCGCGATCGGACCAGTGATAAACATGCAGGCCGGTCTCCGGACTCACGAAGGGCAATCAGATTGCCTATGAAGGATCGCCTTCCCATGCAAAGCACAGTGGCTGCGATGATCCTTGCCTTCGTTTACCGTTGCGGGGGCAGTGACGGGTTAGCCGCAAATCCAGCGTACTCACCGTCTTCCCGTTTCATCCCAATAACGGGGCCGTTATTGGGACACCTGCAAACTTGCGGCTAGGGTCGGTGAAATGCCGCCTCAAGTCAATCGAAAATGTACAGAGTTTCTTTGGCACAGGGGCGTGCTTTGATAATTCATGGATGAATTATTCAGAGCCAACCTTTATCAGCTCAATCCAGATCCGGGCCATCCACAACGCGCTCGAAGCGATCACCGAGGATTTCCAGCGCTTTGACTTTACCGTCAAAGCCGATTTCAAACTCGGCAAAAGCACGATTGTTTTCCGGTGGAAACTCGGCCACAAAGGCATTCAGATGCCAATGGCGCAGCTCCAGTGTGTCCAGCGCGGTTTTGAACAGCAGCCGGCGATCGGAATAGACCACCACTACATCGCCGTTGATCTTGCTGGAATAGCGGCCGGCAAAAGCCGGCAGGGGCAGGCCGGCATTGGCATTGGCTATACGTTGCTGGCGGGTTTCATTCCAGCGCTCATCGCTCTTCAGGCGTAGCCTTTCATACAGATCGTAAACCTGCTGGTTCCAGTCTTGCCCGATTGTTTGCTCTTGGTCCATAACCTGCCACAAGACGGCGTGGCGCATTTCAGCATGATCACGATTACCCAGTATGACTACGGCCTTATCGTTATCCAGGTCCAGCCCGATCAGTGCGATCAAACCGCTGAGGCTGCCGGTGTGGTAATTGATCATGCGGCCCTGGAAATCCTGCTGGAACCAGCCCAGGCCATAGCTGCGCCAGTGCGGCCGGGTGAGTTCAGTGGTGGGATAAAAATCTTCCACGGCTGCCAGCTGATGCGGCTCAAACATTTGCGCCATGCCATCTTCAGAAATCAGTTGCTGGCCGGATGCAGAAAGCCCGCCGCGCAACAGGAATTGGGCCCACAGGCCCATGTCATGCACCGATGTCCAGGCCGAGCCAGCTGCATCCGCCAATTCCGGCGCGAAATCCCAGTCGGCCAGCATCAGTTCATCGCCCACGTAATGGTAAGGCACTACATGGCTGGCCACGGTGGGTATCTGGCTGCGACTGCCGTAGGTTTCGCGCATGCCGATGGGATGCCATAAACGGTGCGTCAGGAAATGATCCCAACGCTCGCCCGTCAAACGCTCTATCAGCAGGCCGGCCAATTCATACATGGTGTTCTGATAAATCAAGCGGGCGCGCAAGGAGGCTTCAGGCTTTACCTCTCGTAGCCGGGATATTTGTTCGTTCAGCGGCATACCCTGCATAAAGGTCCACAGATCGGTCGAAGGCAGGCCGGTGCGATGTGCCAGCAGATCGGCTACCGTGACATCCCGGTTCAGGCTGGGATCACCAAATTGCACCTCGGGCAGGTGCTGGGTAATGGGGTCGCTCAGCGACAGCTTGCCTTCATCCTGCAACATCAGGAGACCGGCGACCACCATGGCTTTGGTGGTTGAAGCGGCGGAGAACAGGGTGTGTTCATCCACAGCCCGGCCATCCCGCATGGCGGTTTTTCCAAAGCCTTGCTGGAACAGATTCTGGTCTTTGCTGACCACAGTCACGGCCATGCCCGGCACATTCCACAAATCCATGCCCTGAGCCACAAAGCGAAACAACTGCTCCTGGTCGAAAGCATCAGGGTCCACGGGTTCAATGACCGACACAGCCTCATCGGTGGTTTCACCTGCATCGACCGATGCATCGTTTGCGTCTGCAGGCGTCAGCTGTGCAGTGATGCCCGGCGTTGATATGACCGTTGAACCTATGCGTGCTTGAGTTGCATCGTTGTTGTCATTGGCGTCACGGTTCACCGGCTCTGCATCGGCCGGGCTCTGAATCGGTGCCTGGGCCCAAGCCTGAACAGGCAGGGTAATGACGCAAATCAGGGTGCACAGCAATAAAGTGGTTTTGCAGCACGATAAGGACAAACGA
>JBBKVS010000170.1:0-4469 GCA_037968555.1 Lysobacterales bacterium | reverse complement strand
CAGCTGCTTCCAGTAAGCCCTCGGCACCGCTCAATACTTTGGCATTACTACCCAGTTGCTTGAGTGCTGCCTGCAATTCGACCGCAAGTTTCGCCTGGCCAATTACGGCATAGGTCGCTTCATGCCGGCTGCATTGTTCTGCCAATTTCTGGACATTACTGTGAGCGGTTAAAGCGAGTACATGGAAGCGATCGCGATTGCGTGCGATCACATCCAGTGTGCTGACACCTATTGAACCGGTGGAACCCAGTATGGTTACGGCCTGGCTCATGTCTCAGTTACCCAGCAGCAGTATGCCCAGGGCAAAAAAGGGCGCGCCTGCCAGCAAGCTGTCGAAGCGATCCAGAACACCACCGTGGCCGGGAAAGACTCGACCGCTGTCTTTCACTTTGGAAGTGCGTTTGTGGATGCTGATAAACAGATCACCGGCCGCTGACAGCAAAGCGGTGAGCAATGTGATTGCCAGCAGAGACCACGAAGGTGCCGCAAAGCTACCGCTGTAAAAAGCCAGCAATTGAGCGGTTAACAATGACAGTGCCAGGCCACCAGCCAGTCCTTCGCGGGTTTTACCGGGGCTGATGCTGGGCGCCAGTTTATGTCGGCCCCACAAACGACCTGCAAAATAAGCCCCCACATCTGCTGCCCAGATGATGAACAACAACAGCAGGACCAGCCATTCGCCAGCAACTTGATCGCGTAGCCAGCAAAGGGCAAACCAGGCAAAGCTGATGGCCGCCAGAGCGCTGAAAAAACTCAGCATGCGGTAATTCAGGCCGGTAGCAGCATCTGGCTGAAAGCTGATCAGGCGCAACAACATCAAACACCAGCTCAGGCAAGCGGCTGTCAGCAGGGGTAGGGCAAATGGTGCCAGTGCATTCCAGTTGTAGAGCGCGAGACTCAAAAGGATGGTCTGTATAGCGAGCAACAGACCGCGTAGGACTGTGTTCAGTGTTGCCAGGCGGGAAAACTCCCAGCTGCCCAGCAGCAGTAAAGCCGCAATGGCAAGACGAAAGGCGAAAGGCGGAAGGATGAACAGGACAATAAACGCAACCAGTGCGATGCCCAGGGCCGTCAAAATGCGGATTTTAAGCATAATCCGTCTCAGGAGGCCTGTGAGTGGATCTGTTTGCCGGTGCGCCCAAAGCGGCGCTCACGATTCATGTAGTCTTCCAAGGCGGCATCCAGAGCATCCGGGTTAAAGTCGGGCCACAGCAGCGGTGAAAAGTGAAACTCCGTATAGGCGCTTTGCCATAACAGGAAATTGCTGATGCGCATCTCGCCACCGGTGCGTATAAACAGGTCAGGGTCCTTGCGATCACTCAGCATCAATTTTTCCGCCAGTGTGGATTCGCTGATATCTGCAGGATTCAACTCGCCACGGCTGCACGCCTCGGCCAGAGTCCGGGCCGCTTGGGCAATGTCCCAACGACCGCCATAATTGACTGCAACGTTCAGCCGCATGCGCTGATTGTTTCGGGTTTGTGCCATCGCCAGCTCAATACTGTTTTGCATATCAGCAGAGAAAGCCGATAAGTTGCCGATGAAAACCAGTTTGACTCCGTTTTCATGCAATTCCCTGGCTTCCTTGTCCAATGCTTTCATGAACAGGTCCATCAGGCGATTGACTTCATGAATTGGCCGGTTCCAGTTTTCGCTGGAAAAAGCAAAGACCGTCAGTTCGGGAATTTTGCGCTGCCCACAATGCTCAACTATTCGCCGCAAGGCTTTCAAGCCGGCCTGGTGGCCCAGAGTGCGCGGACGGTTGCGCTTTTCGGCCCAACGCCCGTTGCCATCCATGACGATGGCGATATGCGCGGGTAAGCTGCGCTCGCTAATCAAGAGCGTAGAACCGGTAGTTTGGCGCTGAGGGTTTCATTGGAAGCAGGATGCTTCAGAATTCCATTAATTCTTTTTCTTTTTCTGCAACGATCTCGTCGGCTTTCTTGACTGCATCATCTGTGATCTGTTGCACGTCAGACTCGCCTTTGCGTTCCATGTCCTCGGAGATTTCTTTCTCTTTCAGTAACTCTTTCAGATTGGCGTTGGCATCGCGACGAATGTTACGAATCGCGATCTTGGCATTTTCACCCTCATTGTGAACCACCTTACCCAGCTCCACCCGGCGTTGCTCGGTAAGTGGCGGTAGCGGGATACGGATGACCTGACCTGAGGTCGAAGGGTTCAGACCCAGGTCCGAAGTCAGGATGGCCTTTTCGATTACCTGCACCATGGATTTATCCCAGGGCGAGACGCTCAGTGTGCGTGCATCTTCAACAGCCACATTGGCTGCCTGGCTGATGGGCACCATGCTGCCGTAGAAATCAACCTGGACATGCTCCAGCAGACTGGGGTGGGCTCGGCCAGTGCGAATTTTCGCCAATTCATGGCGTAAGGTTTCGAGGCTTTTGCCCATGCGGATTTGAGCATCTTTTTTTATTTCGGCAAGCATGAATGTCTCCTGTCAGATTCTAGGGCTGGCAGTAATACGCTACTACCGAGCACAGGGAGCAAATTCTATCAGCATGAAGGGCGGAGCGGGGTGTCGTGCCCAGACTACAGTTCTCAGCACGGATTTCAGTATGATTTTCGGTGACGGCCTCAGCAAGCGGATCAGGAAACCAGGGTGCCCACGTTTTGGCCGCTGATGAGTTTCATCAGGTTGCCTTCGTCGAAAACGTTGAATACGCGGATGGGCATGGATTGGTCGCGACAGAGTACGATGGCATTGGCATCCATCACGCCCAGCTTACTTTCAATGACACGGTCATAACCCAGGCTGTCAAACAGTTCAGCCTTGGGATTCCTTACCGGATCGGCTGAGTAAACACCATTTACTTTGGTTGCTTTGAGCAGGATATCGGCACCAATTTCAACGGCCCGTAGTGCTGCGGCAGTGTCCGTGGTGAAAAAGGGATTGCCGGTGCCGCCTGCGCAGATCACCACCCGACCTTTTTCGAGGTGCCGGATGGCCCGCCGCCGGATATAGTCTTCACAAACATCGTGCACGGAAATGGCGGACATCACGCGCGCTTCACAGCCCACGCGCTCCATCGCATCCTGCAGAGCCAGGGCATTGACAACGGTGGCCAGCATGCCCATATGATCGCCGGTTACTCTATCGATACCGGATTTGGCCAGGCCTGCGCCGCGAAAGATATTGCCGCCACCGATGACCACAGCAACGCCTACGCCGGCTTTAACAACATCGGAAATTTCAGTAGCGATCCGATGAATCATCTTCGGATCGATACCGTAATCTTCATCCCCCAGCAGCGCTTCACCGCTGAGTTTCAAAAGGATTCTTGAATAGGCTTTATCAGCCACCTTTCACCTGTTGCATGACTTCGTCTGCAAAATTGGATTCCTTTTTCTCGATGCCTTCACCCACTACCAGGCGACTGAAACCATTGACGCTGGCTTTGTTCTGTTCCAGCAGTTTCGCTACGGTGATATCACCGTCCTTGACGAAAGGCTGGCCCAGCAGTGTGATCTCTGCCAATTGCTTGCGCAAGCGTCCGCTGACCATCTTTTCAATGATTTCAGCTGGCTTGTCACTGTTCTCAACCTGCGCCAACAGGATTTCTTTTTCCTTGGCCAGGAATTCAGCGGGCACATCGCTCTCGCTTACGAAAGAAGGATTCAGTGCTGCAACGTGCATGGCAATGTCTTTGGCCAATTCGCTGTCGCCGCCATCCAGATCAACCAGCACACCAATCTTGCCGCCGTGCAGGTAAGCACCCAAGGTACCGTCGGTTGACGTGCGTTCGAAACGGCGCACCTGGACGTTTTCGCCTATCTTGGCAACCAGGGCCTGGCGGGCTTCTTCCAGAGTGGAGCCGTTGCTGGCGGTCTGCATCAGACTGGCAACATCGCCAACATTGTTTGCCAATGCGTTCGTAGCAACGGCATCAGCAAAGCTGTTGAAGTTGTCGTCCTTGGCCACGAAGTCGGTTTCACAGTTGACTTCGACCATCACGGCCTGCTTGCCATCTTCCGACAAGGCCAGGGCAATCTTGCCTTCTGCAGCAACTCGTCCGGCTTTTTTGTCGGCCTGGGCCAGACCTGATTTACGCAGGTGCTCAATGGCTACATCCAGATCCCCATCGGTTTCTACCAAGGCTTTCTTGCATTCCATCATGCCGGCGCCGGTGCGCTCTCGTAATTCTTTTACCAATGCAGCAGTCACTGCCATGGGACTTACCTCGCTATTTCATTATTCAGTGCACCACAGGCGCTTGGCCTGTGGTTTGATCAGGGTTAATGCCGCCTGGCTTATTCTGCTGCTTTCTTGGCGGCCGCTTTTTTCTTGCTTGCTTTCTTCTTGGCTACCTTCTTGACTGCAGCAGCTTCGACGGGTTCAGCAGCTTTTACAGGTTCAGCGGCTTCGACGGGTTCAGCGGCTTTTACGGGTTCAGCGGCTTTTACGGGTTCAGCGGCTTTTACGGGTTCAGCGGCTTTTACGGGTTCAG
>JBBKVS010000169.1:0-8017 GCA_037968555.1 Lysobacterales bacterium | reverse complement strand
ATGATCATCAGGGATGCATTGGGCACATCCACGCCGACTTCGATCACGGTGGTGGCAACCAGCAGCTGCAGATCGCCATCCTTGAAATGCTGCATCACTGTTTGCTTTTCTACCGCTTTGAGGCGGCCATGCACCAGGCCTACCTGGATTTTAGGTAAGGCCAGTTTCAATTCATTGGCCACATCCTCGGCCGCCTGAGCTTCCACCGCTTCGGACTCTTCAATCAGGGTGCAGACCCAGTAAATCTGTCGCCCATCCTGGCAAGCCGCAGCCACACGGGCGATGACTTCATGACGGCGTTCATTGGAAACCGTCACGGTTAGCACCGGCTGACGGCCTGGGGGTAGTTCGTCGATTACCGAAGTTTCCAGGCCCGCATAGGCTGTCATGGCCAGGGTGCGTGGAATAGGAGTGGCGGTCATGATCAATTGATGAGCATGCAAGGCGTTGTCGGTCGCCTTGTCCATCAAGGCCAGCCTTTGGTGCACCCCAAAACGGTGTTGCTCATCGACAATGGCCAAGCCCAGCTGCTGGTATTCAACCCCTTCCTGCATCAAGGCATGGGTGCCAATGATCAGCGGCGTGCCTGTGGCAATTTCCTGCAGGACTTTCTGCCGGGCTTTGCCTTTGACCTTGCCGCTCAGCCATACCGGCTGGATATCCAATGGCGCCAACCAGCTGCTGAAACTTTGCAGATGTTGCTCCGCCAATAGTTCGGTTGGCGACATGATGGCTACCTGGTAGCCAGCGCCGATGGCGCGCAATGCCGCCATGGCAGCCACCACCGTTTTGCCAGAACCCACATCGCCCTGCAAAAGTCGATGCATGGGATGGCTCAGAGCCAGGTCGGCATGGATTTCCGCAATCACTTTCTGTTGCGACTGGGTCAGGCGAAAGGGCAGGGACTGCAGGAATTCCTGTTCCAGCGTGGCAGCCCGTGCCAAAGGCGGAGCCGACAACTGTTTTTCAAAGCGATGCAGGGCTTGCATGCTCAGGTTGTGGGCCAGCAGTTCTTCCAGTGCCAGGCGTTGCTGCGCCGGGTGCCGGCGTTCTACCAAAGCCTCTACGTCGGCACCCAATGGTGGCCGATGAATGTAGGGAATGGCTGCCTGCAGGGAAGGCAGTTTGAGATTTCTGAGCAAATCGACCGGTAATAATTCTTCCAATACCAGGCTTTGCTTTTGCAGCAAATTCAAGGCCTGTTCAGTCAGTTTCAGCCAGCTGGCCTGAGCCAGGCCTTCGGTGGATGGATAAACCGGTGTCAACCGGTCGGCTACCGGTTCATCCACACCTTCCGCCAGGCGCTTATAACTGGGGTGAACCATTTCCAGACCACGCGCACCACCACGGGCTTCACCGTAGCAGCGTAAACGCGTTCCCAGGCCCAATTGGGCTTTCTGCGACTGGCGGAAATGAAAAAATCGCAGGGTTAGTCGACCGGTACCATCGGATAAGGAAACCACCAGCATGGGCCGCCGACCCCGCACAATGGCAACGTGTTCTACTTCGCCTTCAATTTGAGTGTTCGCCCCGGGGTAGAGACTGCCAATCGGCATGATACGGGTGCGGTCTTCGTAGCGGAATGGCAGATGAAACAGCAGGTCCTGCACCTGGTGGATGCCAAACTTGGCCAGGCTGGCCTGGATGCCCGGACCCACGCCGCGCAATTGCGTCAGCTGTGGTGATTCTGGCTCAGCAGCCTGTTGCATGTCCTTCTCCGGAGTCTGGCCCAGAGTCTGACCCAGAATAGGAATTGGGATTCAAAGCCCGAGTATGGCGTCCACTTCTACCAACGCACCCTTGGGCAGGCCGGCTACACCCACCGTTACTCGCGCCGGATAAGGCTCGGAAAAATACTCAGCCATCACCGCATTGACCAAGGGGAAGTTGCCCATGTCGGTGAGAAATATAGTCACTCGCAGGATCTGGTCCAGGCTGCCACCAGCAGCAACACAAACGGCTTGCAGGTTTTTGAAAACGCGGTGCGATTGCGCTGTAAAGTCGCCATCAACCAGCTGCATGCTGGCCGGGTCCAATGGGATCTGGCCGGACAGATAAACCACGTCACCATGACGGGTAGCCTGCGAATAAGGGCCTATGGCGGCAGGTGCATCGGGAGTTGCGATGATCTTTTTGCTCATGTTTTAACTGATCCTTGGGTTTATAGGCGAATAACGCGAATGACTTTGCTGTTGCGTCGCAAGCGGCGTAATACGCGTGCCATATGATCGCGGTTGTCCACGCTGACGTTGAACAACATGGTGGCGGTTTCCGGGTTGCTGTCAGTCATGGTGAGTTTTTCAATATTGCTGCTGGCCTCAGCAAAACTCATGGAAATGCTGGCCAATACGCCTGGGACATTATGTACAAGGCACTTCAATGCCACCGGGAAAGTACCCTCGGTAATCGGTGCCCAGACCACGTCCACGCAGCGATCGGGGTGTTTGCGGAATTCGCGTGTGTTGGCGCAGGACAGTCGATGAACCACCAAGCCCTTGTCTGCCGACACATAGGCCATGATGCCATCGCCAGGCACCGGCAGGCAACAGGCGCCAAAACTGACTGCACTGCCTTCCGAACCGGCTATGGTCAGGGCCTCATCATTACCCGCCTCACCAGAAGTGCCGTTGAGCAGGTGCGATTCCGGTGCCAGTTTGGCAGCAACCACATTGGCCAGTGTTGTGCCCAAAGCCAGGTCACGAAATATATCTTCCTGCTGCGGCAGGTGATTTTCCTTGAGGAACTGGTCCCATTGCGCCTGGGTGATGTCGTCCAGTGAACTGCCGCGAGTATTGAGGGCTTTTTCCAGCAGGCGCAAACCCAAGGCAACGGTGTCGGAATGCTGCAAGCTCTTCAAATAAGTACGGATCGAGGTGCGCGCGCGGGCAGTGGAAACAAACTCCAGCCACTCGGGCCTGGGATAAACTTCAGGGTCAGTCATGATCTTGACTGTCTGGCCGTTGAACAAGCGGGTCGACAAGGGAACTTCGATGTTGTCGACCAGGGCAGTATCCGTATGGTTTCCCACATCGGTATGAATGGCGTAGGCGAAATCCAGCGCCGTGGCGTTGCGTCCGAGGTCGATGATTTTGCCTTTGGGCGTGAATACGAAAATCTGGTCCGGGAACAGGTCGGACTTGGCATTCTCCAGGAATTCCATGGAATCGCCCACGTGGCGCTGCACATCGATCAGCTGCATCAGCCACTCGCGGGCACGAACCTGTGCACTGCCTTCGCTACCGGTTGGGCTGACCTTGTATTGCCAATGAGCTGCTGCGCCCTTGACGGCCACCAGGTCCATTTCTTCGGTACGAATCTGGATTTCTATCGGCAGGCCATATGGGCTGTTCAGCACGGTGTGCAGGGACTGGTAGCCGTTGGCCTTGGGCAGGGCGATGAAATCCTTGAACTTGCCCGGCTTGGGTGGATAGAGGCCATGTACAGCCCCCAGGGCCGCGTAACAGTGCGGCTCAGTCTGGGTGATGATACGAAAAGCGTAAAAATCCGTCACTTCAGAAAACGACAAATCCTTGGCCAGCATCTTACGGTAAATGCTGTAGGGGGTTTTCTGGCGGCCGGATAAGCGGCTGGGCACAGCCGCTTCATTCATGCGCTTTTTCAGCGCATTGTTGATGTTCGCAACGATTTCCTTGCGATGACCGGTCATCTGGTCGAGATGCTCGTTGATGGTGCGGTATCGCCAGGGGTAAAGATTCTTGAAGCCCAGGTCTTCCAGTTCGGATTTGATATTGTTCATGCCCAGCCGGTCGGCAATGGGCGCATACACTTGCAGGGTTTCGCGGGCAATGCGGCGACGAGAATCGTAGGACATGTTGTCCAGCGTGCGCATGTTGTGCACCCGATCGGCCAGCTTGATGAAAATCACCCGCAAATCGCGCGACATGGCCAGCATCAGTTTGCGGAAACTTTCTGCATCCGCTTCACCGCGGGTGCGGAATTTCATCTTGTCCAGCTTGGTAACGCCATCGACCAGTTGGGCGATTTCCTTACCGAACTGCTGCTCGATTTCCTCTTTCGAAAGCGGCGTGTCTTCCAGCGTGTCATGCAGGATCGCAGCCGTGATGCTTTCGTGGTCCATGCGCATCCCGGCCAGGATGTGGGCCACGGCTACAGGATGGAGGATGTAGGGTTCGCCACTCAGACGCGTCTGGCCTTCATGGGCCAGCGCGCCTACATCAAAGGCACGCAGTACTGTTGCGACTTTTGCAGGTTCGAGATAGCTATTGAGCAGGTCCCGGAGTTTTAGGACAGGTTCGGGATATCCATTGGCAACCTGCATGGGTGAGTTGATTTACGAGTGGTGAATCAGAAGGAAAATTCTTCTTCCTCAGGCTTATCGAACACCTCGGCTGCTTCAATTTCAGCCTGGATAAGGTCTACGCGTTCCTGGGTGATTTTGCCTGCGGCTATTTCGCGCAAAGCAAGTACGGTGGGTTTGTCGTTTGATTCTTCAACCATGGCATCTGCACCATGAGCGATCTGACGGGCACGCTTGGTTGCAGTCAGCACCAGGTCAAAACGGTTGTCTACAAATTTCAGACAGTCTTCTACAGTAATTCTTGCCATTACAATAATCCTTGAGGGTCAATCTATCGACGAACCTGACAGTTTAAGCATTTTCGAGCATCTGTGCCAGCAGAGTTTCTGTTCGCAGGCCCTGGCCGGGCCGCTGGTGGCTGCCGGTGCGGATGATGGCATGCAGGTCGTGCACAGCAGCTTCGAAGTCATCATTGACGATCATATAGTCAAATTCACTGGCATGTGACAGTTCAGAGCGGGCTTTCTGCATGCGTCTTTCTATTACTTCCGGGCTGTCCTGGCCACGGCTGGACAGGCGCCGGTGCAGCTCTTCCAGCGAAGGCGGCAGGATGAAAATATTACGACCATCCGGAAATGACTGGCGAATCTGCGCTGCACCTTGCCAGTCTATGTCCAGCATGACATCAAAACCCTGATCCAGCTGGCGCTGTACCTGTTCCCGGCCGGTGCCATAGCGATGGTCATAAACGCGGGCGTGTTCCAGAAAGGCGTTTTCCTCTACCAGCCGGTCAAATTCCTCATCACTGACAAAAAAGTAGTGTTGGCCATCTAGCTCGCGGTTGCGCGGCGGCCGGGTGGTATGGGAAATGGACAGTCGCAGCTGCTCATCCAGCCGCAACAGGGCGCTGATAAGGCTGGTCTTGCCACCACCGGAAGGCGCTGCGACCACATAGAGTTTGGCAATTCGATTCATGCAGGCTGTTTCATCTGGTTACTAAGGAAACTCTGATTTATTCAGGGTTTCTTTGGCACAAGGACGTGCCAACATTTTCGATGATTCTAAATCATTGAAAATGAAGCCTAACAAAAATGACACTTTTTGTTAGGCGTGCTCTGATAATTCACGGATGAATTATTCAGAGCTTTCTTAAATTGACACTATTCGATGTTCTGCACTTGCTCGCGCATCTGCTCGATCAGTACTTTGAGCTCTACTGCAGCCTGGGTTGAGCGATTGTCTATGGACTTGGAGCTCAAAGTATTGGATTCGCGATTGAACTCCTGCATCAGGAAATCCAGCCGTCGGCCCACCGGCTCATCCAGCTTCAACACCCGCCGTGACTCTGAAACATGTGCTTCCAGCCGGTCCAGTTCCTCGTCCACATCAATTTTCTGCACCAAAAAAGCCACTTCCTGTTCCAGTCGACCCGGGTCTAATGGCATGGGCAAATCAGCCAACCTCGTCAATAGCTTGTTTTTCAGGCCTTCGCGGATGTCCGGCAACCATTCCCGCACCTGCGTTACCAGGCTGGCGACGTTGTCCAAACGTTCCGCAATCATGCTGACCAGTTTTTCGCCTTCGCGACGCCGGGCATCCTTCAGCCCGGTAATCGCTTCAGACAGTGATTCCAATGCATCCTGGTGCAGCGATTCACAATCCTGGGGTCGCTCGCTGACCATACCCGGCCAGCGCAACAGGGCATCCAGGTTGGTTTCCTGCTGCAGGCCGCTGAGTTCCGCCAATTCACCGTGTAAGCCAATGATTTGCTTCGCCAGCGCGGAATTAAGTACCAGGTCGCCATCGGTCTGGCTGTCGCCGCGCGAAAAACGCAAACCCACATCGACCTTGCCACGACCCAACTGAGCCCCCAGTTGTTCGCGCATCACCGGCTCCTGGGCGCGGAAGTCTTCCGGTAATCGCAGGCCGATTTCCAGGTAGCGGTGATTGACAGAGCGGATCTCCCAGGACAGGCGGCCAGTAGCTAATTGACGTTCTACACTGGCGAATCCAGTCATGCTTTGGATCATATTGAGTTCCTGATTTGCGTGATTTTTTAAATGCGGGATTGTTGCCCCGCGGCTAGCTTGGCACAATGGTACCGGCAATTCGCCATCGCGTCAGCGCAAGATCAACGCATTTGGCATCTCCCGGAACACTCAGCAAGGAAATTTATGAGACCCAGCGGCAGGCAGCCCGATGAGCTGCGCAAGATAGAAATTATCCGTAACTACACCCGTCATGCAGAAGGATCGGTCATGATTCGCTGTGGTGGCACCCATGTGCTTTGTACCGCTTCGGTAGAAGAGCGCATACCACCCTTTCTGCGCGGCAAGGGTGAAGGCTGGATTACCGCTGAGTACGGCATGTTGCCACGCTCCACCGGCAGCCGTATGGGTCGCGAAGCGGCCAGAGGTAAGCAGGGCGGACGGACACTGGAAATCCAGCGCCTGATTGGCCGCTCCTTGCGCGCAGTGGTCGATCGCAGCGCCCTGGGTGAACGGTCCATTACGCTGGATTGCGATGTGATCCAGGCCGATGGCGGCACCCGCACGGCCTCCATTACCGGCGCGTATGTGGCATTGCATGACGCCTGCACCTGGTTGATGGAGAAAGGTCTGATCAAGTCCAATCCCATTCACGGCCAGGTGGCTGCGATTTCGGTAGGAATCTTTCAGAACACCCCAGTACTGGACCTGGATTATGACGAAGATTCGGTAGCCGAGACCGACATGAACGTGGTGATGAACGACGGTGGCGGTTTTATCGAGCTGCAGGGCACGGCGGAAGGCCATGCATTCCGGCCGGACGAGCTACAAAGCATGTTGGCACTGGCCCAGTCCGGTATCGATCAATTGATGGCCATGCAGCTGGCTGCATTGGATTCCTGAAGTCATGGTCGATCAACCGGCCCTGAAGCCTGGCCCGAAGCCTGAACTCGTCATCGCCAGCGGCAATTCTGGTAAGTTGCGGGAATTGCAGGCCATGTTGCAGCCGCTGGGCTGGCAGATTCATTCGCAGAATGATTGGCAGATCGAAAAGGCAGAGGAGAATGGCTTGAGCTTTATCGAGAATGCTTTGATCAAAGCCCGCCATGCGGCGGCCTTGTGTGGCCTGCCAGCCTTGGGTGATGACTCCGGCCTGGTGGTGGACGCACTGGCCGGCGCACCCGGAATCCGTTCGGCACGCTATGCCGGTGAAGCGGCTAATGACGCTGCCAATAACAGCAAGTTGCTTGAAGCCATGCAGGGCATTCCTGCGGAACTGCGTAGCGCACATTTCTATTGCGCCATGGCCTTTGTGCGCGATGCCCATGATCCAGCACCATTGATTGCTATCGGCCAATGGCAGGGCAGCATTCTGGCAGCGCCCCGTGGCAGTGGCGGATTTGGTTACGACCCCCTGTTCTGGCTGGAAGAGCAGCAATGTGCATCCGCAGAACTGCCGCCCGAAGAGAAAAACCGCATCAGTCACCGCGGCCAGGCATTGGCCTTCATGGTCAGGCAATTACGAAATGTCAGCTTCAGCTGAAGCAATTCCAACCACTGCCAGCCTGCAGTTGCCGCCGTTATCCCTGTACGTGCACCTGCCCTGGTGTGTGCAGAAATGCCCCTATTGCGATTTCAATTCGCATGCGCTGAAGGCCGTCATTCCAGCCAGTCGCTATGTCGATGCTGTGCTGGCCGATTTGGAAAACGATCTGCCACTGGTTTGGGGCAGGCCGGTGCATTCGGTTTT
>JBBKVS010000168.1:0-15789 GCA_037968555.1 Lysobacterales bacterium | reverse complement strand
ACACTGACGCGGTAACCCTCATCGACCAGGATTTCGGAGACCAATTGGCGGATATCCGGTTCGTCGTCGACAACCAGAATGTGAGCTTGCGTCATGCTTTCAGATCGATTGTTGCGTAGACGCAACATGCTACTCCTTTAGCGTTGAACTGCCTAGCCTAAAAACACTCCGAAAGCCGACTTGGGATGCCAAAAAAATGCCGATAGGCTTATCACCCGCTGACCCTTGTCACGATGCGTCTCACCCACGGTGCGACTATCGCCACGGTCGGAAAAGCGATGGGCCAGGTTGTGATACAACTTTTCAGCCATTGCTCCAATAGCCCGGCCTGGAAACCTTGCGAAACCACCAGCACAAAGGCGGAGACGATGCAGACCATGATAGCTGAGAGCAGTGCGCTGAACAGCAGGGGTGAATAACGAGCGGGAATATGCATTTTTTTACTCCTGTTTTGGGTTGGTTGAAACGGGGAAATCGTCTTTAAAAGAACTGCATTCAAATTGGTAGAACGTAATGAAGCAGGCAGCCTGAAAGGTAAAGGCCAAGGCCAAAAACCAGGTGGGTGATCAGACTCTGCAATCGTGCTTTGGCTGGATGAGACGATCGGGCGGCGGCTATACCGGCGCCCATGCCTGGTTGCATCAACAGGAAGGGTGCTGCCAGCGTGATAATGCCGATCATCAGTGCCGGGCCCAGAGTGGGCTGGTGCAGCCACTGGTGCCCGTAGATGCCGATCAGCAAGGCTGCGAAAGCAATACCGGTCAGATAATGCGCCATCCAGCCCAGGTAAACCTCGCCACGCACGGGTCGCGCTGCAGCGATGGACTCATGTCGAAATTTTCCCTGGGTCATATGTGCCAGCCAACGTCCCACCAGACCGTAGTTGGCCGGAGCGATTGAGAACAGAGTGCTGCGGATGATTCCCCACAAATCCATCACTGCCGTGGCACCCATGCCGATGAAAATTATCACGGTCCAGTTACTCGTCCACTCATTCATCCAGTTATCCATTTGATGCTCCAGGGTTTGTCTTGATAGCTCAGTGGCGCTATCCTACAACTTCAAGTTAACTTGAGGTCAAGAGGCAAATGCTGGATATTTCTGAAGTCGCCAAACATTCCGGTTTGCCCGCTTCCGCGCTGCGTTTTTATGAAGAAAAGGGTTTGATACTATCGATTGGCAGGCGGGGCCTGCGGCGCCTGTTTGCGGCCGATGTACTGGAGCGGCTGGCGCTGATTGCTCTGGGACGTACAGCCGGATTTTCCCTGGACGAAATCGCTCTCATGATAGGGCTGGATGGACGCCCACAAATTGACCGGCAACAGTTGTCAGACAAGGCGGATGAACTGGATCGCTCGATCCGCAACCTGACGGCCATGCGCGATGGATTGCGGCATGCTTCCCAATGTTCTGCACCCAGTCACCTGGAGTGTCCCAAGTTTCGTCGGCTGATGGGTCTGGCCGCAGTGGGTGCAATTGGAATTGCTGACAAGCAGCAGCTGGTAAGAAAAAAGCGCACAGCCAAACCTGAATGAGGTATTGAGTACAGAAGTGGACCAGAGCGGGGCACCAACGCTGAGCCGCCCTTTTAAAACGCAGAGAGGTAATGATGCGGAAAACGTCGAGTTGTAGTCAGAGCCTGCCCGGCGGCTGCAAAATGCGGCCGCCGGGCAGGTTATTTATAACAAACTGCTGGACCTGGATTCAGTAACCAATCGCCCAGGTAACGTAGGTCAGATGCATGGTGCCATCGGCATCAATGCGGATAAAAGTTTCGGCATTACCGCGTCGTCCCAGTGAAGCACCCCAACCAATTGCGCCGCTCGGTCCTGCTGCATTGCAACCTTTACCTGGAGGTGCATTGCAACCACCACCGCCACCACCGCCGCCGCCACCGGCATCAGCATAAGAGTTATAACCATCTTCGTGGCCATAAATCAAAAGCAGCTGATCGTAGTCATGCTCATTTGGATACTCAAACGGAGGATTCTGATAATCCATGCAGGAAGACAGAGTAGTATTGTTGAAATCCTCGTCCTGATGACCCAGGCCAACGTTATGACCCAACTCCTGGCAGGTGACGCTCTGTCGCCATGCTGGCGTGTTATAGGAGCTACCAGCTCCATAATATGAATCATTCAGCTTGGTATAACCGGTCGTAATGTGGTTGTTTGAATCAATAGAAATTCCCGCAATGCCCAACCAGCCGGTGTTGCCATAGGCCAGATTACAAATCCGAACAGTCCCCGCACCACCATTGCAACGACGACGCTCCTTGGAATCGGTCGCCCCTTCGGTTTGGCTCATGTTCAACTTGCTTGAAGCCGACCAATCGCTGACAGCCAGACGTACATAGTCATCCCAGTCAGCTGTAGTGCTGTTGATGATAGTCAAATTAAACGAACTGGTGGTTCGTGCCCAGTGATAGTCGCTCCAACTGTGCTTCGCATTTACTGCCGGTGCCGACAGGACACAGGATGCAGTCAGGAGTGCATACAACGCCTTCTTTGCTTGTTTCATGAGCTTTCCTTGTCTGGTATCTGAATTTCCGACACAAAGCCGGTACCCCGAATGTCAGAAATCGGCTCTTCCGTGATTATGCCGAGTCCTCGAACGTACCCCACTATTAGTCCATGAAATGCAACATGTCAAGGCTTGCTGTATTTGGAAGCGCCACAGGACATTGAGAGCTTGTTTCGCGTTTTCTCCGTCCACATCAGTTTGCAATCGATTTGGCAAGCCGGCCTATACAGCGTCTTCGGCGACCGGCTTCAGTAATATCAGCAGAAATGCGGCCAACACTGAGCCCAGAGCCATGCACAATGCCACCATGGGCAAGCCGCTGCCGGCGACAAACAGCAACCCCGCGATGATGGGCCCGGCTGCTGAACCCCCGCGGCCGAAGCCGATGACAAAGCCAGTGCCTCCAGCCCGCAGCTCAGTAGGAAAGCTTTGGGCAAACAGGGCGTAAAGACCCACAACGCCGGAATTGGTGAAGAAACCAGCCGCAGCTGCAACCATGGATAATTGTGTGAGGCTTGCCTGTTCCTGGCCAAACCAGGTCACCATAACCGCGCCCAGCATCAATGCTCCGACCACCAGCCACTTGACGCTGTACCGCAATGACAGCAGACCCAAAGTCAATGCGCCGATCAGGCCACCCACATTGGCCCAAACCAACACACCGCCGGCCAGCGAAGGCGCGAAGCCCATGTCCACCACGATTTTTGGAATCCACTTCAGAGTGAAATAGAAGGTCATGATGTGCAGAAAATAGGCCAGCGTCAGCAGGGTTGTGATACGCGCCAAGGCAGGTGAGAACAAGGCCTTGATGTTGGCTGGTTGGGTTGCGATGCGTGCCGGCGGCAGTTTTTCAATAACTTCGTGACCCATGCGCCGCATCGTCGTGTTTATCCGCTCCAGCGCATCCGCTGGACGCCTTTCCAGCAGGTAGCCGATGGACTCTGGCAGGAAGTACCAGGTCAGGGGAATAAAGGCGATCGTGACCGAGGCTCCAAACAGAAACACGGCGGTCCAATCGAACGACACCAGTAACATCGATGCAATGGAACCACCGACGATGGCGCCTACCGGAAAACCTGCTGCCATGATAATTACCGAAAGGCTGCGCCGTTTCAGGTTCGAGAATTCGGCTGCCATGGCTGCGCTGGTGGCCAGCATGCCGCCGAGCCCGAGACCGGTTCCAAAACGGTAGATGGACATGATCACAACGCTGTCCGCGGTGGAGGCTAAAGCCATGCCGACGCTCATTAACACCAGGCAGAACAGAATGGCCGGTCGACGGCCATTGCGGTCCGCAAACGCGCCGATGATGATCGAGCCAAATGCCATACCAATTAATTCCATTGACAGCACCAGGCCCAGTGCAGCGCGATCGATCCCCCACTCGGCCGCAATTCCCGGCGCCGCGAAACTGATCGACAGCACGTCGAATCCATCCAGGCCAGTAAGCAGGAAACACATCACCACCGCAATAATCTGCAGCCGGCTCATGTCGGCTTTCGCCAGGGTGATTTGTGGGTCCTGGTTCATGAGTTCATGCCCTGTTTGCTTATCACGGCACAGTGCTGTCAGGCAGTGCGAGGCAATAGCAGCGTGACCAGTGCGCCACCATCCGGGTGATTGTGCAGAGTGATGCGGCCATCGTGTTCACTGACGATCTTGCGGCAGATAGCCAGACCGAGACCACTGCCACCGGGCTTGTGGGTGACATAGGGTTCGAAAGGCCGTTGCAATACGGCTTCCGGAAAGCCTTCGCCGTGATCACGGATTTCGCACTGGAGCCAGGAGTTGCCTTCAAATTCAAGCACAGCAGTAGAGATTTCTATGAGCGCATCTTGGCTTCCGGCTGCTTCCTGGGAATTGCGCAAGAGGTTGTGCAGCAACTGGCGCAGGCGTCCGGCATCAGCTTTCAATTGGCTGGCTTCGGGTTGCAAACGCAATTCAAACTGAGTGTTGGCATCGCCCTGTTGATACAGCATCACCACTTCCTGGATCAGGCTGTTCAAATCTATGCTCTCGCGTGCCAGTACCGGTTCACGTGCATAATCACCAAAGGCGTCCACCAGTGTGCGCAGGGCTTCTACCTGCGCGACGATGGTGGTGGTGGCCTTGTCCAACAGTGCCCCATCGTTTTCGTCCAGTTTGCTGATCAGCTTCATGTGTAGCCGCTCTGCTGCCAGGCGAATCGGCGTGAGTGGATTCTTGACTTCATGTGCCAGCCGCCGCGCTGCTTCCGCCCAGGCAGCTTCACGTTGCGCCTGGTTCAGCACGGTTACATCGTCAAACACCACGACTTGTCCCTGGTCCAGTAACTGAGAGCCACGCGCCAGCAACACCAAGGGGGCAAACTCCTTCTGCAAGCGGATTTCCTGTTGCCAGGTGCTGCGGCCACTGCGGCTTTGCTGTGCTATGGCTTCAGCCAGTGGCTTGAGGTATGCCAGTTCATTGACCCAATCACTCAGGTTGGCCGTTGCCGTAGAGGCATCAGTGTTCATGCCGAGAATGTTGCGACAGGCCCGGTTGGCCCGCAGAATCAACCCATCCTTGTCCAGTGTGAGCACGCCGGAAGAGAGATTACCCAATACGGCTTCCAGGTAGTCACCCTGTTCCTGCAACTTGGCACGGCTTTCTTCGGCCGATTGGCTGGCTTCCTGCAACGCATTGGTCATGTCATTGAAGGAACTCACCAGGAAGCCAATCTCGTCCTTTTCTCCGGCTTCAACGCGCTGTCCGAAATCACCACCCGCCACTTCATGCGTGGCCTTGGACAAACGCGACAGTGGTGCCACCATGCGCCGTGCTGCATTCAGTGCTGCCAGTATGGCCAGCATAATCGTCAGCAACAGCACCAGTGAAAGAATCAGCAGAAAGCTTTGTTTCAGTGAATTGCGCAAATACCTGACGTTCTGGTAGCGGTAGTATTCCTGCTCTATCGAGCTGGCCAGTTCGGTAATTCCGGGTGGCAAGGGATAGATCGCCTGCAGGATGTGGGCCTGGTCTCCGGGAAATTCGGGCGGTAGCCAGTTGAGCACGCGTATCTGCAATCCGCCAGCTGCGGTGGGTTCAGCCGCCGCATACTCACCTCTATCCTGAGCCTGCAACAAGGCAAAATCGCCTGGTCGTTCAGGCAAGCCAGTCAGCGCATTGATGTTGGCGGTGGCTACCAAAGTGCCGTCGGCTTTCAATACCGTCAGTTCCAGCGGGCCGCTGGCGCGCACCCGGCCCAGTAGTTCGCGACGCAGAAGATCGCCTTCTTCCCGCAGTTCGCGCAGGCCACTGGCAGTCTCCTGCAGCTGGTTGCGCACTTCCAGGGTGCGCGTGTCGAGAAATTGTTGGCCCAGAGCCAGCGAGTCCGCCAGTGCTTGCTCCACTTGCACATCAAACCAACTGTCGATGGTGCTGGACAAAAACCAGGCGGAGAAAAAATAAACGATCAATGCAGGCGGAATCGACAGCCCGAGAAAGTTGCGCACCCAGCGTGCGGCCAATCGGGCACCGGGCTCTTCAGCCTTTACTCTGCGGATCAGGCTGATCAGGCGGCTGCCAATAGTCCATATCAGTACCAGTACCGCGGCGGCAGTTACTACCAGTACCCACAGGTAGCCTTCTGCCAGCAAGGCACTCAGATTGCCCGGCAAATCCTGTTGTACGCCGCTGACCAGTAACAGTGCGATCAACAAGGTGAACAATAGAGCCGCTGCGGGTAGTAGGCGTAATAACCTGCGCCCCCAGGAGCGATTGCTGCGAAATGCCTTGGTCTGCTTCGCGGACTTCATGACGGTGCGGGTATGCTCACCGGCCAGGAATGCCAGCCGCTGTCGTGTTGCCAGTTAGGTGAAAACCAAATGGGTAACCGCATGGGCGCAGGTAGTTTGCGTTTTTCCAGCCAGCTGCGTGCCTGCACCTGGTAGTTGCCTGCCGCAATATTGGTCAATGGCATAATCAATTCTACTGCGGACAAATCTGCCAGCACGTGACGCAAACGGGGATAGGTGCGAACTAAAGCGGGCTGGTCGGAACTGAGCTGGTAATGATCGCTGAGCGGCATGTAGCGGATTTCGAAATGCCGGACGCTGGAGATATTGCCGCTGTCTGCATCCAGTTCGGCGCGGACTTCAATATGCAGCGCTACACCGTTCTCCAAAGCCGTGCGCGCATCCTGACTGAGGCTGATTTTCTGTGCCAGTTTCAGCCGCAGTTGCTGACCAGAGATACGGGATTCCAGGCCCAGCAATTCAAATCCAAAATTCCCGCTGCGGTCGCTGCAGCCGACCAGCAGTAAAACCAGACAAGCCAGGAGCTTAAAGTCGTTTCTGCAGACAGGCATAGTAAAAGCCATCCATGTCTTGTTCACCGGGAAGTATCTGTCGCCCATGGCTCAGTGTATGCCCCCATGCTGCTTTGATCAGCACTTCTTCAGCGTCAGCATGCTCAGCCAGAAAACGCTTGATCTGCAGCGAGTTCTCGTCCAGCAGCAGCGAACAAGTGGCGTACAAGAGCTTGCCGCCGGCTAGCAGCAGGGGCCAGAGTTGTTGCAATAATTCATATTGCAGCGTGACTGCCTGCAGAACCTGGTCAGTATCCCGCAAATGGCGAATTTCCGGATGCCGGCGTATCACCCCGATAGCGGTGCAGGGCGCATCCAGCAGAATACGGTCAAAAGGCTGGCCATCCCACCAGCTGGCGGTATCCGTGGCATCGGCAGTCAGCAACTGACATTGCAGCCCGAGGCGGTCGAGGTTTTCCTGCACCCGGTGCAAGCGATTGGCATATTGATCAACAGCCGTCAGTTGGATATCGACCACCTGCTCCAACAGATGACAGGCTTTACCGCCGGGCGCTGCACAGGCGTCCAGTACGCGCATGCCGGGTCTGGCGTCGAGCAAACTGGCAGCCAGCTGTGCGGCCGCGTCCTGAACCGAAAAATGTCCTTCGGCAAATCCGGGTAAATCGTTAACGCCGGCAGCCGGTGAAACCTGCAAAGCCTGCGTTGCTGTTTCACTCAGCTGGCAGGTAAAACCGGCTGCCACCAGGCTGGCTGCAACATCATCGCGAGTTGCCCGTAAAGTGTTGATGCGTAGCCACAGCGGCGGCGGCTGGTTGTTGGCTTCGAGTATGGCTTGCCAGTTTTCTGGCCAATCGCTTTTTATACGCCCCAGCAACCAGGCTGGGTGGGCCAGATTTTCCGAAACCTGGGCCAGTTGGTCCAGCAAAGTGACCTGTTCGCGCTGAAAACGCCGCAATACGGCATTGATCATTTTGACCGCCCAGGTCTTGCCCAGGCCGCGGGCGCATTCGGTGGTTTCATTGATGGCTGCGTGATCAGGCGTACGGTCTTGCCACAATTGGAACATACCCAGCCACAGCAAGCGGCTGATGTCGCGATCTTTCTGTTTCAGCGGCTTGCTCAGTAATTGTGCTTCCAGCCAGGCCAGTGCAACTTGCCAGCGCAGCACGCCGTAGGCCAGGTGCCGCGCCTGGGACAGATTGCGGTTGGCCTCATCGTCCTTCAAAGCAGCGCATTCTGACAGGGATTTACCCTCATCGAGTATTTCGCCCAAGGCCCTGATGGCTAATAACCTGGGGTTTTGTGTGGTTTTTTTAGCTTTGGATGGTTTCATGATTTCACAAGTTGATCCGGCATGCTGCGCGCTTGCAGGTATTGCTGTGGGGACTGTACTTTGCCCCCGGCTCGCTGCAATTGGCTGATCCGTAGCTGGCCCGATCCACAGGCAACCACGATGCCATCTGCATCTGCCTGGATGACCGTTCCCGCCGAAAAGCTTTGGCTTGCAGCTTCGGCACTGGCCAGCCAGATACGGGTTCGTTCACCCCCCACCTCGCACCAGCACACCGGCCAGGGGTTGAAGGCGCGGATACGTTGCTCCAGCTGTACGGCCGATTCCTGCCAGTCAATTTCTGCTTCAGCCTTGTCGAGTTTGCGTGCATAGCTGATGCCTTCCTGTGGCTGAGAGGTGGCCACAGGAGGGTTTTCGGATTGCAGCTGTTGCAGGCATTGCAACAGGCTGTTGGCGCCGAGCTGGGCCAGTTTATCGTGCAATGAGCCGCCGGTTTCGTCAGCAGCCAGGGCCAGGCTTTCCCTGGCCAGAACCGCACCGGTATCCAGCCCAGCATCCATCTGCATGATGCAGATACCACTGTGTTTATCGCCCGCTTCAATCGCGCGTTGTATAGGCGCAGCGCCGCGCCAGCGCGGCAGCAGCGAGGCGTGAATGTTCCAGCAACCGTAGCGCGGTGCAACCAGAACTGCCTGGGGCAGAATCAAGCCATAAGCCACGACTATCATCAAATCCACGTGCAGATCGTTCAACCATTGCAGGAATTCAGCGGTTTTCAGGCTGGCGGGTTGATGGACCGGAATGCCCAGCTGCAAGGCAGTTTGTTTGACCGCACTGGCCTGTAGTTTCAAGCCACGGCCAGCGCGTCGATCGGGTTGAGTCAATACCGCCAAGGGTAACCAGTCAGAACTTACCAGGGCCTGCAGAGGCGGAACCGCAAAATCGGGAGTACCTGCAAAAACGATGCGCAGCGGGCCGGATTCAGTCAAAGCGGTTCATCACGGGCGGCACATCACATTACGGCAACAGGCTTTTTTTCTGCCTGTTTTTTCTGTTTTTCCAGTTTCTTGCGCACCATTTGTCGTTTCAGAGGGGATAAATAATCCACAAAAAGCTTGCCTTGCAGATGGTCCATCTCGTGCTGTAAACAGATGGAATGCAGCCCGCTGAGCTCGATTTCAAACTTTTTTCCCTGAGCATCAAAAGCTCGCACGCGGATGTTTTCTGCCCGTTTGATCTCGGCATAGACGCCCGGTACGGACAAGCAACCCTCTTCGCAGTTCTGTTCGCCATCGCTGCTAAGAATTTCAGGATTTACATAGACTTGCATCTGGTCACGGCTTTCGCTGACATCCAAAACCAGCAGCTGCTGATGGACATTGACCTGGGTTGCTGCCAAGCCTATGCCGTTCTCGGCATACATGGTTTCGGCCATGTCCTGTACCAACTGCTGCAGGGCCGGATTGAAGTCGGTCACTGCTTTAGCTATGGTGCGTAGTCGCGGGTCAGGAAATTCCAGAATTTCTAATGTGGCCATATATTTACGAGTGCATGAAACAATTTAGATGAACTTTTTGACGGGTTTCTTTATGATACCTACTGGCGGGTACAGTTCGCCAGTTAAATACTGACCGCATCTTACTAGATGGCTGGATGCCTACAAGAGAGGAAGGAACGTGATCAGGAAAATCATGCTAAGCATGTTTATAGCTCTTTTAGCCGGTGTTGTGGCGGCACAGGATGTGTCTGTTCGCTCCGACCACCCCGATCGTTATGTTGTTGTTAAAGGCGACACACTGTGGGATATCTCGGGGAAATTCCTCGATAAGCCCTGGCAGTGGCCAGCGATCTGGCACGCGAATCCGCAAATTGAAAACCCCCACCTGATTTATCCCGGCGACGAGTTGTCGTTGGTATATGTCGATGGTGTTCCACAGCTGCGATTGAACCGGGAAGGTACGGAAAGACTGTCCCCTGCCATACGAGTGGTGGATCGGGAATCTCCCATCAACGCCATACCGCTGAAGCAAATCGAGCCCTTCCTGCGTGATGTACGAGTGCTTTCTCCCAGCGAGTTTGCCAACTTGCCCTATATCGTCGCGAATGAAGTGGATCGGCTTACAGCTACTTATACAGACCAGACTTATGCGCGCAATCTGAATGCCAGCGTCGGTGATGAGTTTGTGGTGGCCCGCTTGTACAGCATTTACGACATGACCAAGGAAGATGGAATCCGGCGTGTATTGCCCAAGGAAAACTGGAAACAGGTTCCCAATACCAAGAACCGCAACGAAACCCTGTGGAATGAAACCCCACCCTGGAACAAACGCCCGAAAAACCCGGTCGGTTATGAATTGGTGGAAGTCAGCCGTGTACGGGTGAGGCAGACCGGGGATATTTCCGTCCTCGATATCATGAGAGATCGTACAGAAGTCAAAGAAGGCGATTTTATACTGCCATTGGACACCATTGGCTATGACGCCGTCTTCCATCCACATGCCATGGATACCGTGCCTGAAGGCTTGCGCATCCTGTCTACCAAGGACGCTTTGTATGGTGTGGGTCATTACCAGATCGTGGCGCTGAACGGTGGTTCCAACCAGGGCCTGGAATCAGGCCACGTGTTCTCTGTGTTCCGGCCAGGTCAGGTTGTTGATGACCGGGTAGGGTATCGTCATGGCAGCTTCGACGAGAATTCCAATGTGAGATTGCCGGAGCAATATCATGCGCTGGTAATGGTTTTCCGCACTTTTGGAGACGTCAGTTATGCCATGGTGCTGGGCGGCGATAACCTGGTGCGTTCTTTTGACAAGTTACGTCATCCCAATGAGCGCTCCTGACATTCAAGAAAGCTCTGAATAATTCATCCATGAATTATCAGAGCACGCCAAACAAAAAGTGTCATTTTTGTTTGGCTTCATTTTCAATGACTAACATCATTGAAAATGTTGGCACATCCTTGTGCCAAAGGAACTCTGAATAAATCAGAGTTTGCTTAACAATTAACGGGTCAAGGGGGTTGCTGCCACGAAGCAGCGAAACTGGTTAATTGCAATTCGTGCCCCCCGGCTAGGGGGGCAAAAACTGGCCGGCCTGGTCCGGTCATTCGGTTCGATTGAGCAGGTAATCAGTGCTCCTGCCGCGCAATTGCGCCAGTCAGGCCTGGCCGAAGACATGGTTCAGGCCTTGCACCATCCTGATCAGCAGCAATTGCAGCAGGATATGGAGTGGCTAGAACAAGACGGCCACGACCTGATTCCCTTTGATGACGAACGTTACCCGGCCCTGTTGACCGAGATCTCCGTTGCACCCGCAGCTTTATTTACCGCGGGTAACGTGGATGCCCTTTGGCAACCACAATTGGCCGTAATCGGCAGCCGTAACCCCACTGCCGGTGGCGTGGAGAATGCCCGTGATTTCGCCGGCACCCTCGCCCGCCACGGTTTTACCATTACCAGTGGTTTGGCGATGGGCATAGATGGCACAGCTCACCGGGCCGCGCTGGATGCCGGGGCCATGACGGTAGCCGTGTTGGGCAGTGGCCTGGACCGCATTTATCCTGCGGCTAACCGTTCACTGGCCGCAGACATACGCCAGCAAGGTGTGTTGGTTTCCGAGTTCCCGCCCGGCACTTCTGCGAAACGCGAACACTTCCCTTCACGCAACCGCATCATTTCGGGCCTCAGCCTGGGAGTGCTGGTGATAGAAGCTGCATTGAACAGCGGCTCACTGATTACGGCCCGGCTGGCCGCAGAACAGGGCCGTGAAGTGTTTGCCTTGCCCGGATCCATCCATAATCCGTTGGCCAAGGGCTGTCATCGCCTGATCCGCGATGGTGCGCGCCTGGTGGAAACCGATGCCGAAATTTTGCAGGAATTGGCGCCTCTGGCAGGCCAGCTGGCTTATACCTTGCAGCAACAGATGCAGCCAAAATCCACCGCAAAGCTTGTTAAAGCCGAATCACAACCCAATCTGGGTGATGATCCCGAGTACGCCCGCCTGTGGTCCAGCCTGGGCTACGACCCGCTGCCCATCGATACATTGATTGCGTCCAGTGGATTGACGGCGAAGGCTGTGTCGGCCATGCTGCTTATGCTGGAGCTGAGAGGACGAGTTGAGGCACACCCCGGTGGAGCATTCAGCCGAAAAACAAGAGGTCTGTGAATGAAAGAGAACGTACTCGACGTGTTGATGTACCTGTTCGAGAATTACTTTTACGACGAGCCCGATGATGAGCCGGATCGTGAAAGTATGGAAGAGAACCTGCACCTGGCGGGCTTTTCCAACGGCGAGATTGACAAGGCCTTTGCATGGCTGGATGGCTTGGCGGAGCAAAGGTATCAGCCTGAATTCGTGGTCCGCACAGAACAACCGGTGCGCGTATTCATTGAGTCCGAAATGGACAAGCTGGATGTGGATTGCCGCGATTTTATATACTACCTGTCCAATGTGGGCATCCTGGACCCACAAAGGCGCGAACTGTTAATCGATCGGCTGATGGCGCTGGAAAGCGATGAAATCGCGCTGGAAGACGTCAAATGGGTGGTGTTGATGGTGCTGTTCAATCAACCCGGCCAGGAAGCCAATTATGCCTGGATGGAAGATTTGATGTTTGACACGCAGCAAGACTATCGCCATTAATAATAGGCAGTCTGGCTAAATCACCGTATTCCTTCGTTGAATACCTGCCGTCGCATAGCCCAGGGCAATCGCGGCGCGACTGTGATTAGCCGGAATGATGCAAACCAAATAAGGTCAGGAAGTGGGAGAAATTCATTAAGCTGTTGATTGTAGAATCGCCTGCCAAGGCAGCCACCATCAAGCGCTATCTCGGAGAAGACTTCGAGGTGCTGGCTTCCTATGGCCATGTGCGGGATCTGCCTTCCAAGGACGGGGCAGTTGACCCGGACAACGATTTCGCCATGATTTACGAGCTTAATGAGGGCAGCGAAAAGCACGTCAACAGCATTACCCGAGCTGCCAAGAAAGCCGAAATGGTTTACCTCGCGACTGACTTGGACAGAGAAGGCGAAGCCATATCCTGGCATCTGTACGAAATTCTCAAGGAAATAGGCCTGACCGAGAAAATCCCCTTCAAGCGGGTCGAATTCTCGGAAATCACCGAAAAGGCCATACGCGCGGCGGTTGATAATCCACGCGAATTGTCCATGCCATTGATCAATGCTCAGCAGGCCCGGCGCGCGCTGGATCATCTGGTGGGCTTCAATCTGTCACCGCTGCTGTGGAAGAAAATCCAACCCGGCCTGTCAGCGGGACGTGTGCAAAGCCCGGCTTTGCGCCTGATCGTCGAGCGCGAACGGGAGATCGAAGCTTTCATCAGCCAGGAATACTGGTCGGTTGAAGCCGATATGAATCACGACAAACGTGATTTTGTGGCGCGCCTGGTGGCCTTGCAGAATGAAAAGCTGACTCAGTTTGATATCAACAATACCGAGCAAGCCAACGGCGTTCGTCAGCGCCTGCTGACCGCAGCCGGTGGTAAATTGCGCGCCGATCGCGTGGTGCGCAAACAGCGCCAACGCCGGCCGGCTCCACCGTTTATCACCTCCACACTGCAACAGGATGCCGCGCGCAAGTTGCGGTTTTCTGCGCAGCGCACCATGCGCACTGCGCAGGCCTTGTATGAAGGTGTCAGCATCAAGGGCATCAGCCAGGGCCTGATTTCCTATATGCGTACGGATTCAGTGCATTTGTCCAACGATGCCCTGGGAGATTTGCGTCAGCAGATAGGCGCGATTTACGGCAAAGAGTACTTGCCGGAAAAACCGCTGACCTACAAAACCAAGTCCAAGAACGCGCAGGAAGCGCATGAAGCCATACGCCCAACTTCTGCAGAGCTGCGGCCGGATGATGTGAAGTCCTTGCTGTCAGACGACCAGTTCCGACTTTATGAGCTGATCTGGAAACGCTCCATGGCTTGCCAGATGAGCAATGCCCTGATCGACACGGTGCAGGTGGAATTTGATTGTGACGGCGACGCAACATTCCGCGCAAATGGTTCCGTGGTGGCTTTCCCCGGTTTCCTGGCAGTGTATGAAGAATCCACCTCGGATGAAGAGCAGGCGCCCGAATCCAGCTTGCCGGATATCAATGAAGGCGATGTGATCACCGTAAAGGATATTCGCGCCGAACAGCATTTTACCGAGCCACCGCCACGCTTTTCAGAAGCCAGCCTGGTTAAAATCCTGGAAGAATACGGTATAGGCCGACCATCGACTTATGCCAGCATCATTCAGACCCTGGTGCGGCGCAAGTACGTGGAAATGGACCGCAGGCGCTTTACCCCCACCGATACCGGACGGGTGGTGGCGCGCTTTCTCGAGCAGCATTTTGAACCTTATGTGGACTATGAATTCACCGCCCGCATGGAAGACCGCCTCGATGCCATATCGCGCGGTGAGGAAGACTGGATTCCGCCACTGCACGAGTTCTGGAAGCCTTTTATTGCCCTGGTGAAAGAGAAGGAAGAAAGCGTTAGCCGTCTCGATGCCAAGCTCAACCGCATACTGGGCATAGATCCGAAATCCGGTCGCGAGGTCTCGGTGCGACTCGGTCGCTTCGGCCCGCATGCCCAGATTGGTGTAGTAGAAGAAGAGGAAAAACCGGAGTTTGCCGGGCTGCGGCCTGGCCAGCGATTGGAAACCATCAACCTGGAAGAGGCGCTGGAGCTGTTCAAGCTGCCACGTGACCTGGGTGAAACGGCCGAAGGCGAAAAAGTTTCTGCCAGTATTGGCCGTTTTGGTCCCTATATCCGCTATGCCAGCAAGTTTGTTTCCCTGAAGGAAATCGACCCACACGACGTCACACTGGAACAGGCGCTGGAGTTGATCGCAGCCAAGAAGCAAGCGGATCTGGACAAGATATTGCACACCTGGGAAGGCTCCGATGTGCAAATCATCAAGGGTCGTTGGGGGCCATTCATTACCGACGGCAAGAAAAACGCCCGCATTCCAAAGGAACGTGAAGCCGATACGCTGAGCCTGGCGGAGTGCGAAGAATTACTGGCTGCGGCACCGGACAAGAAGCCCCGGCGCGGTGGTAAAAAGGCTGCCAGCAAGAAAACTGCGGCTAAAAAGGCTCCAGCCAAGAAAAAGGCCAAAAAGAAAGCCAGGAAGAAGTCGAAAAAGAAGGCTGGCAAGAAAGCCGGTAAAAAAACCACTAAAACGGCCGCTGCCAAAGCCGCGCCAACCGACTAAGGCTTAGCACCGCGGGCCATGTCTGCATTAAGGATGTTGAACACGCAGCAAGCTGCAGCTGAATTGCGTGCTGGCGCAGTGATTGCCTACCCCACCGAAGCGGTTTATGGCCTGGGTTGTGATCCGGCCAATGAACAGGCTGTACGCCATTTGCTGGCGCTCAAGCAGCGCTCGCCGGATGCCGGCCTGATCCTGATTGCCGACAACTACCAGCGCTTTGAACCTTACATGGGTGCAGTGACTGAGCCCTTGCGGCAACGTGCACTGGCCAGTTGGCCTGGTCCGGTGACCTGGCTGTTTCCCCGTGCTGCCACCGTACCGGACTGGCTGGCTGGCAAACATCCTGCTATTGCCTTGCGTCTGAGCGATCATGTGCTTTGCCGTGAGCTTTGTGCAGCCTTTGGCGGTGCTATCGTGTCCACCAGCGCCAATCTCAGCGGCCAGACAGCCCCCCGAAGCAGTGCTGAAGT
>JBBKVS010000167.1:0-23161 GCA_037968555.1 Lysobacterales bacterium | reverse complement strand
TGTTGACCTTCGAAAATACCATTTTTGACTGCACTAACAGTTTTGTCGAAGCAGATGAAGGCGGTGAGCCCTGGACCACTGCTTCCTTTATCAATGCGCAAATCGGTAATCAGGAGATTGATTCCAACCTGAGCGGCGTATATCCCCCGGCAGGTGCAACCTATCTGCAAGGCAAAGACATCGACCCCATGGTGTTCGGTGACTTTTTTGACAAAGTGGATTGGGCCGGTGCGGTGCGTAGCGTGGACTCAGCCTGGCACTACAATTGGAGCATTTTCGTCGACTGATGTCAGTCCAATAGATCTTCCAAGTCCCTTGGGCGCACTCCGGTGCGCCTTTTTTTTCTGCCGTGTGGGCCGGGATTGGATAGAATGAATGCAGGTTTCAGACAATCGACAGCGAAAAATGCAAACAAATATCCTCATTGCCGATGACGACGTAGAGTTGTGTGAGCTGCTCAGGGAGTTTTTCGAGTCGGAAGAATTCAGTGTGCAGCTGGCTCATGATGGCAAGGCCGCCTTGCTGGCCCTGGAAAAGCCAGGCTTTGACCTGATGGTGCTGGACGTCATGATGCCGGAAATGAACGGCCTGGACGTACTCAAGGAATTACGCAGGGATAACCGTATACCGGTCATAATGCTGACTGCACGTGGCGACGATCTGGATCGCATACTTGGGTTGGAACTGGGTGCCGATGATTATGTAGCCAAACCCTGTAATCCACGCGAGTTGCTGGCCCGAATCCGGGCTGTGTTGCGTCGTACCGGCAGTACCGGTGTGTCCAATGTGTTGCAGGTAGATGACCTGGAATTGAACCAGGGCAGCCGCAGCCTGTTGCTGCGGGGTGAGCCGGTGGAGTTGACCAGTACGGAATTCAGCATACTGCAATCTTTATTGCAGAACGGCGGTGCCGTGGTGAGCAAGCGCGATCTTTATATCGAGGCCCTGGGCCGCGAGCCGGTGGCACACGACAGAAGTGTGGATATGCACGTCAGCAATTTGCGCCGCAAGTTGGGCCCCGGGCTCAATGGTGAAAACCGTATCGAAACCATACGGGGTATTGGCTATCAATACCGCGTTGCTTAGGTAATCACGGTAGCGTGTCACGCCTGTTCTGGAAATTGTTTCTGACCATGTGGTTGAGCATAGTGGGCTTCTCAGCATCCATTGGTTTGCTGAACGACAAGCTGGCGCGTGAGCAATGGGCTGAAGAACCCGCCAACACCTTTTCCCGCGGCATGTACCGCATTGCCCAAAGACTCAAAATCACCCTGGCAACGGCTGGTGCAGACGCCGCCCGCGAGGAACTGGTAGCCATACCGCGCATGTCGCGCAACTACATATTTGTGGTTGACGAAAACGACGCAGAAATTCTGCAACGTGACGCCATCTTGCGGGCTTTGCGAGCCCGTCATGGGCGTATGGAAGCAGAATCCGTGCTGGCCAGGAACGGGCAGCAACACACCATATTCCTGGTCGACAGAATACCGCCCACTACCATTTTGGCTCCCGGACCCGACGGCACAGCCTTGCGCATATTGGCGGGAGCACTGATCAGTGCGCTGGTGAGCTTTTTCCTGGCCCGTTCCTTAACCGCGCCGCTGGAGGCTTTGCGTACTGCCACGCGGCAAATTGCTGCTGGTGACCTGGATGCGCGAGTAGCGGAAACCACGCCGCAACGTCGCGATGAATTTGGCCAATTGGGAGCAGATTTCAACCAGATGGCCTCACGTTTGCAAACCATGCAACAGTCCAGTCGGAGACTGCTGCGTGACGTCAGTCACGAGCTGCGTTCTCCACTCGCACGTTTGTCTGTGGCACTGGAAATTGCCCGCAAGAAAGGCTCTGAAGCCATTACTCCGGAACTGAACCGCATTGCCCTGGAAGGCGATCGCCTGGAAGCTTTGGTGAATGATGTGCTGGGTCTGTTACGTGAGACTTCAGAAAATTCGCCCAAGCAGGATGAAACACTGGATATCTCTGCGCTGCTGACTGAACTGGTGGAAGTGGTGAATTACGAAGTAGCTGATGGTAAACCCGGCGTGCAGTGGAAACCTGGAGAGGAAGTGCTGTTTTATGGTGACCGCGAATTGTTGTGGCGCACCATGGAGAATCTCCTGCGCAATGCGCTACGGCATACCGATGCTGATCGTGGCGTACAACTGAGTTTGCAAGCCGACGCGGCGGACCTGCAGTTGCTGATCGCTGTGCGCGATTTCGGTACGGGTGTGCCGGAAGCAGAACTGCAAAAGATTTTCGAGCCTTTTTACCGCGTACAGGAATCCCGTGACCGTCACTCCGGTGGCCATGGCATAGGCTTGTCCATTGCTGCTGCAGCGGTAGGGCGCCATGGTGGCGTGATCGAGGCCAGTAACGTCAGCGAGGGCGGCTTGTGTGTCAAAGTCTGCCTGCCCTGGCATGCGGCTAAAAGCTGATCCAGGCACAACAGATATTTGCAGTCGGCAGCTAATTACTGATTCAGACTTCAGGCACGATCATAGGGGAAGGGCAAAACCATATCGATATGGCTGAGGCCCAGAATGGCCATCAGTAAACGATCCACACCCAGCGCCACACCCGAACATTCCGGTAGTCCGGCCTGCAGCGCAGCCAGCAGGCGCTGGTCCAGTGGATTGACGTCTTCACCACGCAGTTGGCGCAACTTGCGATCCTGTTCAAAACGCTGTGTTTGTTCTGCCCAGTCAGTGAGTTCCTGATAACCGTTGGCCAACTCGGCCTGTCCCAGGTAAATTTCGAAACGCTCGGCTACGGCTACCACATCCTGGCGGATGCGTGCCAATGCGGCCTGTTGCGGCAGGAAATCGACAATCACCGTGATGCTCTCGGCGTCCATGGCCGGTTGTATCAAATGGGTCAGTAGCAGGTCCAGCCAACCATCCAGGTCCAATTGGCCGGCATGGATGTCTCGCTCCAGCGCCAGCGCACGGCACTCTTCTTCATCACAGAAATGTGGGTCCAGTCCCAGGTGAAGGCGAAACAGTTCGCGGTAGCTGGTGTAAATGATCGGCCATGCAGCAAATTTTCCACGACCACTTAGTTTGATCAGCTCTATGACTTCCTGTGCCAGTTGATGGTAGCCCAGATCATGCCGGTACCACTCCAGCATGGTGAATTCCGGGTTGTGCCTTGAGCCTTTTTCCCCGGCGCGAAAAACTCGTCCCAACTCATAAATGTCAGGCAATCCTGCTGCCAGCAGCCGTTTCATGGGATATTCGGCTGAAGTTCTCAGGTAGCGGGGCGAAGCGGAATCGGTCGCAATGCTGGCAATGTTCGGATCAGAATTACCGGCGCTGGAGAGTTGAGCCGTTTCAACTTCCAGAATTCTGCGTTCGGAAAAAAATTGGCGTATATCGGCCAGTAGCCTGGCTCGAGCTTCGATGGCCTGGCGCGACGCGGTAGGGCGCCAGTCATCGCTTTCTTTAATCAATCGGGGCCTCCACAGATTGCACACGCAAATTGATACCGGTGGGTCTGGCTTCCACCGCTTCGGTTTGCAGATCATGCAGCGTCAATGGGTGTGCCTGCATCCAGTCTTCAGTCAGAATCAGAGTGAAAGTACCGTCGCTGACCCTGATGCTGAAGTCGGGAATCGCAGAGCTGTCGCGGGATCGACAGAAAATGCAGGCCAGTCGCAGGCACAGCAAGGATTGCTTCAAAGCCTGGTGCACACGTTCTGGCAAAGCCTGGGTGAAATCTCCCCCGATTGGACGGCGGTGATAGCGTACCAATGCTGCCAGGAACAATTGTTCAGTGGTGGTAAAGCCCGGCATATCCGATTGCTGCACCAGGTAGCCAGAGTGCAGCTGGTAATGACTGTGAGACACGCTCAAGCCCACTTCGTGCAGGTCTGCTGCCCATTTCAGCATGTGTTGGTGTATGGGGCGCAGGCCGCAAGCTGTTTCCAGCTGCTGGAACAAGCGGCTTACCGTTAATTTGACCCGCTCGGCCTGGGATTCATCTACGCCATGGCGTCGTTTGAAAGCCAATACCGTACTTTCCCTGGGATCGCGTTGTTCCAGCCGACCCAGCATGTCATACAGCAGGCCTTCACGCAGGGCATAGGGCGATGTGCGAATGCGCTGCAGCTCAAAAGTTGCAAAGCAGGCTGCCAGCATCACCAGGCCACCGGCGATAACCGGTTGGCGTTGCTCGGACAGCCCTGGAAATTGCACTTCTGCCGTGGTTTTGAATTGCAGCAATCCCTCACAGATATGCTGCAGGCTGGCCAGATCGATATCAGTCTCGCCCAGCCCGGATTGCCGGCAGATTTCACTGATGGCCAACACGGTGCCGGAAGAGCCAATGGCGGTCTGCCAGCCGGTCTGCAGATAGCGCAGGCGTAATTCCTGCAATTCTGCCATGACTTCTTCCATGGCTTTGGCCCAGCGTTTACGGCTGATTTTGCCCTTGGCAAAAAATCTTTTGGTGAGGCTGACACAGCCGAACTGGACACTCTCCAGTTGCAGGGTTTCCAGCCCCTGGCCGATGATGATTTCCGTGCTGCCGCCGCCGATATCAATCACCAGCTTACGGTCCTCATGGCCGGACACCGCCTGTGAAACCCCGAGGTAAATCAGCCGGGCTTCTTCGCGTCCGGCGATGATGTCAATGCTGCAGCCCAGACTGGATTCTGCAGCCAGCATGAACGCATTGGCGTTTTTCATGCGGCGGAAAGTCTGGGTTCCAACCGCTCTCATGTTGTCTGCCGGAATGCCTCTCAGCCTTTGGCCAAAGCGGGCCAGACAGGCCAAAGCATTTTGTCGGGTTTCCAGGTCCAAACGTCCGGAATTATCCAGCCCGCCTCCCAAACGCACCATTTCCTTGATGCGGTCCAATACCCGCAATTCGCCATGTTCGCGGCGTGAAACCAGCAAGTGAAAACTGTTGCTGCCCAGGTCTATGGCTGCATAAGTTTGGGCGCGTTCCGGCTCAGTCATTCAGTGGTGTTCCAGCTACGGGGCAGTCGCCAGTATGCCACGCAGCTGCATGACTATCGCAGGTGCTTGCAGCCAGAGGCTGGCTTGTGGGCAGGCAATTGGCGTGGCCACCCGAACTATTTGTATTTGAATTGCAGGTCCAGCTGCAATTTGTCGAGATCGCGATTGTCACCATGGTCTATGCTGGTCTGGTTCAGGAAATAGGTCATGCGGAAATTCCAGTTGTCATGTACGGCGTAGGCACCGCTGATGACCGAGCCCTTGGCATTGGTTCCGCCATTGCCAAAATCGGAATCGGTCAGCAGGCCCAGTACCGCATCAGCTTCCAGTTTCTTGTACGCATAGTTCAGCTCCCAGCTGCCTTTTTTCCTGGCTTCGTTAAAATTGATACCGAAGGCGTAGCCGATGTCGTTCTCGTCTGCATCCAGGTTTTGCACATAATCCGCAAACAACAGGGTGGGGCGATCAAACAGATCAAAGCCCAGCTCGGCAAAACCCTCTGCCTCGTAATAGTTGTGCAAATAGGTGCCGGTGACCGGGTCAAAACTGTTGCCGAAGAATTCACCGTCATCAAAGAAGGAGACTTTGCCCGCCGAATCAAAGCGGTAGTAGCCGGTGCCCATGGTCAACTCCAGTTGTTCACCCAATGGCAGTCGCACACCCGCTTGCAGGCCGTAGGAAAACTCTTGTTGTGATTTGCGACTGTCGCTTTCGATCCAGGTACCCAGGCCGACAGCGAAAAAGCGACCGTTGTCGTAACGTATGGAGGTGCCTTCCGGGCGCCAGTCGCTGTCCCACAACAGGCCAGAATCTCCGACATTGTGCTGCTGTTGTTTGAACTTGCCGCCAACGATCTTGGTATTGGCCAGTCCAAACCACTCAACGTAGGCCAGGTCCAGATTGATGGCTTTGGATGAGCCGCCGCCACCCAGCGTCTGGTTAGTGGAAACCGGGTCATCGCTACCGCTGGCCAGACCCATACCGGCTTTCATCGTATCGCTGACATCGGCCTCCAGGTAAGCTCGTGCACGGATGCGGTTGCGGTTGCGGTCGCTAGCGCCTTCCACGGCAGTGGATTCATAGCGATAACGGAAGTCACCCGACCAGCGCAGGCGTTCAGCCCAGGCCACAGCCGCCATGCGCTCACTGACCTGCGCGTTGACCGCCTGTTCGATTTTGCGATCCAGCTCTTGCTGATCAGTCGCGGTCTGTGGGCTGGGTGCAGTAGCAACAGCCACCGGCTGGCTGTTGCCTGGCGTTGAAGGTGCAGCCTGTTCCAGCTGATCCAGCCGCAGTGACAGTAAACGGATTTGCTCGCGCAAAGCTTGAATTTCGCTGTCGCTGACCTCTGTTGCTCCGACATTGGCGCTGAGGATAACCAGGACAAGGGCGCAACATGCGGCCAGGTGTTTCATGCGTGACTCCCATAAATGGCTGGTACCGGATGATTGTGCAGGTCCAGTGAACTGGCTTCTAGCAGCAATCCGTTCTTACCGGCAGGGAGTTTATTTCGAATTTATGACAATTGCGTTACTGCGGGGTGACAAAATGACAAAAGGATTTCAGAGATCGCTGACTGAAGGGAGATTGACATGGATCAGTTTCTGCAGTTCCCGGTTGGCAATGGCAAAGGGCAAAGGGGCAAATGCCGCGCGGATCACCTGTTCCTGCCCCTGGCGCGACAGCACCATACGGATGAATTCAGCCTGTAGCGGGTCCCAGGCCTGTGTCGAGTCATGGTTAATGTAAATGTAGAGCAGACGTGCAAGGGGATAACTGCCATTGACTGCGTTTTCCGGCGTGGCTTCGATGAAATTCTGCTGCCTGGCCTGCTCTGTGGTGCGCGCCAGTGGTAGCACCCTGACCTCATCATTGGTGTAGCCCAGAGCTGAATAGGCAATGCCATATCGGCTTTGCGCCAAGGTCTGCACCACCGATGCAGAACCCGGCAGTTCACTAAGTTGCGGCTGAAACTCGCCATTACAAAGGACGTGTTGTTTAAAATGTTGGTAAGTGCCGGATATTGAATTTCGTCCAAATAATTCAATGGCCTGCGTTGACCACTCGTCACTCAACCCAAGTTGGCCCCAGAGTGTTGTTGAACTGCCGACGCCACAGGCGTTGCTGGCCGAAAAAATATTGTCAAGCTGCTCCAGACTGAGACCAGCCAATGGGTTGTCCGGATGGACAAAAACTGCCAGCGCGTCTATGGCCACGGCAAACGGAGTGGGCTTGTAGCCCAATTTGCGTTCAAACTCCTGGATTTCCTGTTCGTTCATCAAGCGGCTCATGGGGCCAATGTGATTGGGCCCCAGTGCCAGGGCCGGTGGTGCTGTAGCTGAGCCGGCGGATTTAATGTTGATGTCCACGGAGGGGTAGCGGGTTTTGAAAACCTCAGCCCAAAGCAGCATCAGATTGGCCAGGCTGTCAGAACCGACACTGTAGAGACTGCCGCCAAGTTCGCCGACTGTCTGATATTCCGGCCATTGTGGGTCCGGCAGGTTGCTGGATTGTGCCTGGCCAGGCACCGGCAAAATCATCCAGCAAGCCAACAGGCAGATGCGTTTGAATTGAATCAAAGACGGGTGAAGAATTTTCATGACAATTTGCCGTGTGTGGTCATCACAGTCAGATGCTAAGTGCTGACTGTGACAATCTGATTACGGAGTGCAGCCGGTTTGTTACCAGGCCAGCTTATATGATCAGCTGATGGATGAACTTGCTGGCAGGGGAAACTGGCAGCTGAATGTGCTGCCATCACCCAGCTCGCTGCTGATCAGCAGCCTGGCATCGTGCCCGCTCAGCACGTGTTTGACGATGGCCAAACCCAGGCCTGTACCGCCGCTTTGTCGGGACCGGTCCGGATTGACCCGGTAAAAGCGTTCCGTAAGCCTGGGAATGTGGCGCTGCGGGATGCCGATGCCGGTATCGCTGACGGAGAAAACCGGACCTTGTGGCGAGTTTTTCCACTGCACGGTAATACGACCATTTTCGGGTGTGTAGTTGATCGCGTTGAAGATAAGGTTTCTGAATGCGCTCTCCAGATTGGAGGCGGCACCGATCAGGCTCAATCCCGGCTCGGCCTCAAATACCAGCTTATGGCGGCCGCGGCTCAGTTCCTCGGCCTGCTCGCGCAACTGGCTGAGCAGGGCGCTCATGTCCACTTCCTTGCGCTCGATATTGTGGCCCTGGCTTTGCAGTCGCGACAGCTCCAGCAGATCATCCAACAGGTCTTTCATCTGAAGGGCCTGGCCCAGCATACGACCAGCTACCGTTGCCACATCTTCGCTGTTGTGGTCCTTCATGATTTCCAGATAGCCCATCAGCACGGTCACGGGCGTGCGCAATTCATGGGAAATATTGGCCACAAAATCGCGCCGCATCTGCTCCACGTTGTGGACGCTGGTGATGTCACGAAGAATCAGCAAACGTTCTTCATCCTGCAAAGGGATGGCGCTGACCTGTAGCCAGGCATTGTCGTCCGCAGGCGAGTGCATTTCGAGCTTGCGGTAAGGTTGCCGCTTGTCCTGCAGCCACTGGGCAAATTCGGAGTTGCGCACCAGATTGGTGATGGACAAACCCAGGTCTTCGGGCATACGGAATTTCAGGGCGGCGATGGCCGCCTGATTACACCAGATGATGCAATCCTGCTTGTCCAGCAACAATGCAGCATCGGGAAAAGCCTCGGTAAATTTGCGAAAACCTTCCTGTAGCCGGTCTTCCTGGCTTTCTGGGCCGGCGATTTCTGGACTGGCGATTTTGCTGTTTTCGTTTTGCGTGGCCGGGTCCGCCGTTTGCATGGATTCAGGCTGTTGCTGTTCAGTGACTAAAGCCTGCGGAGTTTTAACCTTACCTTGGCTCATGCCTTGCTGCCAAGCCTTTCTTCGGCCAGGAAGCGATAACCGTGGCCACGTACAGTTTGCACGTACATGGCAGCCTGGCTGGGTTCCAGCGCTTTGCGCAGCCTGCGGATGTGTACATCCACGGTGCGTTCTTCCAGGTAGGCATTGGTGCCCCAGACGTGATCCAACAGCTGTGTGCGGCTGTAAGAGCGGCCCGGATGGCTCATAAAAAACTCCAGCAATCGAAATTCGGTAGGACCCATGGAAACTACAACATCATCCAGCAAAACCTGGCGGGATACGGTATCCAGCGTCAGGTCGCCGTGTTTGATGCGGCCCTGCTCATCGGTAGCAGAGCTGCGGCGCAGGACGGCCTTGATGCGGGCCAGTAATTCACGCGGAGAAAACGGTTTGATAACGTAATCGTCAGTACCCGCTTCCAGACCCGCTACCTTGTCATCTTCGGACACTTTGGCAGTGAGCATGATGATGGGAATGTCCTGGGTGAGGCTGTCGCGCCGCAACCGGCGGGTCAACTCAAGTCCGCTGACTCCGGGCATCATCCAGTCCAGCAGTATGATATCGGGGCGGTTGCTACTGATGGCCACCAGAGCTTCGTGGGCATCGCAGGCCAGTTGCACTGTCATACCCTGGCGTTGCAGCGCAAAAGCAATCATTTCCCGTATGGCTGGCTCGTCATCGACTACCAGTACGTTTGCTTGTGAAGAAGTCATATTGAGTATCCTGGAATCCAGGGCTTCATTATAAGAACGAGCATGACGGTTTGATGACAGTCAGTACCAGAGAAATTCCCGACGCAGTCGCCATGGCTTCAGCGCGGGACAGGTCGATTATCCAGCCCCAGCTTCGCCAGCTCGATCTGGTATTCGTTCAGGCGGGCGGCAACCCTTGCCCGTTCGTAATAATCCAGATCATCGCGGCGTGTCAATTCCTGCAGCTGCAATACCGCTTCGTGAACGCCACCGCGCAGATAATAGGACTCGGCTATGGCTTCTTTGGAACGTATGGTGTTGCCTGCCTCATTTGAGGCACGGGCATAGAGGGCGTATAGAGTTGGGTCTTCATTGTCGCTGAGTATCTGTTGGCGCAGGATCACGCTGGCGGTTTCAGCCTGTATTTTATCTCCGTCATGCAGCAGGGCGCGACTGTATTCCATGGAAATGGCATTGTTGCCCGGAAAGCTGTGGTACAGCCCAGCCAGCCGGTCCAATGCCGCGGCCGTATGGCCAGAGGCCAGGTCCAGGTCAGCCAGTTGGATCTCATAAGCCAGATGCTTGCCGCGGTCCATCAGGTTAAGCAAAATTTTCCGTGCTTCCTGGTATTTGCCCTGCCTTTGCAGCGCAATGGCTGTTCCGTAGTCCAGTGCATCGCCCTGGGCTTCGTTCATGTCAGCCCGCTGCTTCATGAACTCAAAATGCTTCAGCGCTTTGGTTGGATAGTTTTCAGCCAGGGCACGTAAGCGGGCCTGGATCAGGTAGAAATCACGCCCGTCGCTGGGGGGTGGAATGGGCATGTTCTGTGCCCGGCTATCTGCTTCGGCAATACGGCTGATGGTTACCGGGTGAGTTCGCAGGTATTCCGGTGGCCCTTCGCCCATGGCGCGGGTGATGCGGTTCATTTTCTCGAAGAATTCGCCCATTCCGCGCGGGTCGTAACCCGATACTGACAAGGTGGTGATACCGATACGGTCGGCTTCCGCTTCATGTTGCCGGGTAAAATTGATCATGTTCTGTTGAGCTAAAGCCTGGCCGCCCATCAGTGCGCCCTGGATCGCATCTCCACCACCGCCGGCCACCAGGATCAGGCCCACCATGGCCAGCATCAGCGGTATGCTCATGGCCTGGGCGTTTTCAATGGCCCGGTAAATATGTTGTTGGGTGACGTGTGCGATTTCGTGTGCAACCACGCCGGCCACTTCGTTCTCATCGTCAGCAGCCAGTATCAGGCCGCTGTACAGTGCCACCACGCCGCCGGGTGCGGCGAAAGCGTTGACCACATCCATGTCGATGACCACGAAAGTAAAGGGCTTGTCCGGCCGGTCGCTGTTGGCCACCAGGCGATAGCCCATGTTTTTGAAAAAGCCGTTGATCAGCGGGTCTTCGTTCAAGACTTCATAAGCGCGCATCTGGCGAACCAGGGCTTTGGCGTATTCTTCTTCTTCCTTACGTGACAGTATGGTGTCGGCCGAAGCGCCCATGTCGGGCAGGGCCAATCGTTCGGTTTGGGCAACGCTGCTCAGGCTGGTGAAAAAAATCACCAAAGCCAGAGTGCTTTTTGCCAGTAAATTGTTGTGGCTCTTGACCTTCATCTTGCCTTTCACGGAGACTGCGAAGTAGCGGAATCAGACCACGAAGGGTCTGACAGGTTCATATCAACATGCGGATAAGTTTAACGTGAAGTGCCTGATCATAGTTAATGAAAGTCCCTGGCAAACGGGTTTGTCGGTCTGCGCCTTGCGTTTTGCCAGGGCAGCTGAATTTGCGGATTTGGAAGTTGCAGCGGTGTTTTTCCGTGAAGACGGCGTCTATAACGCTATACCCGCTACCGTTGCTGATGCCGGAACTCCTGAATTGGCCTCCGCCTGGCGGGAATTATCTGAGCAAAGCGAAACGCGCTTGTTGCTTTGCAGTGCCTCTTGCCAACGACGATTGCCCGCAGACAGCAGCCTGCCGGGCTTTCAGCAGACTGGCCTGGCTGAAATGCTGGAGTTGCTGCAGCAAGCTGATCGAGTGGTGAGTTTCTGATGTCCGGCCAAGCTCCCTTCCGCCTGGGGCTGGTGATCCGCAGCACAGCCTACGCGCAACGCTCAACACGGACACAGCTGGATGTAGCCTTGCTGGCAGCCAGCGTGGATTTCGACCTGCGCCTTTATTTTCTGGGCGCTGCCGTACTGCAATTGACTGCCCGCGGTGATATGGCCGCAGCCCAATTGCCAGCCGGTTACCGGGCCTGGGCCAGTCTGCCAGGTTTGTTCGAGCATGCCGGGCTGGTGGCTTTTGCCGAGCCGGAGTGGTTGAACAGACTGCATAAAAATGGGCTGCAGTCCTGCCTGCCAGTGCAGGCCAGTACCGCTTCAGACATGCGGCAGGATTGGTTCGAATGCGATAAGTTGCTTACGCTATGACTGAAAACGCGACTTCACTGAAAGGTTCACCCTGCCTGCATTGCCTGATGAGCGACCAACTCGACACAGTCCAGGCCTGCCTGGCGCTTTGCGTATCCGGTGACAGCCTGGTTTTAGTAAGTACAGCGGTGAATCTCTTGCTGGATCAGGCCTGGCGTCAGGCCCTGGCTCCCGGAGTTATGGTTTATGCCCTGGCTGCTGATGCGGCGGCGCAAGGTGTGTCATCAGGCTTCGATGGCTGCGAGTTCATAGATGACCCGGCCTGGGCCAGGTTGGCCATGCGCCAGCCTCACTGCCTGAGCTGGAAATAATCTTGGCTACTCTGGAGTTGACTGATGGCTCCAGCCTGGCGCTGGATGAAAAGGGCTATTTGCTCAATCCGGCTTTGTGGACACCGGAAGTCAGCCGCATCATGGCACTGGCAGACGGGTTGGAGTTGGGTGCCGATCACTGGATCGTGCTGCAGATATTTCGCGACTATTTTGCTCGATTCGATATTGACCCACCCATGCGCGTCCTGGTGCGCAACACCCGCGAGCAGCTGGGTGCGGAAAAAGGCAGCAGTCGTTACCTTTACCAGCTATTCCCCACAGGCCCAGCCACACAAGCCTGTCGCTATGCCGGATTGCCCAGGCCAGTGAGCTGTATCTGAGGTGCACTCAGGGCTTCATGTATAATGCGGCGCCGCACAACATGGCGGCACACATACATGCAATCGAAGAGACCCTGGGTAAATCAGAGCCTCCTCAACCAAGCAGGGAGTTTATGCAGATGAGTCCAGTCAAATGAGCCAACTCATTACGGTTATGGCAGGTGATGGTATAGGCCCGGAGATTACGGACGCTACCCTGCAGGCACTTAAAGCACTTGATTGCGACCTGGATTTTGAATTTGTTGATGCCGGACTGACCGCGTTGGACCAATGTGGTGAGTTATTGCCCGAAGCCACCCTGGAATCTATCCGACGCAACGGCATTGCCCTCAAGGGGCCCCTCACTACTCCGATCGGAAAGGGTTTCCGTTCGGTGAATGTCAGTCTGCGTATCGCTTTTGACCTTTATGCCAATGTCAGGCCGGTCATTTCCATGCCCGGTACACGGGCGCGTTACGAAGATGTGGATATCATTACTGTGCGCGAAAATACCGAGGGTGCTTATCTGGCTGCAGATGCCATGGTCAGTGAAGACGGCAACCGGGCAGAATCCAAAATGGTCATTACGCGCAAAGGCTCGGAACGGGTGACCCGTTATGCCTTTGAATTAGCCCGTCGAGAGGGGCGCAAGAAAGTAACACTGGTGCATAAGGCCAATATTCTAAAAGCAGTGTCCGGCCTGTTCCTGGATGTGGCCCGCGAAGTGGCTAGCGAATTTCCTGACATCAACTGTGAAGAAATGATTGTGGATGCCACCTGCATGAAACTGGTTATGGATCCGCATCAGTTTGACGTGATTGTGACCACCAACCTGTTTGGCGACATTATTTCCGATTTGTGCGCTGGCCTGGTGGGTGGTCTGGGGCTGGCGCCCGGCGCCAATATTGGACAAAAAGCTGCCATGTTTGAAGCCGTGCATGGCTCAGCGCCTGATATTGCAGGTAAACAGATTGCCAACCCCTGTGCTTTGATGCTGGCTGCGGCCATGATGCTCGCGCACCTCGGCCAGACCGACAAAGCCAATCGCCTGCGTGCGGCCATAGTGGACACCATGGCCAGTGGTGACCGCGTGACCCCGGATCTGGGCGGCAAAGGCAAGACCCAGGAATTCGCCGCCGCCATCATTGAAAGAATTCATTCAGCGGCTTGAAAACTTGCTGTTTTCTCCGTGTTTTGACAGCGGGCCAACGGCAGGTGTTGCGTGCGGGCAACGTTTGCTGCTTTTTAGCCGCGATTTGCACAGCTAACAAGCTGCCGCCGGGGCTTCTGGTCACCTGCCGCAAGTCTTTTGCAAATCAGCAACTTGTGTAATATCTGAACACCTGTGATGGAAAGCTGGCTGACCGCGGCGCTGCAACATTGACAGGGTGTTGTTTTCCTGCCATATTTCACGCCGTATACGTGATTTTTGTAGAGGGTTTCGTTTGAGAGTTCGTTCAAAACTCGTCAAATCAATTTTATTGGCCTTGGGAATGGCGCCAGCAATGGCGAGTGCCCAGGTTGCCGGTATAGGCGTCGGCTTGCCCGCTGTCAGCTTTGCTGCAGGCGGAACCGGCCTCACATCTTTCTACGTACTCGGATTTGAACTGGGTCCCTGGCAGGAATACCTGGCACAGGAGCTCACACCCTCTTATCTGTTGCCAGACAACATTGAGCCTGTACACGTCAGTTGGTTGCGTAACAGCGATGCCTGGTTGCTGCCGGATTTTGCGGCCGGGTTGGAGCGGGATTCCAACACCTATTTCTATCTGAATTTTGAATTGCAGCAAGATACCAGTTGGCCTTCGACCAGCCATGAGGCCGACAGCAGCAGTTTCCAGGGTTCCTTGTTCGAGCGCCAATATTTTGCGCCAGGATTTGAGCAGCACTTGAATGACAACAGTGTGCTTGGAGTGGCCGCAGTCATCGCCTATCAGCGCTTCAGTACCGCCAGTCTGGGCATGATGTCGGCAACCACGCCGGAAAATCTCTGGATTGCCTCGCCGAATGTGTACGCACCCTACGAAGAATCGGGTTACGGCACGGGTGTGCGCCTGGCATTGCGTCAGGAAATAATCAGCGGACTGGCTTTTGAAACTGGCTTCCAGTCACGCATCGATATGGAAGAGTTTGCCCAGTTCCGCGGTGTTTACTCCAATCCGGCTGATCTGGACATCCCGGCGCGAGCCAGCGTTGGCCTGCAATTGCAAGCCAGCAAGCGTTCCTGGGTGAATGTTGCTGTTGAACGGGTTTTGTACAGCGACATCAACGCATTCCCCAGTCGTTATTTGCCCAACCGTTTCCTGGCTTTGTTGGGTGACTCAACCAGTCCCAGTTTTGAGTGGGAAGATCTCACTGTTTATACAGTGGGCTGGACCTGGAACGATGGCGACAAGCAACAGTGGCAGGTCAATTACAGCACGCGCCAGCAGCCCTCACCGTCATCCGTTTTGTTAAGCCAGGCGCTGGAAAGCGATCTTGCTGATAGTGCCTTGACATTGGGCTATGCCGTCAGCACTTCGCGCAATAGCCGATTGAATCTGAATGCAGCTTATGCACCATCAGAATATGCATTCGGTGGTAGCGTACTGGGTGTCACCACCGAGGATCTGGACCAACGCTTTGAACTCGAAGCGCTGTGGACGGTCAGCTTCTGAGTCGATCGCAGCCCTGAAGGGCTGGCATATTACACTCCCCTGATTGTATGTTAGCCACACGGCGGGTTTGATCCTGTGCCGCGCAAGCTCTGAATGAGTCGGAGTTTTCCTGAAGGGAGTTTTACTTGGAACTGCTGAAAAACTGGTTCAAACGCTACTTGAGCGACCCCCAGGTTGTGATACTTGCAGTGGTCTTGCTGGTCGGCCTGTTTGTGGTAATCGGGCTGGGCAAGTGGCTGGCACCCATGTTTGCCGCCATTATCATTGCCTATCTTCTCGAAGCGCTGGTGATCAGGCTGCAAAAGCTGGGTTTGCCCCGCATGCCATCTGTGATCCTGGTTTTTCTGGGTTTCATGGCCTTGTTGGTTTTCCTGCTGTTTGTGGTGATACCGCGCATTTCCCGGCAGCTCACGCAATTGGTACAACAATTTCCGGACTACCTGTCCAAAGGCCAGGTGGTGTTGACGGACTTGCCCGCGCGTTACCCCAAGCTGATCAGCGAAGAGCAGGTTCATGCCATGACTACCGCCATCAGCCAGGAGTTGGGGACTGCTGGCCAACAGTTTCTGAGCTGGTCGCTGGCTTCATTACCGGTGCTGATTGGCTTGGCGGTTTTCCTGGTACTGGTTCCGGTGCTGGTATTCTTCTTCATGAAGGATAAAGACCAGATGGTTAATTGGTTTGTGAATTTTCTGCCCAGTGATCGCAGCCTGGTCAATACGGTCTGGAGCGAGGCTGAAAGCCAGATTGCCAATTATGTGCGCGGCAAAGTACTGGAAATATTCATCGTTGGGTCGGTGACATACGTAACCTTCATCCTGCTGGATCTGCAGTATGCAGCCCTGTTGGGTACCCTGACGGGGTTTTCGGTGCTGATTCCTTACATTGGCGCAGCTGTGGTGACGCTGCCTATTGCCCTGGTGGCATGGTTCCAGTTTGGCTGGGGCATAGAATTCGGTCAGCTCATGATCGCTTACGGCATCATCCAGGCCATAGACGGCAATGTGCTGGTGCCTTTGTTGTTCTCCGAAGTAGTGAACCTGCACCCGGTGGCCATCATTCTAGCCATTCTGGTATTTGGTGGCCTTTGGGGCTTCTGGGGCATCTTTTTTGCCATACCACTGGCCACGCTGGTGCAAGCGGTACTCAGAGCCTGGCCGCGCCATCAAAAACCACTGCCAGAAAGCCTGGTAGAAACTCCGGACTGATCGGTCAGGGGCTGTTCAAAGCGCTTCTGACGCAAAATCCGCCAAACGGGAACGCTCGCCACGACGCAAAGTGATGTGTCCAGCATGGGCCCAATGCTTGAATCGGTCCACAGCAAAGGTCAATCCGGATGTGGTTTCAGTCAGGTAAGGCGTATCGATCTGTTCCACATTGCCCAGGCAAACCACTTTGGTGCCAGGTCCGGCACGGGTTACCAGTGCCTTCATCTGTTTGGGTGTGATGTTTTGCGCTTCGTCTATGATCAGGTAGCGATTGAGAAACGTGCGGCCGCGCATAAAGCTCAGTGAGCGGATTTTTACCCGGCTGGCCAGCAAGTCATTGGTTGCAGCCCGGCCCCAATCACCACCTTCCTGCTGTTGGGTCAGAACTTCCAGGTTGTCAGTGAGTGCGCCCATCCAGGGTGTCATTTTTTCTTCTTCGGTGCCGGGTAGGAAGCCAATTTCCTCGCCTATCGAAACGGTGGCCCGGGTAACGATGATTTCGGTGTAACGCTTTTCATCCATGGTCTGGGCCAGCCCGGCGGCCAGTGCCAACAAAGTCTTACCGGTACCGGCCGTACCCATCAGAGTGACAAAATCGATATCCGGGTCCATCAGCAGGTTAAGGGCAAAATTCTGTTCTCGATTGCGGGCATGGACGCCCCAGACATTTTTGTTGCCGGAGAAGTAGTCGTCCACCAGGCGCAGCTTGGCGCTGTTGTCCGTAACATCCTTGATGATGGCCTCGACGCCGCCTTCATCGCCTATGCTCAGGCATTGGTTGGGGTACCAGTCATTGCCTACCAGCGGTTCCAGCTTGTACCAGGTCCGGCCGCCCTCAGACCAGGACTCGAGATCCGGGTAAGACTCCCACAGCTCAGCGCCATCATTGCGCACGCCACGATAGAGCAGGGACAAATCGTCCAGCGCACGATCGTTGTAATAATCCTCTGCAGGCACGCCCAGAATGGCGGCCTTGATGCGCAGATTGATGTCTTTGGAAACCAGGATGACTTGCCGGTCCTGGTCGGCACTCTGCATCGCCAGTGCAGTACTGAGAATTTCATTGTCGGCGAATGAGCCATCGCGCAACAGGCTGGAATGAGTTTCCGGCATGCTGGTCTGGAAATACAATTTACCGTTACTACGCGATAACTCAAGGCCTTCGGGCATGATCAGGTCCAGTCCTTCATGCAGACTGGTCAAATCCTGTTGCTGCATCATTTCACCGATATAACGGCTGACCTGGCGCACGTTACGTGCAACTTCCGACAGGCCTTTCTTGGCAGCATCCAGTTCTTCCAGGACCATCATGGGAATGAACAGGTCGTGTTCTTCGAAACGGAACAGTGCTGTCGGATCGTGCATCAGCACATTGGTATCAAGAATATAGAGGCACTTTTCACTTCCCATGTGCAATGGCTCCAGTCAGAAAATACACAATTGAATTGAAAGCAGGGTTACATATCCCTGGCGGCAGCGAGAACTTCCTCAACATGACCTTTGACGCGGACTTTGCGCCATTCCTTGCGCAATACACCTTTGCTATCCAGCAGAAAGGTGCTGCGTTCAATACCCATGACTTTCCTGCCATACATGTTTTTCTCGCGAATGACGTCAAACTGCCGGCAAAGTATTTCATCGGCGTCTGACAATAGATCAAAAGGAAATGCTTGCTTGCTGCAAAAGCCTTCGTGCATACGCACGCTGTCACGCGATACGCCCAGTATTTCGGTATTGCACTCCTGGAAATCCGCGTAAGCATCGCGGAAATTCTGTCCCTCTAAGGTACAGCCGGGTGTATTGTCTTTGGGATAAAAATACAGAACGAGATTCTTGCCTTGAAAATCCTTCAGCGAAAGTGTTTTGTCGCCGGTGGCGGGGAGTGTGAAGTTTGCGACCTTCCTGTTTGGGCTAGTCATTGATCTCCAGTTTCCAGTATTGGATGGGTAAGGCTAATTATCTGGCAGCATACTTGTCAGTCAGGGGTGCCGCAAGTACCATGCTGCCGATTAACCAGCGGAAGGATTTTAATGTTCAAAGGCAGTATTGTTGCGTTGGTCACACCCTTCGAAAACTCGGGTGAAATCGACTTCCATGCCCTGCAAGGCCTGGTTACCATGCATCTGGATGCAGGTACGGACGGTATTGTGGTGGCCGGGTCAACGGGCGAATCAGTCAATCTGAACGCAGGGGAAGTGGCGGCCTTACTGGATGCGGTCATCGGCCAGGTTTCGGGACAGGTGCCGGTACTGGCTGGTACTGGCAGTCCTTCTACCGAAAGAACGATTGCGGCCACACAACTGGCTGAGTCGCTGAACGCCGATGCCGCGCTGGTAGTTACGCCAAGCTATAACCGGCCACCTCAGAGTGGCCTGGCGGCGCACTTCCGGGCTGTTGCGGACAGCTGTGATATGCCTATCGTGCTGTATAACGTGCCCAGCCGCACGGGGGTTGATCTGTTGCCCGAGACTGTGCGCGAATTGGCTGCACATCCGCGCATTGTGGCGATAAAAGAAGCGGTAGGCTCAATTGAGCGGAACCAGCAGTTGCTGAGTTTTTGCAATGATGATTTTTGCCTGATCAGTGGTGATGACCCCACTTGTCTGCAAATCATGGAAATGGGCGCCAAGGGCGTTATTTCCATCGCTGCGAACGTGGTGCCCAGGCAGTTTCATGAACTCTGTGCAGCCGCTGCAAAAGGGGATTTTAAAACTGCCCGACAGATCAACAGTGAGTTGTCAGAACTTTACGAAGTGATAATGCTCGAATCCAACCCCATTCCTGTAAAATGGGCCCTGCACGAAATGTCTTTATGTGGGCCCGAACTGAGATTGCCATTGTTAGAACTCAGCCAGCAACACCGTTCAGTCATGCGTCGTTGCCTGGCAAAACTGGCTGTACTGGGTGATTAGCGATCAAGCATAATGCTGTGTTACCCGACGTTTTTGTTATCCGAAGCCAATGAGAGTTGAAATGAATTTTAATCTAACTGCCAGACCCGTCCTGAAGAAGCACTGGGTGCTAACGCTGATGGTGATGGTGATGGCTCTGTCGTCGGTTTCCTGTGGCATGTTTGGTAAGAAGAAGGAAAAGCCGCCAGCCTATTATACTGCCAGGGAAGTTCCTAACCTCGTCATACCTGAAGGCCTGGATCGCCCCATTGCCACCAATGCGCTGATGATCCAGACCCCGCCGGCACCATTACCGGCCAGGGAATTGCAATCCCTGCCGCCCAGGGTCACCAGTCAGTCCAATACTCAAAACGAAAATGCCTCCATACGCTGGGGCACAGCAGGGATTTACCTGCACGTGGCCGACAGCCAGGAAAGCGTGAATCGTCGCCTGGGTTTTGCGGCCAAACGCAGTGGCTTCAGTTACCGCGAGCAGGGCACCGGCAATGGATTGATAGTGCAATTTGTGCACCAGAGAGAGAAAACCAAAAAGGGTTTTTTCAAAAAACTGGCTTTCTGGCGTGACGATGGTCCGAACTATAGCGGTGAGTACCTGATCACTACCGAAGCAGATGGCGAAAATACCCGCATCTATCTCAGGAATCCGGATGGATCAGATACAGATCAGAATGCCGCGGAATTTATGTTGGTGAAACTGGACGAGCGACTGGGCTGATATTTTTGGCCGGAAAGCCTGGACTGGACCGCTGCTCAGCGTTCCAATAATCCAATTTTGTCTTTCACGTCTTCCCATTCAGCCGCATCGGGCGGAGCGTCTTTAAGGGTGGTGATGACTGGCCACTGCAGCGATAGCTCGGCGTTCAGCTTGATGAATTGTTCCTGGCCGGCGGGCAGGTCATCTTCGGGGTATATGGCTTCCACCGGGCACTCTGGCTCACACAGCGTGCAATCGATGCATTCTTCCGGGTCGATCACCAGAAAATTGGGGCCTTCATGAAAACAGTCCACTGGGCAAACTTCCACACAATCGGTGTATTTGCATTTGATACAAGCTTCGGTGACGACAAAAGTCATGTTTTCTGCCTGGATGTAGTGAAATTCTGGCCGGAACCAGCAATGGTGCTCCCTACGAGAATCGAACTCGTGTTTCAGCCTTGAGAGGGCCGCGTCCTGGACCGCTAGACGAAGGGAGCAAAGCGTAAATCCGGATTAACCGGGCGCTCATGGTAAACTAGCCACTGCTTCACATTCAACCTGAATCCGTTATCATCCTTCCTTCAATTGCCTCTGCGAGGCAAGATTAATTCCAGCCCAGCTGGTCAGGATTTTTTTATCAGTAAATTAAGAGTCATTCCTGCTTCAGAACACGGTATCGCCACTGCGGAACTGTGCCCGCATGCAAGCGAAGTAGTCAGACAACTGCAGGAGTCTGGCTATGAAGCTTATATCGTTGGTGGCAGTGTCCGCGACCTTTTATTGGGCAGTGTGCCCAAAGATTTCGATGTAGCCACCAGCGCAACGCCTGAGCAGGTTCAGCAAGTCTTTCCGCGCTGTCGCTTGATTGGCCGCCGTTTCCGGCTGGCGCATGTGCGCCTGCGGGGAGTGTTGACGGAAGTTGCCACATTCCGCGGCCAACACGATACCGATGGCGACGATGAGAATGCCCATGGCCGCATCCTGCGGGACAATGTCTGGGGCGACGTGGAAGAAGACGCCGTACGACGCGATTTCACCATCAACGCCATGTTTCTGGATCCGATCAGTGGCGAAATCCGGGATTATCTGGATGGCTACCGTGACCTGAAAGACAAGCGCTTGCGTTTGATTGGCGACCCGGAACAGCGTTACAAGGAAGATCCGGTTCGATTGCTGCGCGCCGCGCGTTTTGTAGCCAAGCTGGGTGTGCGACCTGATCCTGCTACCGAAGCGCCCATTCGCAAGATGGCCAGGCTGTTGCAAGACGTGCCTCCGGCTCGATTATTTGAAGAAGCGTGCAAGCTGTTTCTCACCGGTCACGGCAAAGCCAGCTTTGATGCCTTGCAGGAGTTTGGCCTGGCCAGCGCTGTTTTCCCGGCTCTGAAGCCTGCGGGTAAGGATGGCCGGGTGGAAGCCGGTCCATTGCTGCTGCGTGCGCTGGAGAATACTGATTTACGCGTTCGTGAAGAGCGTCCGGTGACACCGGCATTCCTGTTTGCGGCATTGCTGTGGGAACCGGTCAGGGACAAATCTGCCAAGCTGGTTGCCGACGGAATGACTGAATACGATGCCATCGGAGTAGCGGCAGAAGAAGTATTCCTGGCGCAGTCCCGGCGCACCGCCATACCACGACGATTCAGCGCAGTAACGCGATTGATCTGGACCATGCAGCCGCGGCTGGCGCGAACTCGTGGCAAGCGCTGGAAGAAGTTGCTCAGCGAACCGCGTTTTCGCGCCGGTTATGACTTCCTGCTGCTGCGGGCTGAAGAAGACCCCTCACTAAAAGAGCTTGGCGATTTCTGGACCAAGGTGCAGGAAGAGTTCCCAGTGACACCAGCGCGGCTTGATGCGGCTACTGATTCCGATACGCCCTCGAGCGAGCCTCGCAAGGGACGTCGTCGGCCACGTCGGCGTCGTCGTAAGGCCAGCGGCACAGGCTAAGCAGTATGCCAGCGCAAAGGGCTTATATTGGTCTGGGCAGCAATATGGGTGACGGGGCCGAAGCAATTCGGCGGGCATTGGCTGTTTTGCAGTCAGCAGACGATATTGAACTGTTACGAGTTTCATCGCTTTATAGCACTGCTGCATGGGGACGAACGGAGCAGCCGGATTTTACCAATGCGGTGGCAGAAATCAGCACCTCCATGACGGCGCAACAACTGTTACAAAAGCTGCTGCAACTGGAGTCGGAATTGGGCCGTACACGCGACCGTGGCCACTGGGGTCCGCGTTTAATCGACCTGGATATATTGAGTTATGCGAGTGAACAAATCAGTACGGCAAATTTGACTCTCCCGCATCCACGTATGCATGAACGCGCGTTTGTGCTGATTCCCTTGCTGGAGCTGGAACCTGATTACAGCATAGCGGGCTTGGGCAGTGCTCAGGAGTGGCTGGAAAAACTACAAAATCAGCCTGTTCAAAGAATTATGTAATAGGGTGTTGCATTCTTGCCCAAGAGTGGTATTATTACCACCAATCTTGGTAAAACTGCAACGTTCAACCGAGATCGCAGGGCGCGAAAGACGGGTACATCACTCCAAAAGCCTACCTCTCCCCTCCAAGGGAGAGGTTTTTTTTGCCCCGAAGAAAGTCGCCTGATGCAATTCTTCCCGATCCAGATCCGCCGCGATCCAGCTGCTGAATACCCTGTAAACAAGCGCTTATCAGGCCGTTAAAGCTATCTCAAATTACAGTCGGGGCAGGCCTTGGCTGTGGGTGCTGACCCTATCTGGACTGGTGGAGCAGTTCGGGTAAACTGGTCGCTTTCCAGCACAGCAAGAATTTCAATATCATGAAAGCAACAAATCCCAATCAGCAATCCTTGCAAGTGTTGCTAAAAAACAACAGTTCAGCACTGAAGTTGCGTCAGTTGTTAACCCCTGAACCGGGTCGATTCCAGAATTTTTCAAGAAAATACAAAGGCTTATTGCTGGATTTCTCGCGCGTAGCGATAGATCAGGATATTTTCCAGCAACTGCTGGAATTGGCGGTGCAGTCGGGTGTGGCTCAGCAGCGCGAGCAGTTATTCAGCGGTGAGCTCATTAATAACACCGAAGCGCGCGCCGTTTTGCACCATTTGTGGCGCAGTCGAGCCTTTTCCGGGCATTTG
>JBBKVS010000166.1:0-3360 GCA_037968555.1 Lysobacterales bacterium | reverse complement strand
GGCTACCTGGTCAGCTTTGTCACCGACATGATTGAAAACCGCTCCGAATGCATCCTGGTGGATGCCGCCGATATGGCGGCCGGGCCGGTCTGCCGTATCATGCTGCCGCATCGCATCAGCAGCGGCACGCATGCGACCTGGGCACATGGCGAAGATATCCGCGCAGCAGCAGCCAAACGAGCAGCCTGAACGGCCTTGTCATTCCCGTCGGCAGCGGCCGCGGGAACACTGATCGCTCAAGTCTGACGGAATGCGTTGGGCGGAGGTACGATCATGCAACAACTCAGCGGACAGGACGCAACGTTTCTGTACCTGGAGTCGCCCGGCGCGCACCTGCACCTGACGGGCTTGTATGTCTATCAGCAGCCCAGCGGCAAGACCCCGCAGCTGGACTATGAGGGTATTTGCCAACTGATTACCAACGCACTGGATGGTGTCAGCGAATTGCGCCAGAAACTGGTACGTCCGCCGCTGGATCTCGACTACCCGACCTGGGTCGACGACCCGGAATTCGACATCAGTAAGCACTTGCGACGCCACACAGGCCGGGCACCGCGCAGCCGGCGCGCTCTGTACGACACCCTGGCTGCAATTCATGCAGAGCCGCTGGATCTGACACGCGCGCCGTGGGAAATGCGCATTATCGAGCGCCTCAACTCCATACCCGGCTTCCCCAAACACTGCTTTGGCATCGTCATGAAGTACCATCATGCGGCCATCGACGGTGCCAGCGGAGCCGTATTGGTAGACCGCCTGCACGGCATTAACGCAGTAGAACCGCAGGCCCGGGACGAGTCACAACCGTCGCCAGGAAATACCGAGCTACTGGTCCGTGCAGCATTCAATAACGCCGCCAGCACCATAGCCCTGGCCCGGGCATTGGCAGATGCAGCACCCGGCCTGCTGCGAAACTGGTGGGCTGGCAGGTCTGATGACAAACCCGTGAAAGCCCGGGTTCCCGAAACACGCTTTAACCGGCCGGTTTCCTCGCAACGGACCATGTACGCCACTTCCTTTCCATTGCAGCGGCTGCGGGCCATCCGTCAGTCAAAATCGGCCGTAGCCCAGGGTGTAACCATCAATGATGTATTGCTGACACTCTGTGGCGGCGCATTACGTCGCTGGTTGCTGCGCCACGGCGAGTTGCCGGCAGAGCCACTGGTCGCCATGGTGCCTGTCAACATCCGCAGCGAGTCTGAAGATCAGTTGCCGGGCAACAACATTTCCACCCTGTTTCTACCCATTGGCACCCACATCGAAAACCCCTTGGAGCGCTTGCAACATGTCCATGCCGCCTCGCGCCGCGCAAAGTCCGGAAAGGATGGCCTGGACCCAAAACAACTCGGCGCCATTACCCGCAACATTCCGGCCTTGCCGCTGTCCTTGACCAGTCAGCTGATGACCGGGCTTGGGCTTGCCCACCGGGGCTTGCGCCTGTGCAACTGCACAATCACCAGTGTGCCGCCAAACCAGCCTGACCTTCACCTGGGCCCAGCGCCACTGGTTTGCAGCATAGGCAACGGCCCTCTGCTCGACGGCATGGGGCTGATTATCTCGATTTACACTTACGCCGGGACCACCCACCTGTGCTTCACTTCCTGCCCGGAAATGCTGCCTGATCCTGAAGAGCTGGCTCGCGGGGTCGAGCTTGAACTGGCCAGCCTGGAAAAAATACTGCGCGCCTGGCCCTGTCACTGACCCCTGTTCATTGCTGCCAGAAAGTCCAGAGATTGCTCTATTTGTTTTAGTTCGGATAAAAACAGATTGCGCCGTTCATCACCCTGAGTGCCCTCCGCTGTGCTGCGCAGGTGACGACTGTCCGCAACTCTCAAGCCGTTGGACAGCAGCGCGCGGGACAATCCAGGGCGGACACTATTCGCAGCCTGTGCCGGGGTGACTCTCGCAGCTTCCAGGCACTGTGTGATCAACTCCTCATCACCCGGACTGGCATTTGCCGGACCAGCGGCCAGTCGTTCTGCCACAGCCCGGTACGCCGCCATGTAAGGAGCGAGCACCCCGGTCGCAACCCGGATCTGCTTGTTGCGTAAATACTGCTGCAAACCTTCCTGACCCGGTGACCCGGCTACTGGATCGGGTAATCCCAGGCGCAAAAGCTCCAGCCGGAGTTGTTGCTGAAAGACGTCTTTGCGGGAGAAGAAGAATTCAAATTTAAACAGTTCCCGCAAGGCCAGGCATTCCGCGTCGAAGCGGGCCAGGCTGAAACCAGTGGATTGCAAGGACATCAATGCAAGGCTGAGTTCAGTGAAGGCCGGAATCACCAGGTGGTGTGCCGCCATGTTGCTGTAATAGATCGCTTCAGAAAGCGCTTCTTGCCTGATCTGCAGATTCCCATTTGCACCCGGCTGCTCGGCCTCCAGAATGGCCGCATCGACCAGGGCCCTTGCAGCACCAAACGGATCATCTGCAGCAGGGCGGCTGGGGCGCTGCTGCTGCGCACCCGGATGCAGCTCAAGTATGCAGGTCTGCAAGTCCCGTGCATCCTGCTCCAGGCGCTGCAGGCTACACGGCCCCCGGCACAGCACCGCCAGCAGCACCAGCGAATTCATGGTGGCAGGTGTCATTTCATTGATACGAAAGCAGGCCTCAAAAGCCAATTTCTGCACTGCGATATGTGGCGGCTGTCTGCCTGATGTCTGCCCCAGATCAGGTGCGTCTGGTGTATCTCCCAAAGCAATGGGTGTACCAAAACGAATGTGAATATCACCGAACTGCCCGCCGAGTTTATGCAAATAGCCAAAGAACCACGACAGGCTTTCACGCTGCTTGCTGGCACCGGCTTCCTGTGCAGCCATATCAGCAACATCCGGTATCCGGTCATAGACCACAGCGACCGGAACAAAGCTGACCACCTTTTCGCCCAAGGGCCGGGCCGCTGCAGAGACATAGTTCAGCAAACCCAGTCGAGGTATCAGCAACTTGCCGGTGCGCGACCGGGTGCCCTCTATGGCCCACATGAAACTCTCGCGCTGCACCAGCAAGTCCACGATGCGCTGACCCAAGGCCGCTTTGTAGACCGGGTCGTCACGGAAGCTGCGGCGTATGAATATGCCTCCAGAGCTCCGCGCCAGGGCACCAAACCCGGTAAAGGCCATGTTGGCTCCACCAAAAATCCGTGGCGGCGGAATGTTGAGACGGTAAAAGAAATCGAACAGCACAAAGAAATCCAGGTAGGTCTTGTGCGTTACCAGGAAAACTACGCTGCCCGATTGCACCGCCTGGCGCACTTGTTCCAGTTCATCGTGGTCATAAATGGGCGCCTGTCGATAACCGCGGCGTCGAACAAAACGACTCAGCGTAGCGAACAGCCAGCTGCCAATGACACCACGATGACTGTCGAGC
>JBBKVS010000165.1:0-3291 GCA_037968555.1 Lysobacterales bacterium | reverse complement strand
TGGTGGTTTTTTACCACACCAGTTCACATGTCGGTTCCACTGGTATGGAGCAGGGTATCTTTTTTGACATCAGCGAAGCAGTGGGCTTTGCCGGTGTGGATATATTCTTCGTGATCAGTGGTTTTATCATGGCCCATACCTCGCTCAAGGCAAGTGGCTGGCCGGATGCCTGGTGTTTCCTGCGCCGCCGTGCTGCGCGCATTTATTCAGGCTATTGGCCTTTCCTGCTGCTGGCATTTCCATTGTTTTACTGGGTGAATCCGGGTCTGATGCAGGAGCTGGATCTGTTTAAAAATATCATTCTGTGGCCGGTATTTCCGTTGTTGATTGCGGTCAGCTGGACGCTGATTTTTGAGATGTTTTTTTACTTGCTGTTCACGCTGGTGATCAGCCTGACACGGGGCAGACGTCTGCTGTTGCTCTACAGCCTGTTTGCGCTGATGGTGGCCTGGGTTGTGTACAGCCAGTTTGTACGCAATGCCTATGCACCCGGTCAGCTGGAATACATGAGCAAGGCTGAGTACTACATGTTCAGCCCCTACCTGCTGGAATTTCTGGGCGGAGCCGTGCTGGCTTACTGGACGAGTCGCCCCTCGCAGGCCTCCGGTTTGCGATCAGGCTGGCTTTGCCTGAGCTTTGGCATAGCACTGTTCCTGACAGGGGGTTGGATCAATACGCATTATTTTTCAGGAAGCATTGAAGAGGGATATACCGTGTTTTACCGCGTACTGGTATTCGGCATTCCTGCATTGATGATACTGGCTGGTCTGGTGCGACTGGATCAGAACGGCTGGCGTGCCCCGCTAAAATTCAGCCTGCTGACCGGCGGTGCATCCTATGCCATCTATTTGTCGCATACGCTGATATTGCTGATGGTGCAGAAACTGGGCTTCAACGATTTTGCCGGCAATCTCGGCGGCTGGGCCATGCAAGCCGTTTATCTGGCATTGATGCTGGTCATCCTGGGCTACAGCGTGTTGCACTACCGGTTTATTGAACGGCCATTACACCGACTGTTCAAACGCGGATTGCAAGTGAGCTGAATTTTTCCGATCTTCAGCCGCTGCTTCAGAACAAGGTATAAATAAACGGTGCTATGGCCGAACCCTGGGTCAGCACGATCAGGGCGCCCAGCAGCAACATCACCACGATCACCGGCAATAACCAGTACTTCTTGCGTTGCGCCATAAAGCCGGCGAAGTCCTTGATCAGTTCCCACATCAGTACGGTTTTTCCATGTCGTTGTGATCCGCCTCGGCCAGTTCGGTGCGGTAGCTTTTCAACTTGCTGTCAAACTTGCGCTGCATGCTGTCTTTACCCAGCAGGCGGCGCAGCAAGCCTATGGGCAGGATAATAAAGTAATACAGCAGCAGCAGGATAATCCGGCTGTTGACCCACTGGGCGATATCGGCAAATTTCATCCAGGGCTTGTACAGCCACACCAGGCTGGCAGGCAGCATCAGCGCCAGCGCGGCTATCACTGCCGCGGCCCACCACGGCCAGTTGGCATTCTGGCTGCTCTCAACCAAGGGCAGGCCGCTGAAGCCAAAGCGCAGCAGCGGAATCAGCAGGCCGAACAAAACGATCAGAATGGCTGCAAACAACAGGCCAAAATTCCGCAGTCCCGCTCTGTCCGGTATTTTGCTTACTTCAGTCATGTTCAATCCAGTTCAAACTCATCCTGCCAGTTATCGTCTTTTTCCCAGGCAGGTTGTTGTGATTTGTAGAGCAGGAAGTTCTCCAGCACCAGCACATCCATTTCGGTGCGCATAAAACATCGATAGGCATCTTCGGGTGTCATCACAATGGGTTCGCCGCGTACATTAAAGGAAGTATTGATGCACACCGGGCAGCCGGTAATCTGCTCAAAGCTGTCCAGCAGGGCATGTAATCGGGGATTGGTATCAGCATGTACCGTCTGCACCCGCGCGGAATAATCAACATGCGTCACAGCGGGTATGGTGGAACGCGCCACATTGAGCTTATCCATGCCAAACAATTGCTCTTGCTCGGCAGACATATTGATTTTATGCGCTTCTGCAACATCCGCCACAATCAGCATGTAGGGGCTGCTGCGATCCAGCTCGAACCAGTCGCTGACTTTCTCGGCCTTGACCGCCGGTGCAAAGGGCCGGAAGGATTCGCGGTATTTAATTTTCAGGTTCATGGTGGATTGCATGGAGCGACTGCGCGCATCACCCAGAATGGAGCGTGAACCCAAAGCCCGGGGGCCAAACTCCATGCGACCCTGGAACCAACCTATGACCTGCTCATTGGCCATCTCGGCAGCGGCCTTGCTGATCAACTCTGCTGGCTCCAATTCTTCAAACACTGCGCCAGCGCTTTGCAGGAATTCGCGAATCTCAGTAGCAGAATACTGCGGCCCCAGATAACTGCCTTGCATGGAGTCACCAGTGCTTACCTTGCGGGGCTGTTGCAGGTGGTCGTGCCAGACTGCCAGGGCTGCACCCAATGCGCCACCTGCATCGCCGGCTGCGGGCTGTATCCAGATATCTTTGAAAGGGCCTTCACGCAGCAAACGTCCGTTGGCTACACAGTTAAGTGCGACACCCCCCGCCAGGCAAAGATAATCCACGCCTTGTTCGCGGTGCAGGGTGCGAGCCAGCCGTAAAACAATTTCTTCGGTGACCAGCTGGATGGATCGGGCTATGTCCATTTCCTTCTGCGAGAGTTTTGATTCTGCAGCCCGGGGTGGGCCATCAAATAACTGGTGGAACTTCTTCGTGGTCATGGTCAGGCCGGTGGCATAGTTGAAATAGGACATGTCCAGGCGGAAGGTGCCGTCCTCTTTCAAATCCATCAGCTGTTTGATGATGCGTTCGGCATAAATGGGCTCACCGTAGGGCGCCAGACCCATCAATTTGTATTCACCGGAATTGACCCGGAAGCCGGTGTAATAAGTGAACGCAGAGTAAAGCAGGCCCAGTGAATGCGGAAAGCGGATTTCCCACAAGGCCTGCAGTTTATTGCCATCACCCAGCCAGGCTGAACTGGTAGCCCATTCACCCACACCGTCCAGGCACAATACGGCGGCTTTTTCGAAGGGCGATGCAAAAAAAGCAGAAGCTGCATGCGATTGGTGGTGCCGGGCAAACAACAGAGGTGGCAACTTGTCGTTTGGGCTAGCAGCCAGTGCTTGTAGCTCCTCCCGCAAAGTGCGTTTGAGGAACAGTTTTTCTTTCAGCCAGATGGGTATGGCTTTGACAAACGATTTGAAACCCCGCGGTGCAAAATCGATGTAGGTTTCCAGCAAACGCTCGAACTTGAGCA
>JBBKVS010000164.1:0-3225 GCA_037968555.1 Lysobacterales bacterium | reverse complement strand
CGGCGATGGCCGCGCGGCGCTGGGGCCGATACTGCGCGAGTACATTGTCAGCGAAGCCATGTCTGGCATGAATATACCCACTACACGCACGCTGATGGCGGTGAGCACCGGAATGCCGTTGTACAGCGACGGGCGCTCCCTGCCTGGTGCGGTGCTGGCGCGGGTAGCACGCAGTCATATCCGCATCGGTACGCTGGAGCTGTTCGCCGCACGACGTAACGAGGACGCATTGCGGGCACTGGCCGATCACGTTATCGCCCGACACTACCCGGAGGCAGCCCAGGCCGAGCAGCCTTACCTGGCCTTGATCGCAGGCATAGCTCGGCGACAAGCCAGCCTGGTGGCAAAAGGGCAAAGCATCGGTTTTATCCACGGCGTGATGAACACCGACAATATGCTGCTATCGGGAGAAACCATCGACTATGGCCCCTGCGCGTTCATGGATGATTTTGACCCGGCTACCAAATACAGCTCCATTGATCACGCCGGGCGCTATGCCTATCGCAATCAACCGGCCATCACCCACTGGAATCTGGCCTGCCTGGCGCAGGCTTTGTTAGCCATCCTGGGGCCTGAGCAGGAAGCAGCAATTGAAGCACTGAAAGACATACTCAATGATTTTGCAGGTCACTTCGAGCAGGCGCACCAGAGCGAACTGAACCAAAAACTCGGCCTGGCGGATTCAGGCTCAGAATCACGCCAGCTTGGGGCTGACCTGTTCCAATTGATGGCCGAGCAGCACTGTGATTTCACCCTCAGCTTCAGGCGGCTGGCGGAGTTGGCCAATCCGGAAGCAGTTAGTGAAAGTTCGCCGGGCATCGGCTCCTTGTTTGAATTTCCGGACGCATTCGCGCCCTGGCTGGAGCGTTGGAAATCGCTGGCGGATGTGGGATCAGCAGCCGTAAAACCCAGTCTCGCTGCCATGCTAGCCGCCAACCCGGTCTATATTCCACGCAATCACTTGGTGGAAGCGATCATCAAATCGGCGGTTGACCAGGAGGATTTGGGCCCCTTCCACCAACTGGTGGATGTTCTTAAAAAGCCTTATGAGTACCAGCCAGGCTTTGACCGCTACGCCACGCCACCCTTACCCGAAGAAATCGTCCAGGCTACTTTTTGCGGAACCTGAATTTGCTCGTGGCTATGCCTGTTATCGGATCCTCCTTTTTTCAGTAAGCTACAGGCTGAAAACTGCCTGACCACCCGTTTGACGAAGGACCGGCCATGAATCGGATGCTGAACGTATTTTTACTTGTCACCCCTTTGCTGCTGGCGAACGCCTGGGCCAGCAACCCGGAAAGTAACGTCGATCCAGCGCCCGACGTAGCCGAGCCAGGCTCGATCGAAGCCATCGCCGGATTTACCACCGAGCCGCGCTTTCTCAGCCCCTGGGTGGCCTATGTACCGGCCTCCACCACGGTACCTTCGCCTTCCAGCGTACTGGGTCATGTGATTGGCGCGGCTGGTGAATTGACGCATTCGGCAGCGATTGTGGATTACGTGCGCCAGGTGGCTGCCAGCTCCCCACGCGTGCATGTGGAAACCATCGGCATTTCGGAAGAAGGCCGCGATATCGTATTGGCAGTGATCAGTGACGAACAGGGCATTCGCGATCTGGACCAACTGAAAGCCGCCAACGCCGCTCTGTCCGACCCACGTACCACCGGCCCTGAAATGGCCGAACAGCTGATCGCCAGCGGCCGCCCCGCCTATTACTTCAACTGCAATCTACACGCTGATGAAACCGGCAGCGGTGAGATGTGCATGGAGCTGATCTATCGCCTGGCCGTGTCGGAACAGCCGATGGTCAAAGCGATTCGTGAGAATCTGCTGGTTTTGATCAACCCGGTTTCCGAACCCGACGGACGCGAAAAAGTCACCGACTGGTTCTACCAGTATCTGCAAGGCAAAACCGATTTCGAGGCACTGCCGCGGCAAAGCCCGCCCTACTGGAACCGCTACGTCTTCGTCGACATCAATCGCGATGCGCATCAAAAAAACTTCGCGCCTACCCGGGCGGTCAGCCAGATGTATTTTGATTACCACCCGGTCGTGGTGCACGACCTGCACGAAGCCATCTCCCTGATGCTGAGCTGGAACGGCACCGGTCCCTACAATCCAAACATAGACCCCATCGTGCTGGCACGCTGGCTGGAAATGAGCTTCCACGAAATGAGCACGATGAACGCCTTCGGTATGCCCGGCGTGTGGACCTGGAATTTCGGCGACGGCTTCGGCCATCACTACCTCGATTCCATCTCCATCAATCACAACGGCATCGGCCGCGGCTACGAGACCTTCGGCAATTCTACGGCGGAAACCGTGACGCGTCATGCCGACGAAGACAGTCTGACGCGGGAGTGGTACCGACCCTGGCCGCCAGACGCAGTGTTTCAGTGGTCCATGCGTGACAACGTGAATTACCAGCAAACCGGCGCGCTGGCCATACTCAGTTGGTCGGCCAAACACGCCAAGGAATTACTGCGTGATTTCTACCAAACGGGCTTTAACTCATGGCAAAAAGGCATTAATGAAAAGCCCTATGCCTATGTAATTCCTGCTAACCAGCCCGATCGGCGGCGGGTGACGCAGATGATCAATCGCTTGCGTGACCAGCATATCGAAGTCGGCACACTGCGCACCGCCCCGCGCTTGGCTGAGGGCGATTTTGCAGAAGGTGATTTCATTGTGCGCATGGATCAGCCCTACCGCAACTTCGCACTCGACATGCTGGAGCCGCAGCACTTTCCCAGCGAGACCGAGCATTTGCCCTATGACGATATGTCCTGGGCTTACCCGGTGGGCTTTGGTGTGCAAGCCGTCCGCGTTGAAGATGAACGCATTAAACTGCAAGCTTCGGAACTGCTGCAGGAGGATGCCACCGCAACCGGGTCGGTCAATGGCCACGGCCCCATTTTCCTGCTGCGCGAACAAGGTCAGGAATCCTTACTCGCCGCCCGCTTCCGTTTGAACAACTCCAGCGTGATGATAGCCGAGCAAGCCTTCACCGTCGGCAAGCTCAGCTACCCAGCCGGCTCGTGGATTATTTCCGCAGGCGAAAAACAATCTGTCAATGATCTGTCTGACGCTGTCTCTGCTCTCAGTTCCGAACTCGCGTTGGATTTTCAGTCGGCAGGTCAAATTCCGGATGTTGCCAGTCATATTTCACCCGTCCCGCGCATCGGCCTTTGGGTACCCTGGGCGGATACCGACATGATGGGCTGG
>JBBKVS010000163.1:0-13388 GCA_037968555.1 Lysobacterales bacterium | reverse complement strand
GCCTTGCGTCTGAGCGATCATGTGCTTTGCCGTGAGCTTTGTGCAGCCTTTGGCGGTGCTATCGTGTCCACCAGCGCCAATCTCAGCGGCCAGACAGCCCCCCGAAGCAGTGCTGAAGTGGCAGCCTATTTTCCGGAGGGATTGGCCGGTATCGTTAAAGGCGAACTGGGCGGCCGCGAGCTGCCCAGCGAGATTCGTGACCTGGCCAGCGGCGAGTTGGTTCGCGCTGGTTAAGCCAGCCATCAGCCGGCGCTTAAAGCCGTACGTAAAATTGATTGCCGGGAATTTGATCCGGCAACAGCTAAAGGCAGCACAACAATGACAGTCGATACAGACCGGGGATCCGTAGATACAGCCAGTGTCAAAAGCTACCTGCTGGATTTACAACAGCGGATTTGCACACAGCTGGCCCTTGAAGATGGAAAGGCGGAATTCCAACACGATGCCTGGGATCGCGATACCCATAACAGCGGCAATAGCAGTGGTAGCCTGGCACTCAGCGGCGGCGGTGAAAGTCGGGTATTGCGCAATGGCGCAGTATTTGAACAGGCCGGTGTGAATTTTTCCCACGTGCAAGGCGAAGCCCTGCCGCCTTCTGCCACGGCCAGCCGGCCTGAGCTGGCCGGCCGCAGTTTTGAAGCGCTGGGCGTTTCGCTGGTCGTACATCCGCACAATCCGCATGTGCCCACCAGTCACGCCAATGTGCGATTTTTCATCGCCCGCAAAGCCGGCGAATCACCCGTGTGGTGGTTCGGCGGTGGTTATGACCTGACCCCTAATTACCCGGTGCTGGATGACGTGCTGGCCTGGCACCGAACCGCGCAACAGGCCTGTTTACCATTTGGCGACGAGGTCTATCTGCGCTTCAAGGAATGGTGCGACCGTTATTTCTACCTCAAGCATAGAGATGAGACCCGCGGCGTGGGCGGTTTGTTTTTCGATGACTTGAATGAATGGGGATTTGATCGCAGCTTTGAATTTCTCCGGTCGGTGGGTGATTCTTTTATCGATGCTTACCTGCCCATAGTGCAAGCCCGAAAAAATACCGCTTATGACGAGCAGCAACGACAATTCCAGTTATACCGCCGGGGTAGATACGTGGAATTCAATTTGGTCTATGACCGCGGCACCTTGTTCGGCCTGCAATCCGGTGGCCGCACGGAATCCATACTCATGTCCATGCCGCCGCTGGTGCGCTGGGAATACGGCTGGCAACCCCAGCCCGGCAGCGTGGAAGCGGCTTTGTACTCGGATTATTTGCATCCCAGGGATTGGCTGGGCTTAGACGGGCCTTCTGCGGAATGAATTCATCCAGCGTGGCCGTTCTGGCCACTTCCGGTTCCTGTCTTCATATTCTTCGCAGCAAGTAAAAAAATATGCCTTTATCCATTGCTAGCATGCTCTGTGTTGGTCTGATTGCAACTGGCTGGACGGGCGCTTTATTGGCCGCTGAAAAGCTGGCTGCAGACTCCGCAGCAGTGCTGGATCCCATCAGCGTCACAGCCCGTCGCGTAGCCAACCTGGCGCCCGCCAGTAGTTATGCTGCTATGGCCACGGCCCTGCGCTATGACCCGCAACTGGATTTGCAGTCTCGCGGCCTGGCCGAGGGTCAGTCAGATATCTCGGTACGCGGTGGTGTGTTTGAAAACACCGGTTTCCGCATCGGTGCAGTGAGTATTTTCGATCCGCAAACGGGCCACTACTCGGTGGAGTTGCCGATAGATCCGGATATGCTGACGACTGCAAAAATCCTCACCGATGCAGATAACAGCCTGTCTGCCTTTAATGCCTCGGTAGCCACGCTGCATTACCAGCTGGCGCCCATGGTTCCAGGTGGCCGCCTACATGCAGGTTTCGGCAACGAAAGCTTACGTCACGCCAGCATCCGAACGGCATTTCGGTTGGGCGGCGACAACTCCCCTTCAGCCCTGGGTTTTGCTGCTGCCGGTTCACGCGGTGACGGCACCGTGGCTTTTGGCGATCATGATTTCAAGCGCTTTAGCGCGCAATATGAACACAGCCAGGGAGGTTCCGACACGCGTGTATTGCTGGGCTACCAGGATAAATTCTTCGGCTGGCCGGGTGCTTACACCGGCTTTGCTTCTTTACCTGAAACCGATCACACCAAACTGGGATTACTGCTGGCCGACCATCGTCGGGAACTGCAGCTGGGTTGGTGGCAAGTCACCGGCGCTTACCGCTGGCTGCAGGATGATTACGATTTCGACCGGCGTACAGCCGATCTGGGTGGGCCAGGTTCTTTTGAGCACAAAACCCGTAACCTGGCCATAGGTCTTGCCGGTGAACTCAGTCGTGGTTCATTGGATTGGTTATTCAGTGCCCAGTTTTCAAGCGATCACCTGGTGGAATCCACCGATTTGACCGGCGGTGATTTCAGCACCCGCAATTATTTCAATCTGGCCGTGGTTCCTGCGCGAAGCTGGCAGTTGGCGAGCGGCTCAGCACTGATACTACGCGGTGGGCTGCGGGCTGATTTTTCCAATCAGGATGAAGATGCGCTATCGCCCGTGATCGGCTTACGCTGGGAGCAAAACACCCTACACGCGAATCACTGGTTGGGGCTGGAGTTCACGCAACAAACTCAGCTGCCGGGATATACCGCTTTGAAATCACCGCCACGCGGCTTGTTCGGCGGCAATCCGACGCTGGGCCGTGAGTATGCCGATACGCTGACGCTCAGCGCCGGTCTGGAAACCCAAAATACCTGGTTGAAGGCGGCGCTGTTCCAGCGTCGTGATGATGACCTGGTGGACTGGACCTACAGCCAGGGTGCACCGTTTGTGCGGCAGGCCAATCCGGTGGATCTGGATGTCACTGGTCTGGAACTGGCGGCTGGTTGGCGGTCACAATGGCTGGATCTCATCGCAGCCTATACCGCACTGGATAAGGACGAGGACTACGGCGCAGCAATGGTGGATGCCAGCTACTACGCGCTCAATTATGCGCGCCAGCGATTTACCCTGGCGTTGATTTATCGTCCCCTGGCTGCGCTGGAAATGCGGCTGGATAATGAATACCGCCATCAGCAGGAAAATTCCTTGCGGGCGGGATCGGACCAAGCCTATCTGGGAGCATTCTCGCTCAGCTGGCAAACACCTTTTGCGCACTCACTGTGGCTGTCTTTGATTGTTGATAATCTGGCTGACAGCGATTTCCAGGAGTTTCCCGGCACACCGGCCGTAGGCCGCCAGTTCAGTCTGAACGCGGCTCTGGACTGGTAGTATCTGGCTCTGAATAATTCATCCATGAATTATCAGAGCACGTCCAACAAAAAGTGTGCCCAAAAAAATCGATTGGTGTTGGGCTTCATTTTCAATGATTAAAAATCATCGAAAATGTTGCCACGTGGCCCAGGCCAGCTTCTCGGCCGGTTCCCGGCCTCACCTTCTCCCTGTGCCAAATGGGCTCTGAATAAACAGAGCTTCCTCTGCTTTACAGATATTTTACAGGTATGGGATTACCGTCCGATTCATTGTCCCAGAAACAATTAACCACCCACCAGCGACCATCCTTAAACAGCAACTGGAAGCTGTTGATGCCGCGCATGTGAGCGGGACCGTCGGCCTGGTGGCGGCATTCGTACGTACTGAAGATCTGTGCAATCTGGCCAAAGCGATCGACTTGCTGTGCCACTTGTACTTCGAAAAAATCCTCGCGCAGAAACAACTCCCGTGCACCCACAATCCACTGTTCTATATCCAGAATGCGCAAGCCATGTTCGCCATTGGCCCGCAGCCCGGTGGGAATAAGATGGGCACCTTCCAGGTAAAAACTGCGAATGCGGTTCCAGTCACGCTCGCCACGCGGGCCGGAAATGGCGTCATAAACGGCAGCCACCAGGCTTTCGGGGCTGGCAACATCTTCCGGTACAGCGGGGTAATTTGAAGCTGGATTATTCACAAAGCTATGCTCCTGAGCATTTGGGATAAAGGTTGAGTACGATCTTGGCCATTTCTTGGCCCCAGCCGGTATAAGCGCTGTCGGATGGATGAAAACCATCGGGGCAGAAGTCATGCTCGGCCGGGTCGATCAAAGTAGGAATATGCAACATACCCGCATAATTGTCGATCAGTTCGGCGGCAATTTGGTCCAGATATGCGGCCCGCAAGCCCAGGCAAAATCGCAATGGTTGCGGCGGCAAAGGAAATTTCCCCATCGGCGGCAATCCACAGAATACAATCACGGCTTCGGGCCAAAGCGCACCCAATTGCTCGCACAGGCTGTTGAGGTTGACGCGCCAGCTTTTGCTGCCATGCAGCGCCGTCACATCGTTCACACCGATTGAAATCAGCACGATGTTGGGTGGGGCTTCGTTTCGCAGCTGTTCCAGTCTGCAGAGCAAATCGAAACTGTCGGCACCGCTGTTGCCCATGGCCTTCCAGCTGACCTGCTGCCGACTGGCTTCGGCCAGGGCCAGGGCGAACTGTGCCGCCAGGCTTTGCTCCTGGCCAGTAGCACCAATGCCCGCAATGATGGAGTCGCCTAAGGCCAGAACTTTAAGGGCTTTGCTGAACTGGTTTTGTCGGCGCTGGCCGAACAGCCCGAAGGTATTTCCGGGGGGCGGCGCCAGGCGCAAGGCCTTTTTACGCAAGGCCAGGCCCTGCACAGCAGCAATGGGTAGTAAACACCAAAACACAATTCGACTGAACATGGCTGACTTAACGCGGGTGGGCCATTGAAACCGCCAATACAAAGGGGATCAATGCGCGGTATCCCAATCTTTGCCGTGGCCAGAATCGACCACCAGGGGCACGGCCAGATCAGCCGCAGCGGTCATGCGTGCCACCACTGCATCGCGTACCCGGTCCAGCTCACTTTCGGCCACTTCCAGTACCAGTTCATCGTGTACCTGCATGACCAGGCAGGCATTAGGTTTTTCCGATTGCAGCCAATCATCCACACTGATCATGGCGCGCTTGATGATGTCAGCCGCCGTGCCTTGCATGGGCGCATTGATGGCCGCCCGTTCGGCACCCTGGCGACGCTGCATGTTCGATGCCGTGATATCCGGCAAATACAGCCGGCGACCAAACAGGGTTTCGACAAAGCCTTGCTCGCGGGCTTGCTCGCGCGTGTCTTCCATGTACTGCTGCACATTCGGATAACGCAGGAAATAGGTGTCCATGTAGGCCTGGGCTTCGTGCCGGCCGATGTTCAGCTGTCGCGCCAACCCAAAGGCCGACATGCCATACATCAGGCCAAAATTGATGGCCTTGGCGGCACGGCGCTGTTCGCCATCCACCTGCTCGTATTCCACGCTGAATACTTCGGCAGCGGTGGATTGGTGCACATCCACACCGGCGCGAAAGGCCGTCAGCAGGCCTTCGTCACCCGACAGGTGGGCCATGATACGTAGTTCGATTTGTGAGTAATCGCAGGCCAGAATGACTTGCCCGGGCGGCGCGATAAAAGCCTGGCGTATGCGTCTACCCAGCGGCGTTCGGATAGGGATGTTCTGCAGGTTCGGGTCACTGGATGACAGGCGACCCGTTGCCGCCACCGCCTGGTGATACGAGGTATGCACCCGGCCGGTTTTCGGATTGATCTGTTCGGGCAGCTTGTCGGTGTAAGTGGAACGCAGCTTGGACAAAGAGCGGTGCTCCAGAATCAGGCTGGGCAATGCGTAATCAAGCGCCAGCTCCTGCAACACATCTTCAGCCGTTGAAGGTTGACCCTTGGGTGTTTTGCGGATCACCGGCAGGCCCTGGTCTTCGAACAGGATTTTCTGCAGCTGCATCGGTGAGGCCAGGTTGAATGGCCCGCCCGCCTCTTTGTGGGCTTCCTTTTCGAGCTTGTGGATCTGCTCAGCCATTTCCTTGCTCTGCTGTTTCAGCAGATCGCCGTCTATCAGCACACCACGCTGTTCCATGCGCGCCAGCACCGGTACCAGCGGAATTTCAATATCCTGCAACACAGCTGCCAGTGCTTTCTGCTCTTGCAATCGAGGCCATAGATGTTGGTGTAATTGCAGAGTCACATCGGCATCTTCTGCCGCGTAGTGGCTGGCTTGTTCCAGCGGCACCTGGCTGAAAGAAATCTGCTTGGCACCTTTGCCGGCAACGTCCTCGTAGTGCACGGTCTGGCGGCTGAGATACTTCAATGCCAGTGAGTCCATATCGTGCCGGCTGGCGGTGCTGTTGAACACATAGGATTCCAGCATGGTGTCAAAGGCTACGCCTTGCACCTGTATGTCGTAATTGGACAGCACGTTCATGTCGTACTTGATGTGCTGGCCAACCTTCTTGTATTCCGGGTTTTCCAACAAGGACCTGAGCTTTTCGATTACCGTTTGCAGCTCCAGCTGCTGCGGTGTACCGGGGCCGTCATGACCCACTGGCACATACCAGGCTTCGCCTGCTGTTACGGAAAAACTGAAGCCCACCAAATGGGCCTGCATGGGATCGAGGCTGGTGGTTTCGGTGTCAACAGCGATCAGCTCTGCCGCCAATAGCCGTTCCAGCATGGCATCCAGTTCCGGCAGGGCCAGTACGGTGTGATAACTCTGCTCTGCGCTGGCCGCTTGCTCGGTCTCAGTGGCGCCCAATTCTTTCAGCCAGCTGCTGAATTCATATTTCTGCAGCAGTTGCTGCAAGCCTTCGAAATCCATCTCGCCACGAACCAGTTCAGTGGGTGAGGTGTCCAGATCCAGTTCACGATCGATGGTGACCAGCTGCCGTGACAAGGACAAGGTGGGCAATGCTGCGCGTAAATACTCGCCAACTTTGCCGCCAATTTCATCGGCATGTTCCACCACGCCATCCAGAGTCTGGTATTGATCCAGCCATTTCACGGCGGTCTTGGGGCCGCATTTATCCACGCCCGGGATATTGTCCGACTTGTCGCCGGTCAGAGTCAGGAAGTCGATGATCTGGTCCGGCCGCACGCCAAATTTCTCCAGCACGCCAGCCTGGTCCATGTGCGTATCGGTCATGGTATTAACCAGGCTGGTGTGTTCCGTCACCAGCTGCGCCAGGTCTTTGTCGCCGGTTGAGATCACACAATCCAGGCCCTGCTCTTCGGCGATACGGCTGAGCGTGCCGATCACGTCGTCCGCTTCCACGCCTTCCACTTGCAGCAGTGGCAAACCCAGCAATTTGACGAATTGGAGTATGGCCGCTACTTGCTCGGACAATTCGCGCGGCATGGATGGCCGGTTGGCCTTGTACTCGGCATAGAGCTCATGACGAAAAGTCGGCCCCCTGGCATCGAAGACGATGGCAATGTGCTCGGGGTCATTTTCCTGTAACAGGCGGCGCAACATGTTGGCCACACCGAGTATGGCGCCGGTAGCCTCGCCATGGCTGTTGGTCAGGTTGGGCAGGGCATGAAAAGCACGATAGATGTAGGAAGATCCATCTACCAGGTAAATGACAGGTCTTGGTTTCATATCAATTCGCGATGATTCGGGTACTGGTTTGGTCTGTTATCATTCAGATAAGGAAAATCCTGAAAATTCAGGATTTTCCCGCTGCTGGGCCCATAAATTCGTTTTCCAAAGCTTTTTTTGTCCGGTTGCAACGAAATTTCAAGGGCCCAGTCTACCCCAGTGCGCTGTTGTGGCAGGAGATAATTGTGATGAAACCGAACCGGGCGAATACCAGGCGACTGGGCGAAAACCCCGCCCTGACGCTACTGATATTACTTTCACCGCTGCTTCCGTTTGCAGCTCAAGCGCAGAATGAACTGGAAATTCCACCTGAAATTCCATCCGAAAATGCAGCTCAGAGTTCGCCACAAGATCCGCCTCGGAATGAGAATGAAGAGCCCCTGCCGCCCAAGGTGCAGGATGAGCAGCTCGAACCCACCGTCACCATTCGTGACGAGGAAGGCAGGCGCATTGAAGAGTACAGCCGTGGCGGGCAGGTTTACATGGTCAAGGTCATACCCGATAAAGGTGTGCCCTATTACTACATAGACAGCGATGGTGACGGCCGGCTGGAGACAGCACCAACCAAAGGCCTGGAGCCTGTACGGCCGGTTTATTGGAAGGTCAAGGAGTGGGATTGAATCAGGTAGCCACTTACGATTCTGTAAACAGCTTGCCAGCCCGCCTCATCACGCTGCTAGGCCAGGCAGTGGCTTGGCTGACCCTGGCCATGGTGCTGGTGACTTTTACCGTCGTGGTCTGCCGCTACGCCTTCAACCTGGGCTGGATCTGGTTACAGGACAGCATCGTTTATTTGCATGCCTGCGTATTCATGCTGGCAGCCGCCTGGGCTTTGCAACGCGATGAGCATGTGCGGGTGGATATTTTCTACCGCGATCGCACACCCCGGCAAAAAGCCCTGGTGGATGCGCTGGGCATCCTGGTATTCCTGGCACCCTTCTGCATTTTCCTGATGGTGGTTTCCTGGAATTACGTCGCCGTGTCCTGGCAGATCCAGGAAGGCTCACGTGAAGCCAGTGGCTTGCCCTGGGTTTACTTGCTGAAAACACTGATTCTGCTTATGCCTGCACTGGTGCTGCTGCAAGCCAGCGTGACACTGGTGAATTGCTGGCGCTGCCTGCGTTCCTGAATCAACCCAGAGACTTATTACGGCTTCATTTGGCTACGCAAGGCGTCCAGCACAGCCGCCGTTGCTGGCGCATGACCGGTCCACAGCTCAAAAGCCAAAGCGGCCTGTTCCACCAGCATACCCAGCCCATCACTGAATTCCGTTCCTTGTTCCGCGCAGATTTTCTGCCAGGGCCGGGCTGCTGCGCCGTAATTGAGGTCGTAGCAAAAGCTGTCAACTGCAAAACAGGGGCTGGGAATCTCTGGCGCTAACCCCTGGTGGCCCAATGAGGTTGCGTTGATCAGCAAATCAAAAGGCCCTGCCGTGGGTAAATCCGCCAAAGCGCAGGCACCTATCGGACCCAATTGAGTGAATCGTTGAGCCAGTTCGGTGGCTTTGCTGGCCTGGCGATTGGCAATCAGCAGTTCCGTTGGAGCTTGCTCCAGCAAAGGGCCCAACACACCAGCCGCCGCACCCCCCGCACCGATCACTAATATGCGCTTGCCGCCCAGTCCTTGCGGTAGCAGGCGCAGTAAGTCACGCATTAAACCCGCGCCATCAGTATTGGTGCCATACCAATTGCCAGGCTGACGAAATACCAGGGTGTTAACCGCGCGGGCCAGCCTGGCCGCACTACTGAGTTCATCTGCGGCCTGACAGGCAGCCAGTTTCAGGGGCGCGGTGATATTGCAGCCCAGTGCGCCACGATCGGCCAGTTGGTGCAAAAGCTGTGGAAACTCTGCTTCCCGGGCGGCAATCGCCTGATATTCGATATCCAGGCCAAATTGATCGGCAAAATGGGCGTGTATGGCCGGCGACAGCGATTGCGCTATCGGGTAACCAAATACCGCCAGCCGGATCAGGCTTTTTCCTGCAGCCACTCGGCAACCTGGACGGCGTAGTAAGTCAAAATGGCATCGGCGCCAGCGCGGCGTATGCCGGTCAGGGCTTCCAGTACCACCGGCCGTTCTTCCAGCCAGCCGTTGGCGGCGGCGGCTTTCAGCATGGCGTACTCACCCGACACCTGATAGGCAAAAGTGGGCACAGCAAATTTTTCCTTCACTCGCCGCACGATATCCAGGTAGGGCATGGCCGGCTTGATCATAACCATATCGGCACCTTCCTCGATATCCAGCTGCACTTCGCGCATCGCCTCATCGCTGTTGGCCGGGTCCATCTGGTAGGAGTACTTGTTGCCTCCGGCCAGGTTGGCAGCTGAACCCACCGCGTCGCGGAAGGGGCCATAAAAGGCGGAAGCGTATTTGGCAGCATAAGCGAGGATACGGGTATTACTGAATCCCTCGGTTTCCAGCGCCTGGCGTATGGCTCCGATGCGGCCATCCATCATGTCTGAAGGAGCCACCACATCCGCACCGGCTTCAGCATGCGACAGAGCCTGTTTCACCAACACATCCACCGTGGTGTCGTTCATCACGTAGCCGGTCTCATCGATCAAGCCATCCTGGCCGTGGGTGGTGAAAGGATCCAGCGCCACATCGGTGATCACACCCAGGCCGGGAATTTGCTCTTTCAAAGCGGCCACAGCGCGTTGCGCCAGGCCATCGGGGTTCCAGGCTTCGCGGCCATCAGCCGATTTGGCTGCAGCAGAAACAATGGGGAACAGCGCAATGGCGGGAATACCCAGGTCATAGGCATGTCGGGCAGCGGGCAGCAGGCGATCTATGCTCATGCGCTGCACTTCGGGCATGGATGCGACATTTTCCACCTGGCCCTCACCTTCCAGTACGAAAACCGGCCAGATCAGATCAGCGGTAGTCAGTTGTGTCTCGCGCATCAGCCTGCGGCTGAATTCGTTAGCGCGCATGCGGCGCATGCGTGTGGCCGGAAAACTCATGTTTCTTTCCTCTTGGCTGCGCTGTCCATATTATCGTCTGCAGCCGGTTCGGTGGAAGTTGCGGAGGGGTATTCGTAGAGCTGATTCAGCCGTGTGACCAGGGCATCCTTGCCTTCGCCACTGAGGATGGAGAGCACCTGGGCACTGGCGTTTGCTGGCAAGTCACGGCGCAGTTTCAGCAGGGTGGATTGCGCCGGGCCGCGTTTCAGCTTGTCTGCCTTGGTCAATACCAGGTGTACAGGCAGGTTTTTGGACTCACACCAGGTCACCATTTGCTGGTCAAAAGGGCGCATGGGGTGACGTATATCCATTAACAGCACCACGCCGCGCAAGGACAAACGGGATTCAAAATAAACCTGCAGTATTTCCTTCCAGTGATCGCGCAACTTGGCTGGGACTTTGGCGTAACCATAGCCTGGCAGGTCAGCAATGCGGCGCTGCTCATCGATATTGAAAATCACAATTTGCTGCGTACGGCCCGGCGTTTTGCTGGTGCGGGCCAGTGATTTCTGATCAGTCAAAGCATTGATGGCGCTGGATTTGCCTGCATTCGAGCGACCAGCAAAGGCGACTTCCCAACCCTCGTCAGTTGGCAACTGGTGCAGATTATGCGCACTGATCACATATTCAGCCTGGCGATAGGGATTGTGTACGGTACGCTGGAATTTACGGGCTGTTCGGCTAACTGTTTTCATTTTTGCCATTGTCGGGCTGGAACGTGGCGGCTTAAACCGCGATAATATTCCGTCATTCTAGCCTGAATCATCCTACAGCCTGTTTGATCCAACGAATTACCAGGAGAAATTTCCATGAATGCATGCATCCGGATTGTTGCCGGCTTGCTTTTACTGCTCAGCCTGCCCGCACTGGCTGAAGGTGATGCTGCTGCTGGCAAGTCCAAAGCAGCGATCTGTGCTGCCTGTCATGGTGCAGACGGCAATAGCATGGTTCCACAGTGGCCCAAGCTGGCCGGACAGCATACGGCTTACCTGGAACGTCAGTCTGCCCTGATCAAATCGGGTGCACGACCCGTACCCGAAATGGCTGGTATCGTGGGCGGTATGAGCGAACAGGACTTTGCCGATCTGGCCGCTTTTTTCTCCGGCCAGAAAAATAACGGCGGCGTAGCCGATGAAAGCCTCAGCGCACTGGGCGCAACATTGTGGCGCGCTGGCAATGCAGAAACCGGCGTGCCAGCCTGCACGGCCTGTCATGGCCCTGCTGGCGAAGGCAACCCTCTGGCGGGCTATCCTGCACTGGCAGGCCAGCACAGCGTTTATACTGCCAAGATGCTGGAACGTTTTCGCGCCGGTGAAAACTGGGGTGAAAAAGATGCCAATAGTCTCGTAATGAATGGCGTAGCCGCTGAACTGAGTGATGACGAAATTGCCGCTTTGGCCAGTTACATCCAGGGGCTGTATCTGCTTGCAGAATGAACCCATGTGCCGAAGCGCGGTCTGTTTGATGGCGTTCGGTAAAAAATACTGATTGAATTTTGGAGTGCTTGATGAAAATCCGTTTAATTACTGCTGTAGTTGCTGCTGCCTCAATGCTGGTGTTTGCCAGTCTGGGCATGGCGGCAGAACCCAAATACCAGCCTGGTGTGCACTACACACCCATAGATAACGCTCCAGCGTCCCGCCCAGGCGCTGTCGAAGTGGTGGAGGCATTCAGCTACATGTGCACACACTGCGCAACGTTTGAGCCTTATGTGCAGAGTTGGTTGAAGCGCTTGCCGGAGTCGGTCAAATTCGTGCGTTATCCGGTAGTATTCGGACGTGGCACCTGGGAGTTGTATGCCCGCGCCTACGTCACCGCAGATGTCATGGGCGTTGCTGACAAGGCACATGCCGCACTGATGGACAAAATCTGGAAAGAACGCGAAGTGCTGAAGTCCATGGATGAACTGGCAGCGTTTTACGCCGCTTACGACATCAAGCCGGAAGTATTTATCGCCACTTCGCAATCCTTTGCCGTGGACGCCAAAATGCGTCGCGATCAGCGTTTTCTGATGGACTCCGGCGTCAACAGCACACCCAATATTGTCGTTAATGGCAAGTACCTGGTTGCCGGCAATGCCGCCGTGGCAAATTATGATCAGATGCTGGCGGTGGTGGACTACTTAATTGCAGAAGAACTGGCAGCGGGTGCTGCGACCAGCGCTAAGGCTGCAGTTGAAGTCCAGGAAGAAGCCACTGCAGTATCAGTGGAAGAAACTACTGCAGTTGCGGTAACTGAAGAGAGTTGATTTGATTTGTACTCCGGCCGGGCTGGCCTGATATGCAAGTGGACAGCCCGCACGACAGCGGGCCGCAACAGCTGCGCCTGCTCAGCTTCAACATCCAGGCCGGTACAGCCACGACTTCGTATCACAGTTATGTAACTCACAGCTGGCGGCAGATTCTGCCGCACAGCCAGCGCACCGAAAATCTCGACAGCATTGCCAGCCTGATCAAATCCTACGACATGGTGGCCCTGCAGGAAGTGGACTCCGGTAGTCTGCGATCCGGTTTTATCAATCAATCCCGTTACATTGCCGGACATTCCGGCATGCCTTATTGGTGTCACCAGTCCAATCGCAAAGTGGGTAACGTCGCTTATGCCGGCAATGGTTTCCTCAGCCGCTATGAACCGGATGCTGTGGATGAATACCGCCTGCCGGGGCCCATACCGGGGCGCGGTTCTCTGGTGCTGCGTTATGGCCAGGGTGCGGACAGCCTGACAGTGGCGGTACTGCATCTGGCGCTGGGAAAGCGGGCGCGCAAACAGCAACTGGAGTTTCTGTCCGACAAGCTGGAATCAGCCGACCGGCTGATTGTCATGGGCGATCTCAATGCGCCCGTGACCAGCCCGGAAACCGAGGCTTTCTGTGCCAGGCTCGAGCTGGCTACTCCGACTATCGACCTGCCGACTTACCCTTCCTGGCAGCCACAACGAGCCATTGATCACATCATGCTGAGCAAAGGCTTGTCGTCTTTTGATGCACGTGTGGTACCGGTTTGTTTTTCCGATCATTG